>NZ_JBIIPN010000096.1:0-10380 GCF_044342615.1 Daejeonella sp. | reverse complement strand
GAAGCAGCTGAAGCCTATGAGGTTTTGAGTAATGCTGAAAAGAAAAGAAGATACGATCAATTTGGTCATGCTGGCGGTGCTTCAAGTCCTAATGGTGGCGGTGGCTTCGGTGGTGGCCACATGAATATGGAAGACATATTCAGTCAATTTGGAGATATTTTTGGTGGTGGCGGTAGTCCTTTTGATAGTTTCTTTGGCGGACAACAACAGAGCCGTGGTGGAAGAAGAGCTGCGCGTGGAAGTAATCTTCGAATCAAGGTTAAACTTAGTCTTGAAGAAATTGCAAATGGCGTAGAGAAAAAAATAAAGGTAAACAAGCAGATTATCTGCGATACTTGCGATGGAAGTGGTGCAAAAGACAAATCTTCATTCAATACCTGCCAGACTTGTAATGGTAGTGGTGCAGTACGTAGAGTTACCAACACCATTCTCGGTCAGATGCAAACAACGAGCACCTGCCCTACTTGTAATGGTGAAGGAACTCAAATTACATCAAAATGTACGAGCTGCCATGGCGATGGCTTAACACGTGGCGAGGAAACCATTAGCATCAATATTCCTGCTGGCGTAAGTGAAGGAATGCAATTATCCATGGGTGGAAAAGGTAATGCTGCACCTCGCGGTGGAACTCCTGGAGATTTGATTATTCTTATCGAAGAAATCCCACATGAATCACTAAAACGTGAAGGAAATAATGTGATTTATGATTTACATATCAGCTTTATCGATGCTGCAATTGGCGCAAGTATTGAAGTCCCAACCATTGATGGTAAAGCCAAAATCAAAATTGACGCAGGAACCCAAGGTGGAAAAATTCTACGTTTAAAAGGCAAGGGTGTGCCCGAAGTTAATTCATATCATCGTGGCGACCAGCTGATTTATACCAACATTTGGACACCAAAGGCGCTTTCGAAAGATGAAATGGAGATTTTAGAAAAGCTAAAAGACTCTCCTAATTTTAAACCTCAACCGGGGAAAAACGAAAAAAGCTTTTTTGATAAAATGAGAGAATATTTCGATTAAAGAAAATAATTTAATTTTATTAAAACCATCCAAATCTGGATGGTTTTTTTATGCAAAAATTTGAAGTATAAAAAATTGCAATTCATTCAAAAATATTACATCCAAACGATTAAAACTCATGTTTAAAAGCGCTCTTTTTTAATAAATTTGTAAGGCTTTGAAACATGAAGCACATAAATTTCAAAAATGATTTCATCTATACATATTCTCTTAAAAAGACCTCTTTTTACTGCATTATTTAGTCTAAATCTTTTTTTCAGCTTCGCGCAAAGCAAAGTAGATTCTGTCCAAAAAGTGGATGAAATTGTTATTCGTGCATATCTTTCGGAACAATCAATTTTACAAGTCCCATCATCTGTAAGTCTAATTTCTTCAAGACAGTTGAGAAATCAACCGGGAATTTCTATGCTTCCAGCACTTAATTCAGTACCGGGAATAAGAATGGAAGAAAGATCGCCTGGAAGTTATCGATTATCTATCCGTGGAAGCTCTTTAAGATCCCCTTTTGGTGTTAGAAATGTAAAAATATATCTTGATGAATTCCCGCTAACCGATGCCGGAGGAAATACCTACCTCAATCTGATTGATGTAAATAGCCTTAACAATATGGAGATTTTAAAAGGCCCTGATGGCAGTCTTTTTGGAGCTAATTCAGGAGGTGTGGTATTATTGAATCCTGTAGATAAACGTGCAGATAGCTCTTGGCTAAATGCTGGAATATCTGGAGGATCTTACGGATTGTTTCAGGAGCAAATAGCTCTACAAAAGAAATTTAAAAAGTCTTATTTAAACATTAACCAATCCTATCAACAATCGGATGGCTACCGTGAACATAGTGCCATGAGCAGAAACTTTGCTCAAATGATGTATCGCTTAAATTATGCAAAAACTAATCAGTTGAGAGTTTTAGCATTTTATTCTGATTTGGAGTATAAAACACCTGGCGGATTAACCTTGGCGCAATACAATGCCAATCCAAGGGCTGCGCGACCATCAACAGCCTTTGCGGCAGGTCCGGTAGCTCAACAAGCCAGAATTGAGAATAGAACATTCTACACCGGAATAGTAAATGAAGCGAAGGTTTTTAAGAATTTTAAACATGTCTTGGCTCTTTATGGTTCAACAACAGACTTCATGAACCCGTTCATCACCAATTATGAACTTAGAAAGGAAAATACTGGTGGATTAAGGACTTATTTTGAATTGCAAGGGAAGCAAAAACAAGGATTTAATTGGAAATGGAATGCGGGACTTGAATTACAAAGTACAGGAGCCGACATAGCAAATTATACCAATAATAAGGGCATAAAAGGTCTTCTGCAGGCGCAAGACGATATTATTTCAAATCAATTCTTTTATTTTACACGCTTTGCAGCCAATATCAATGAAAAACTGAGCGCAGAAGTAGCAACAAGTCTAAATTACAATAATTATAAATTCTCAAAAGATTTTCAGCGCGGACAAGTCACCGAGCGTAAATTCAATCCGGAATTAATGCCACGCTTTGCACTTTCCTACAAACTATCTGATAATTTGGCTTTAAGATCATCCATTAGCAGAGGTTATTCGCCTCCAACTATTGCAGAAGTTAGAGCATCCGATAATAAAATTAATACGAATTTGGAATCAGAAACAGGATGGAATTATGAGGCAGGATTCAGATTGAGAAATAGAACGGACAGACTATGGATTGACGCTTCCATTTTTCAATACAGATTGGAAAACGCAATTGTACGAAGGGTAAATGCCAATGATACCGAATTTTATCTAAATGCGGGAGGAACCGAACAAAATGGTATTGAAACACAAGCAAGTTATTGGTTAATTGAACCAGGTTCGAAAGGTATCATTAGCGGATTACAAATCCAGAATAGCTATACTTTAAGTCGCTATTACTTTAAAAATTATATCAATGGCACCAGTGATTATTCGGGAAATAGATTGACAGGAACACCTAGAACGGTATTAATAAATGGCTTAGAAATTCAGCTTCAGAAGAATTTTTACTTATTTGCACAACACAATTACACCTCCAGAATTGCATTGAATGATGCAAATAGCGTTTTTGCAAAGTCGTTTAACCTGGTACACTTTAAAGCAGGCTGGAGAGCTGCAAAAATTGGAAAAACAGGATTAGATCTATTTGCTGGAATCGACAATCTTTTAGATGAAACCTATAGTCTTGGGAATGACATCAATGCTTTTGGAGGGAGATTTTTCAATGCAGCAGCGCCAAGGAATTACTTTGCGGGACTGAAAATTAGATATTAGGAATTCGAATTCATCCGATAGTTGGCTATCGGATGAATTTATGAAAACCGTTCTTCTTTCATTTTCTCTGTAGGATTCATCATATAACTAAGCAATGTACCATCATTTAATAGCTCAACAACCCTAAACCCGCGGTAAGGCGTACCCCAATTCCCTCCTACGTGAGAATCAAACATGAATGGGATATTATCAATCATTTTAACGCCATCTTGATCATGCTCATGTCCATGTAATCCAGCTCGAACATTTGGATATTTTTTCAATAAATCAAAGAAATCGGGAGTATCAATAGCATGTTTAGTCACTTTAGCCTGAGGAATATGAAGAATCAAAATCACATTCTTTTTACTCTTGTATTGCTCCAATTGTGATTCCAACCAAATTAGATCGGGAGAAATATACTCCCCTTTTTCATTGGAAGTATCGGCAAGGATAAATGCCGTGTCTTTCACTTCAAAACTAAGATTTAAGGGCATTCCCCACACCTCATTCCAGAATTCACTTGTAACCATATCATGATTACCTCTAGTAACATAAAAAGGTACCTCTAATTGGTCGATTTTCTTTTTTACTAAAGGCAAATAAGATTTATCATCATGGATAATATCACCATTAATCACACAAAAATTGAGTTTATTGGTTTTATTAAACAAGTTGATCTGACTAATCGCTTTATCGGTCATTTCCTCAAAAGGGGTCTTAGCCTGACCATAATGAAAGTCGGAAGCGACAACAAAGCGTAGCTTGACCTTCGATTTTAATGCATAAACATCATTGGCAGAAAGATCAGTGACTTTTCCACAAAGAAGCACGGCAGAAGCCATTGATAAATGCTTGATAAATAAGCGTCTTGATTGATCTTTGAGTTTTTTTTCCATAATTTAAAAATGTCTGGATAAAATTAAATTTTATATAAAATTCAGCTATTTAAATGTTATTCACGTTTAATTCACATTAAATAATTATAAACAATATTGATTTCCTATTTCAATTTTGGATCTTTCAACTTGCTGGTATCACTTTCCAGAAACTGTAGTTTATAGCCACCGAAATCAATCTTTGCGTTAGGAAATAGCTTTTTGAGCTGATCTGCTTCTGAAGGCTGAATTAAAGTCTGAAATAAGAAAATCTGTCTGAGTTCCTTCAAACCCTTTAACTGCTCCAATCCCTTTATACTAACCTTTGTACCAATCAAATTAAGATATTGGAGTTTACGCAGATTTTTAAATTGGCCAATTCCTTGATCAGTTATTGCTGTGCGCTCCAGGGATAGACGGGTAAGTGCTGATAGATCTGAAATATCTACAAGCATCTTATCGTTCAGTTTAGAATCTCCTAATTTAAGCCAGACTAATTGTTTGGCAATAGGATCCAATAATTGCAAATCCTTTTCAGTTAAGGCTTCTACTGCCACAAAATTTGCTGATAAATAATTGCTGTTTTGAGCAACAGCTGTTAAGGCTATACCTCTTTCCTGTATTTTCTTGACGGTTCCCTGATCGGCAATCTCAACAGATTCTGCTGGAACATCTGAAATTTTTAGCTCTTCCTTCACTTCCTCTGATTGCAAGGCTAATAAAACAGGCTTGATTTTTTCAGTTTGAACGAGTGCATTCACTTTCTTATTAAAATCTGCACCGCTGCTTACCCACCAATGTAACAACTCCATCTCAGCTTTTGTAAGCTGTGGCTGCTCTAATGGAGGCATGTGCTCATCGTTATCTTTTGACAAAAGAATTCTTTTGATCAGCTCACTTTCATCAACCTTGCCGCCTACAAGAACGATACCACTCTTTCCGCCCTTAAGTATCAGCTCAGGTAGATCAAGTCTCAATTTACCTTTCTGTTTATCCGGACCGTGGCATTTGTAGCATTTAGCTGTTAGAATTGGTCGGATGACATCATTGTATGCAATAGCTTCATTAACATCCGCTATAGGTATTCTTTTTGCAGTAATAGTATTACTATCATTGTTTGAAAAAGCCTTAAAAAGATAATCTGAACCATGGGTGATTGATCCGCCTAAGTGCCCGGTAATAATGATTAGCAATACCAATAGACCGCTTACCCAAATACTATCCTTACCCCTTCTGTTTAATCCATAGGCAATAATTGAAATACCCGCTACTGCAATCCCAAACCATTGATGTTTAGAAACAAGATCTCCATCATAATCCCCTGAATTTGAAAGCAGATATCCACTGATGCATGCTAATATTGCACTTATCATGCCCCAAAATAAGGAAATGCTAACTGCAAATGATAAGGATTGATATTTCTCCTTTCGGGATAGCCATTGAAATAGTGCAGCCAGCAATAACACACCAATAGGCAGGTGAACCAGAACAGGATGAAACCTACCGATAAATTCAGTAAGATTCTCCAATATAATAGCGCTAATAATCATTCAATAGAAATAAAGGATCAGGAATATCTTTTTCTGAGCAAATGCATCATATGTACATTTATTGCCCATTGATCACCTAAAGGCTGTTTTGTATAAGGCAAAGTAGGCATATAATCAGGGGGTCCAAATTCAGTAAGAATGGTTACTATCTCACCATTTTTCTTCTTTCTTTCAACTATCTTATCCCACCATTCAAAATGCTGTCTGACTACAGGCTCCCATTCTGGTGCGCGCGGGTCATTTACCTGCGGACCTTCCGGGTGCCCAATCCTTGCATGAATATGATCGGTCCTACTCAAAGCCATATCAACAGTTTCTTTTTGATCGGCTAATAAGCTTTCATGAACATTGCACCAATGTGATATATCTAATGTTAAACGCAGTTCAGGGAAGCTCTCAATGAACTTTCTTGTGATGTGAGCAGCAAATAGCATCCTGCCTCTATGCGTTTCATGACAGATCAGGATTCCGGTTTCTTTGGAAAGAGCTTGAGAATGCTCAATGAACTTGCTGTTATCCTCAAAACTAAAATAATCTCTTCCTGAATGGTTGTTAATATAAAGTGGCTTCTGGATATTTTGTCTAGTAGCTGCATCAATCATCTTCTTATAAGATGCAAGATGTTCTTGCGGATTTGACTGGGATCCACCACATAGAAAACCGATTTCAAGATCATACTTTTTCAATGCGGCAAAAATATCATCCTGAGCCTTTTTATTATCCGTTGGCCACCATAACTCTACACCGTCATAGCCTTCTTTCTTCACTTTGGCGCAAAAATCATCCATCGTTCCCTCGAAACCCCAACTGGTGGCAAGGATCTTTAAAGCGTAATTTTTATTAGTCTCAGGCATGGCTAATGGCTTATTAGCAAATGATTCCATTGATGATAATAATAATGCAGCAGAGCCAGCCGCAGAGGTTTTAATAAATTCTCTTCTATCTTGTTTCATAAATTGTAAAGGAGCAAGCTTAATTTTTAAGAAATTATATCCGTTATCACTTTCCCTCCAACATCCGTTAAACGGAAAGGACGACCCTGAGATTCGTAGGTTAATTTCTCATGATCGAAACCCAATTGATTCAATATAGTAGCCTGAATATCAAAGGCTTCTGTTTTTCCATTTACAATATCGTAGCCAATCTCATCTGTTTCACCATAAGATGTACCACCTTTAATTCCACCACCTGCCATCCACATATTGAATGCTCCAGCATGGTGATCTCTGCCTTTGTAAGGCATATCCTTACCTTCACGGTTTTCCTGCATTGGCGTTCTACCAAATTCAGCACCCCAAACGATCAGTGTTTCATCCAATAATCCTCTTTGTTTCAGATCAAGTATTAAGGCCGTAATCGGCTTATCTACGCTACGGCATTTATTAATCAAACCAATATCAACTGAGCCATTTGCAGAATCTCCATGAGTATCCCAGCCCCAATCAAACAGTTGAATATAGCGGACACCCTTTTCAACGAGCTTTCTTGCCAAAAGTACATTGTTTGCGAAACTTGTTTTGCCTGGTTCTGTTCCGTACATCTCGTGGATGTAGGCCGGTTCATCATTGATATTCATAACCTCAGGTACAGATATTTGCATCTTATAGGCCATTTCATACTGAGCAATACGGGAAAGTATTTCAGGATCCTGATACTCCTCATATTGGTCATGATTTATTTTGTTGATGGCATCAATTGAAGCTTTACGCAAGTCTCTATCCATCCCATCAGGATCTTTAATGAATAATACAGGATCACCCTCGCCTCTGCATTGAACCCCCTGGTACACACTAGGTAAAAATCCGCTACCCCAAACGCTTTTCCCAGCATCAGGATTATTCCCTCCCGAAGTTAAAACAACGAAGCCAGGTAGATTTTTATTTTCAGATCCCATGCCATAGGTTACCCATGACCCAATGCTGGGTCTACCTAATCTTGCTGAACCAGTTTGCATTAATAACTGAGCCGGTGCATGATTGAACTGATCAGTTGTTACTGCATTAAGCATCGCAATATCATCTGCTACTGTTGAGAGATGAGGTAAATTATCTGATAACCATAAGCCACTCTGCCCATATTGCTTAAATTTAGCTTGTGGTCCAAGCATTTTTGGAACACCACGAATGAATGCAAATTTTTTACCCTCCAGTAATGATTGAGGGCAATCTTGACCATCCAGTTTAGCAAGTTCAGGCTTATAACTAAATAGTTCCAGCTGGGAAGGTGCTCCAGCCATATGTAAATAAATAACAGATTTAGCTTTACCTGGGAACATCGGAGCACGCGGTGCTAATGGATTGGACGCATCAAACAAACTAGCAGAAGAGTCTGTTGAGTTAGTTCCACAACTACCTAGTAATGAACCTAATGCCAAAGCACCAAAGCCCATAGCACTTTCTTTGAGGAAATGTCGCCGAGTTTGTTGTTGCAAGGCAGATTGTTCTGCCTCTTTTAATAATCGTTGAATTAAAATTTCATTCTTCATTATCGCTAATAATTTGGCTTCATCTACATGATAGCATGAGGTCAATATCTACATTTTCTCATTTTGTAATCCGGCTTATATTAGCCTGAAATAAAGAGAATTTAAAACTAATTTTTATTTAGCCACTCATCCATGTTCAACATAGCTCCTGCAACTATTACCATTGCTGCAGTTTCAGGATTGCTGCCTTTTTCTATCGATTTCAAGCCAATAATTTCATTCATGGCCTTCTTATCTTTTTTAAATTTATTCAATGCTGTATTATACAAATCAACAAGTGCTTTTTGTCTGACTGGTGAAATAGGTTTATACATCATTATTTCATAACCTTTCTGAATCTGCTTAGAGGCTTCTTTTCCCCCTGTTTTTTGCATCCGGAAAGCTAGATTTCTGGCAATAACATGAGAAGTGGAATCATTTAATGATGTTAATGCCTGCAAAGGAGTATTTGTTCTTATTCTCCGTGGGATACAGACTTCTCTGGCACCACCATCAAATGTCATCATGGAAGGATAAGGTGCTGTTCTTTTTAAATAGGTATAAAGTGCTCTTCTAAACTGATCTTCATTCTCGCTCATTGTCCAAACATCCCCATTATATGGGGAGCGCCAAATTCCTGCCGGCTGAAATGGCATAACACTTTTTCCATACATTTTCTTACTTAAGAGCTTACTAACCTCTAGCCCTTGATCTCTCAACTGTTCCGCTGATAATCTTACCCTCGACCCTCTAGCATAAAATTTATTAAAGGGATCTTTTTTGATTAATTCCTCATTCACTTTTGAATCTTGTCTGTAAGTTGCAGATGAAACAATCTCTTTTAATAATCGCTTGATACTCCAGTTGTATTCGTTCATGAATTTCCATGAAAGATGATCCAGCAATTCTTTATGAGTAGGTGGAATTCCTTGAGATCCAAGATCTTCCAGTGTTTCGGCTAAGCCAAATCCAAACAATTGCTCCCATAAACGGTTGACCATTGTTCGCGCAACCAAAGGATTTTTCTTATCAGTTAACCAAAGTGCCATACCCAATCTGTTTCTAGGCACATTAGGTGGAAGTGGGTTCATAATATCTGGAACATCAGCTTGAACTGCCTTTCCTTTAACCGTCCAGTTTCCTCTTTCAAAAACATGGGTAGCTCTGAATTGTTCTTTGTTGTTTTCGAACATGATCGGTGTAGCATCCACTTGTGCATGCATCAAATCATTAAAGTCTTTAAAGGCAATTTGATATCCGGCCTTACCTTTCCCAGGAAAATCCTGATCAAATTGAAACCACTCGAACTGAACACCTGTTTCATTAGCGGTCTTTATGGCAGGATTATAATATTTAAAATACAGATTATGTTTACCCTTAACTTTAGGAAATGCTGTAATTACAATCTTCCATTCACCTTTGGTGTTAGCTAATGGAATTGTTTTTACCAATTGTCCATTTAAACTATCTAGGTAAATAAACCATTTCCCACCATCATAATTACTCTTATACCGAAACATGAGTTGGGTTTTATTCTCCAAAACTACATCTTTCAATCTACAGGTACCTTTATTACGCAAACCAGCATACCAACTACTGATTAATGCCCCATTTACAAATTTATCACACTGCAGAGAATTTATTGTTGGCTGCCATGTTTTGAGAAAGACCTGATATTTTTTTGCAGCAGCGTCAGAAACATTATTCCTTAACCAAGCAATCAATTGAGTGAACTTTAAACTATCGGCAGTATCATATTGGCGCAATACCGGGTATTCAGACTGGGTATCTTCATCACGACTATTATTAAAAAAAGCCAGGAATTTATAATATTCATCGCTTTTAAAAGGATCATAAGGGTGACTATGGCATTGAACACAGTTAAAAGTCGTACCCATCATTGCAGTCCAGGTAGTATTAACCCGATCCATCACAGCAGCAGTCCTAAATTCCTCATTGTCAGAACCACCTTCATCATTGGTCATCGTATTACGATGAAAAGCGGTAGCTATATATTTTGCATCGTCAGGGTCTGGCATAAGGTCGCCTGCAAGCTGCTCAATTAAAAAATCGTTATATGGCTTATCTGCATTAAAAGAATTAATAAGCCAATCGCGGTACTTCCAGATATTTCGTGCACGATCTGCTTCATAGCCCCTTGTATCTGCAAAGCGGGCAAGATCCAACCAAAGGCTAGTCCATCTTTCTCCATAGC
>NZ_JBIIPN010000095.1:0-10423 GCF_044342615.1 Daejeonella sp. | reverse complement strand
ACGAAACATGAAAATGCATTTTTCAATAATTAGTGGCTGCTTAACCTTCCTTCTTTTTATTAGCTTTCAAACTAATTCATCAGCACAAAATAAAAGTAAATTTATTGTAAACGGGTATGTAGGTGGCTACCGCGGATTAGTGAATGTAGAAGAAATAGATGCAAAGAAACTAACTCACATAAACTATGCTTTTGTAAATGTAAAAGATAGTACTGCTTTTTTAACGAATTTAAAAACAGATTCTACAAACTTTCGCAAATTAAATGAACTCAAAAAAATAAATCCAGATCTCAAAATTTTGATTTCAATTGGTGGATGGTCTTGGAGTGAAAATTTTTCGGATGCAGCTCTAACACCAAGCTCTAGAAAATTATTTGCAAAAAGCAGCGTTGATATTATAAAACAGTTCCATCTAGATGGCGTAGATATCGATTGGGAATATCCTGCTATGAAAGGGGAAGAAGGTAATGTCTACCGTCCTGAAGATAAACAGAACTTTACCTTAATGTTTAAAGAAATTCGTGCAGAATTAAATAAACTTGAAGCTGAAAAAGGTAGGAAATATTTACTGACTACAGCAGTAGGAGGTTCAAAATCTTTCGTTAATAATACTGAAATGGCCCAAGTAGCAGAAATATTAGACTATATCTTAATCATGACTTATGATTATGGAGGTAAAAACGTAAATCATCATACCAACCTTTTCCCATCTAAAGGATTGGAAGGTGGAAGCTCTGTACATCAGTCGGTATTACACTTCATGGCAGCGGGTGTTCCTGCTCATAAAATAGGCATAGGTGGAGCATTTTATGGAAAAAGTAGAGAAGCTGAAACAAAAAATCAAAACGGATTCAATCAACCACAAGTACCTCAATCTAAAGCTGTTGTGGGCCAAGGCGGAGGTTTTGCAAAGCTTAAAAATGAGTTCATCAATAAAAATGGTTATAAAAGCCATTGGGATAGACATGCAAAAGCACCCTACCTCTTTAACCCTGCAACAAAAATATTTATTACCTATGACGATGAACGCTCCATCAAACTAAAAACTAAATACATTAAAAAAAATAAACTTGCAGGTATCTTTTTCTGGGAATATTTTAATGATCCAGACGAAAATTTATTGAATGTAATTGATAAGTCGTTTAATTAATATTCGAAAAACATTCATCATTATCTTTCAAATTAGAGACCTGTTCCAGCTTCTGGTTTTTTAAAATGGATCTAGTTCTTTATTTCACACAAAATCTATCAACCGGAGTAAATATTACAGTCCATTTATTCGTTAAAGCCTCATTTATTATAATCAAGGTTTTATCATTCTAAACGATAAGACGAGTAGTCACAAAAGAAAAAAAATGTTTTTTAACGATCTTTTTAAAGCAATATTATAATTTAATGGCATAAATATTTAATTTTTGAATAAAAAAATTATATTTAAATCATTATAAATCATTTATTTGTATAAAAAATTATCATGAATAAGAAATTTACCCCCTTAGTAAATCTATTTCTTGTCTTCTGTTTTTGTTTTAATGCCAGTGCACAAGAGGCTATAGTTGACACAACGACTATTAATAAGACTCCCTCTCTTAGTGGTACTCTCGCCGAACAATACGTTCAAGTGGTTGTCCGCTCTGGTTCATACAAGGTTTATAAAAATATCAAGAAAGCAAAAATTGAAGAGTTTTGGAAAAACATAAACGATACTTTACAGTATCAAAAACGGCTTATCCAGCAAAGCAAGTCTTCTCCTATACATAATGATGAAATAATCAATTCTATGCAGGCTAAAATAGATAGTTTGGAGGAGGTAAAATCTGAAGTTAGAAGTATTAGTGGCAATAATCCAGTCTCCATTTACCTTTGGCTTGGTTTAATAATTTTAGCTATAGCCTTGGTTTTTGCGCTTACTCGGACTCGTGTTGCAGTAAAAGAAGCGAATTACCGCATCGGACTATATGATCAACTTTTTGAAGAACTTCGTGAACAACGCATTAAAGCCACTGAACGTGAAAAGAAATTAGGCAGAGAACTGCAAACAGAAAGAAATCGTGTAGAGGACTTATTGGAACAAAAGAAAAAGCCTTGATTTAAGAATCAATCAAAAAATAATAAAAAAAGCTGCAAAAATGATTTTTGCAGCTTTTTTTATACGGTTAAACAGACAATTTATCCAGCAATAGCCTTCACTCCTGGAAGCTCTTTACCTTCCATATACTCGAGTAAAGCACCACCTCCTGTAGAAACATAACTTACTTGATCTTCGAAACCGAATTTTGAAACCGCTGCTGCCGAATCGCCTCCTCCAATTAAAGAAAATGCTCCATTCTTTGTCGCTTCAACTACCGCTACCGCTACAGCTTTTGTCCCAATTTCAAATTTAGACATTTCAAAAACACCCATTGGGCCGTTCCAAAGTACAGTTTTTGAGTTTTTAATTACCTCGCTGAAAAGCTTGGCTGATTCCGGACCAATATCTAATCCCATCCAATCATTCGGGATATTACCAGATTTCACTTCCGAAGTATTTGCCTCTGGTGAGAATGCATCAGCAATTACCGTATCAATCGGTAAAATGAGCTTTACATTTTTCTTTTTTGCCTTATCCATAAGCTCCAATGCAAGCGTCATTTTATCATCTTCACAAATAGAAGTACCAATTTGCCCACCCTGTGCTTTAGCAAATGTATAGGCCATGCCTCCACCAATAATTAAATTATCTACCTTGTCTAATAATTTCTCGATTAACAAAATTTTATCAGAAACTTTGGCTCCACCCATTATCGCAGTAAAAGGTCTTTCAGCATGATTTAGAATTTTTTCAGCATTGGCTAATTCACCAGCCATTAAATACCCAAAGTATTTGGCATTTGAGAAAAATTTCGCAATGATTGCAGTGGATGCATGAGCACGATGCGCCGTACCAAATGCATCATTCACGTAAACATCGCCCAATTGAGCTAGTTTCTCGGCGAAAGCCTCATCACCCTTCTCTTCTTCTTTATAAAAACGAAGGTTTTCAAGTAATAAAACTTCACCTGATTTTAAGTCTTTTGCCTTTGCTTGCGCTTCTTCTCCAATGCAATCTGAGGCAAAATGAACGTCGCGATTCAATAAAATGGCAAGGTGTTTCACAATATGACGTAAAGAGTATTTGTCATCCGGGCCATCTTTTGGTCGGCCAAGATGAGACATCAATATCACTGAACCTCCATCTTTCAATATTTTTTCAATCGTTGGAACAGCGCCAACCATACGATTATCATCTGTAATATTGAACTGCTCATCCAAAGGCACATTAAAGTCTACCCTAATCAAGGCCTTCTTGCCTGAAAAATTTAAAAAATCTATTGTATTCATTTTTATCAAATTAATGCGAAAAATCGCTTTTTTTATTGTATCTTAAGGTACATCGCTTTATGCGGACCAATATTGGGGATGTCAAATTCTTCTGAAATAAACTCAAAACCTAAGCCAGAATAAAATCGGAAAGCTGCCTTTCGTGCATTACACCATAAATAATTAGCTTTCTGCCCACGAAGATAAACAATTGCAAAATTCACCAATTGATTACCAATCCCCCTCCCTTGATAAGATAATTGAGTAGCCATTCCCCTTAATTGATATCCCAAGCCAGAAAAAGCATCTCTTCCTTGCTGATGAAAGCTTGCAACACAAACTAGCTCATCCCCTATAAAATAACCTAAATGAAAGGAAAACTCATCATTATCTCCATCAAAAACACATAATTGAGGATCTGCTCCATTACGCAAAATGGGACTTCTAAGGGCAAGCGTATCTTCTGAGCTGATAAATTTAATCATGATTGAAAATCAATTTCTAAGAGCTGCAATTTTTACTATTAAATCAGCAAGACGATTAGAATAACCTGATTCATTATCATACCACCCTACCACTTTTACTAACTCACCAACAACAGAGCTAAGCTGTGAATCAAAAACACAAGAATGTGGATTATCGATAACATCAACAGAAACTATCGGTTCGCTTGTAAACTCTAAAATACCCTTTAAATAATTTTCGGATGCTAATTTAAATGCCTGATTTATATCCTCAGTACTTGGACGCTTTTTTAAGGTACAGGTAAAATCAGTTAATGATCCGTTTAGTACCGGAACACGTATCCCCGCCCCTCCTAATTTACCTTCCAAATGAGGAAAAATTGTAGTAATTGCTTTTGCTGCGCCAGTTGTTGTAGGAATTATTGACGCAGAGGCAGCTCTAGCACGTCGAAGGTCTTTATGAGGCGAATCATGTAGATTCTGATCCCCAGTCATTGAATGAACCGTAGTAATATAACCGTCAACAATACCCCAATTATCATCAAGCACCTTAACCATAGGTGCAACATTATTGGTTGTACATGATGCATTAGAAATCACCGGAGAAAGTAAATCAACAAGATGATCATTAACTCCCAGAACTACTGTAGCCACATCTCTATCTGGAGATGGTGCCGAAATTAGAACTTGCTTTGCCCCCGCTTTTAAATGCAAACTTGCCTTTTCAAGCGTAGTAAACTTACCTGTAGATTCTATCACCAAATCAATCCCTAAATCACGCCAAGGCAAAGTAGATGGATCTTTTTCAGCGAAAACCCGTACTTGCTTCCCATTCAGCAGCAAATGTGTTTCTGTTGACTCCACAGTACCAGAAAAAGCACCATGAACAGAATCGTATTTGAATAAATGAGCAAGAGTTTTGGTATCTGAAAGGTCGTTTATGGCAATTACCTCAATGCCCGACTTATTGAGCAGAGCCCTAAGTGTAACTCTCCCAATACGTCCGAAACCATTAATAGCTATTTTCATATACAAACTCTATAATGTTCAAAGTTATTCAATTGAATGAAAAATGAGTCTAAAAAGAGTGTCATTCCGCAATTAATTTAATAAATAATAATAAAGTGCCTGAAATTTGATGAGCTAGAATTAAAATTACAGCCACGAACAATTTGGAAATTTATCTATTAGAGTAGACGAGACTAAATAAAAATCAAGAAAAATTAGCTTAATAAATTAGACCTCTGAACTAACAATATGCTCATTAATAGCCTTCCAAAGCATGTCTTTAAGCTCTACAAGACCTTTTTGTGCGACAGAAGAAATGAATATGCTTGGTACAGCCGGCAATTCTTGTTTCATTTCGTTCATGAGTTCATCATCAAGCATATCCGACTTACTAATAGCCAAAATACGAGGCTTTTGCATCAATTCAGGATTATACTGCTCCAATTCATTGAGTAAAATATCATATTCCTGAGAAATTGTACGATTGGTATCGGCAGGCACCAAGAATAATAGCACCGAATTGCGTTCAATATGCCTTAAAAAGCGAATGCCTAAGCCTTTTCCCTTTGAAGCTCCCTCAATAATTCCAGGAATATCGGCCATCACAAATGATCGATTATCACGGTATGAAACGATACCCAAATTAGGAACTAAAGTGGTAAAAGCATAATCAGCAATTTCAGGCTTAGCCGCAGAAACAACAGAAAGTAGCGTTGATTTTCCTGCATTAGGGAAACCTACTAGACCTACATCAGCAAGAATCTTTAATTCTAATACCATCCATTGCTCTTTTCCAGGCTCTCCAGGTTGCGAATAACGAGGAGTTTGCTTGGTTGAGGTCTTAAAATGCCAATTCCCTAGTCCCCCACGACCACCAGCAGTTAATATTTTAGTCTCGCCGTCAGCAGTGATCTCAAAAAGTATTTCCCCGGTTTCGGCATTTCTGGCAATAGTTCCTAATGGCACTTCTAATATCTCATCAATGCCAGTCCTGCCAGATTTTTGTCCGCTAGACCCAGGAAAACCATTTTCCGCAATAATATGTTTTCGGTATTTAAGATGTAATAAAGTCCAAAGTTGACTATTCCCTCTAACTATGATGTGCCCACCTCTACCGCCATCGCCACCATCGGGGCCACCTTTTGAAGTTAAAATATCACGATGAAGATGCGATGATCCAGCTCCGCCATGACCTGAACGGCAGCAGATTTTAACATAATCAACAAAATTTGAGCTCTGAGACATAATTTATTTTTACAGAGAACAAAATCCGTGTAGGAATCTTTATGATCTCAAGGGGATGAAATTAAGATTTTTCTTAATTAAAAAGAATCAATAACAGCACAAATTGAATTGAAAATCTCATCAACTGTACCTATGCCATTAATACTAGTGAACTTATTTTGATCTTTGTAATAATTGGCTACTGGGGCTGTTTTAGAATTATATTCTACAATTCGCTTGCGTATAACTTCAGGATTTGCATCATCTGGGCGACCAGAATTTTTACCTCTATTAAGAAGACGCTTTTCTAATTCCTCATCATTTACAACAAGAGCAATCATTCCTGCAATTAATGAATTTTTAGATTGCAATAATTTATCTAAAGCTTCTGCTTGAGCAACGGTACGTGGAAAACCATCGAAAATGAAACCATTAGCCTCTTTATGAGAGTCCAATTTATTGCTAATCATACCAATTACCACTTCATCTGGAACCAACAAACCCTGATCCATAAGCTTCTTAGCTTCAAGACCTAGATCAGTACCCATAGAAATTTCAGATCTAAGTATATCGCCGGTTGATAAATGGATAAGTTTGTACTTATTTATCAACTTTTCGGATTGTGTTCCTTTACCAGCTCCCGGAGGGCCAAACAGTACTAAGTTCAGCATTTGATATCTAATTAATCCTGTTGGGTCAAATTTGTGATGACAGGATGGTTTAATGCATATTAAAAGCCTTTCCGTTAAAGTCGAAAAGGCTTTTACAATGTGCACCTGAAGGGAGTCGAACCCCTAACCTCCTGATCCGTAGTCAGGTGCTCTATCCAATTAAGCTACAGGTGCATTTTTAACGGACTGCAAAAATATGCTTTCTTTTCATACAAACATAGTTTTTTTGAAAATACTCGTAATCCCTTAAAAATCAGGGCTAAAAGACCTTACTTTTAGTTTACTGCTTCACGAATTGCATTGAAATCGGGAAGATCTCCCGCCGATTCCAAAACTTCTGCGTAAACAATTTTATGATTTTCATCTAAAACAAAGGCCGCTCTTTTAGAAACTCCTTTTAAATTAAATACAAACTCATCATAAAATGCACCATAAGCTTGCGATACTTCTTTATTGAAATCAGAAAGCAATGGGAATTGATAATTATTCTCTTCCTTAAATTTAGCTAGGGTAAATGGAGAATCGACAGAAATTGCGATAATTTCAGCACCTAATTCATCGTAATAACCAAAAGTATCACGCATGGTACATAACTGAGTGGTACAAACTCCGGTAAAAGCCATTGGAAAGAAATGAATTACTACTTTCTTTCCTGCATAATCTGCCAAGGAAATTTCCTTTAATTCGGAACTGTATAAGGTAAAATCAGACGCTTGTTGTCCTTTTAGATTTGCCATAAGATTTATTTTTTTACAAAGTTAACATTTTTAGTGATTTTTTAGGCATTTTTAGCTAGCATTTAGTAGCAAAGCGATTGCCTTAAAGGGCCTTTAGCTATTTTTTATTGCATTAATTTGTTTTTCCATAAAAGCGATACCCTCTTCAAAAGAATGAGGTTGATATCCCAATTCTTTTATCGTTTTATCTAAAATAAAACCCGTTTTCTTAGGTCTTTTAGCTGCTTGATTTAAGCTTTCAGCAGAAATAGGATTGATTAAAGATTTATCTAGGCCATAATAATCAGCTACACGCTCCACAATTTCCAAAATACTCATCAAATCCTTTCCAGAAGCATTGAAAACTCCCTTAGCATCGTTTTTAACTGCAAGCAGACAACATTGTGCCAGATCTTCAGCTAAAGTTGGCATACGCCATTGATCATTAACCACATTAATCGGCTCTCCCTTTTCTAATGCAGCCTTAGCCCATAAAACTATGTTTGTGCGGCTCATATCATTGACAATGCCATACACAATAATGGTTCGCAAAATAGCCCAATTACAGGAAGATTTTTGTAATATTATTTCAGATTCAAGCTTGGTTTGGCCATAATAACTTAGTGGATTTGGTTCTGCATCCTCCGCATAGGGACCATCCTCCCCATCAAAAATAAAATCAGTTGATAAGTGTATTAATTTAATATCTGTGTTTTGAGAAACTTTAATCAGGTTTTCAACAGATCTTACATTAAGCGCATAGCATTTCTCATGGTCAAGCTCACATGCATCAACATTAGTCATTGCCGCTGTATGAATTATTGCATTCGGATGATATTTTGAAACCAATTCATCTAAACGAATAGCATCTAAAACATCAAGCTCTTCATAAGTATATCCAGATTTTACTGGGTGCCTATTGAGTCCCACTGAAGTGGCAATAAGCTCAATTTCAGAATCAATCAAAGAAAGATCCGTAATTTTTTGACCGAGTAATCCATTACTCCCAGTAACCATTATTCTTTTCATCTTTCAAATAAAACAGATTTTTTTTTAAGAATCTAATTTTTGAGCAGGAATGAACATAATAAAATCATCTTTTTGTTCTGTTTGTCTAAATTTTAAGAAATGTATTTAAAAATTAGCCATTTACATCATTTAATCAAGAAAAAAAGAGCTTCAATGCGACTCAAAATAGCATTTTTGCCAGATTTGAAAAAGGAATAAAAAATGTTGATTAAAAAACTTTCATTAAGTATTTGATTTACGGGGATAAAGAGTATTTTTGCAAATCAAAAATCGGCTCTAAAAAAGGGTCAAATTGTTGATTTAATAAAGTTTTAAAAATTTATATGCCAAACTCCGGAAAAATTGCACAGATCATCGGACCTGTAGTCGACGTAAGCTTCACAGAAAATGCACATTTGCCTAAAATCTATGATGCATTAGAGATTGTAAAAGATAATGGACAAAAGATTATTCTTGAAGTTCAGCAGCATCTTGGAGAAGACCGTGTTCGCGCAATCGCGATGGACTCAACAGACGGACTTGTACGTGGAATGAGTGTGCTTGATACCGGAGCACCAATAAAAATGCCAGTTGGCGACAAAATCAAAGGTCGTTTGTTCAACGTTGTTGGTCAAGCAATCGATGGTATTGATACTATGGATACCTCTGATGGTTATCCTATTCACAATACACCTCCTAAATTTGATGAGTTAAGTACTGAAACTGAAGTGCTTTTCACTGGAATTAAAGTAATCGACCTACTTGAGCCTTATGCAAAAGGTGGTAAAATTGGATTATTCGGTGGTGCTGGTGTAGGAAAAACAGTACTAATCATGGAATTGGTAAATAATATCGCAAAAGCATACTCAGGTTTATCAGTATTTGCTGGGGTTGGTGAGCGTACTCGTGAAGGGAATGACCTTTTACGTGAATTTATCGAATCAGGAGTAATTAACTATGGAGATGCATTTAAGCACTCTATGGAAGAAGGCGGATGGGATTTAGCATCTGTTGATAAAGAAGCTTTAAAAGATTCAAAAGCAACATTGGTTTTCGGACAAATGAATGAGCCTCCTGGTGCACGTGCACGTGTTGCTCTTTCAGGATTAACTGTTGCTGAATATTTCCGTGATGGAGATGGTGAAGGACAAGGAAAAGATATCCTTTTCTTCGTTGATAACATCTTCCGTTTTACTCAAGCAGGTTCTGAAGTTTCAGCTCTTCTTGGTCGTATGCCTTCTGCAGTAGGTTACCAACCAACATTGGCTACCGAAATGGGATTGATGCAAGAAAGAATTACCTCCACAAAAAGAGGCTCGATTACATCAGTACAAGCAGTTTATGTTCCTGCGGATGATTTAACTGACCCGGCACCAGCAACAACATTTGCCCACCTTGATGCTACTACAGTATTATCTCGTAAAATTGCTGAGCTTGGTATTTACCCTGCAGTGGATCCTTTAGATTCAACTTCACGTATCCTAAATGCAGCTACTTTGGGCGATGAGCACTATGGTACTGCACAAAGAGTGAAAGAAATTTTACAACGTTATAAAGAATTACAAGATATCATCGCCATCCTAGGTATGGACGAACTTTCTGAAGAAGATAAATTAGTTGTTGGACGTGCTCGTCGTGTTCAGCGTTTCCTATCACAACCATTCTTCGTTGCAGAACAGTTTACCGGATTAAAAGGAGTATTAGTAGATATTAAAGACACTATCAAAGGTTTCAACATGATTATGGATGGAGAAGTGGATGAATATCCTGAAGCTGCATTTAACCTTGTTGGTACCATCGAAGATGCGATTGAAAAAGGTAAGAAACTATTAGCTGAATCAAACTCTTAAGGGAGATATGAGACAATAGATGTGAGATATGAGACGATAGATATGAGAGAATAGAAAATCTCAAATCTCAAATCTCGATTCTAACATCTCGATTCTAAAAAATATGAAATTAGAAATATTAACACCTGATAAAAAAGTTTACG
>NZ_JBIIPN010000209.1:0-3182 GCF_044342615.1 Daejeonella sp. | reverse complement strand
CCTTTTACGTTTAAGTGTTGGTGTTGAGGATGTGGAAGATTTGCTTGAGGATTTAAAGCAGGCACTTTCTTAGAGATTTTATAAAATCATGTCTCAATATCCGGTTTCTTTAAATACGTTTCAGGGGCTGAAAGAATTTCTTGATGCAAAGGTTGAGTTATACAATCAGCCGGGATTTATAGAAAATGATCCTATTTGTATTCCTCATCAATTTAAATTGAAGCAGGATATTGAGATAATGGGTTTTTGGGCCTCTATTTTAGCATGGGGGCAGCGTAAAACCATAATTAATAAGTGTAATGAACTCATTCGTTTGATGGATGGAGCACCCTATGATTTTATCATGAATCATAGAGATTCTGATTTGAAGGTTTTTCTTGATTTCAAGCATCGCACATTTAATGATACGGATACTTTATATTTCATAGAGTTTTTTAAACAGCATTATCGTTATAATTCCTCTCTTGAAAATGCATTTACTGGTCAACATTTGAAATGGGGGATTGATGGATCCGATTTTGAAATGCCAGTTAATAATAGGAGAGGTGCTTCCGAAAAAACCGATTTTACTAGGAAATCTGTTGAAAATTACTTAAATTACTTTAGGGAATATTTCTTTTCTCTACCTGATTTCCCACATAGAACTAAAAAACACGTAAGTTCACCTATTCAGAAATCTACTTGCAAACGGTTAAACATGTTTTTACGCTGGATGGTAAGAAGTGATCAAAAAGGTGTTGATTTTGGGATATGGAAGACTATTAATCCATCCATGCTAATCTGTCCCTGCGATGTACACGTGGATAGGGTAGCCCGAAAGTTAGGATTAATCACCCGAAAGCAAACCGACTGGATTACAGCAGTACAACTCACCGAAAACTTATCTTTTTTTGATAATGAAGATCCTGTAAAGTACGATTATGCACTTTTTGGCTTAGGAATTGAGGAGAAATTTTAGTTTTCTTATGGATAAACCTCGATTCATCCATAAGAAATTTCATAAAAGAAAATTTCAAAAATATTTTTTTGAATGATTTAATTAATCGTCTTTATCACTAGGATTTTTTGATGTTTTTTGAGAATGGACATGTTTCATCGGAGCAAAAATAAATATGCCAAACAACATCGACACAATTATACTTAAGACTATTATATCTAAATATTCCATATTACTTTTGGTTTTTCTTTAGATTTATATAAATTAACAATCCAATCATTGTTGGTGGCCACAAACCTATAAAAATAGCCCTATCATGGTCCTTTAACACAACATAATAATATTCGGATAGAAAGATAATTGCTACGGTAGCTACCAGAATAGCTAACTCGATAAATGGAATTTTCTTTAACATGTTTTTTATCAAATATAATATTTTTTAGCCAATAATTAATAATCTGCTAATTATAAATTGATTTATTCGGTTAGGGGATTGTAAAGAAATTTTAATCGCTATCATTCTATTAAAATCGCATCAATTTCGGCTAATTTAGAACTTTAAAACCTGCATAATTAGCCGCTTAAACATCTTTTTTTGCTAGATAGTTCAAGATGATAAAAAGGCGTAGACTTTCAAATCTGGAAGAGCATTAAAGCATCTCAACTTATTTGTCCCAACGATTTACATGTTAAACGCGTACCCGGAAATTGAAATTAATGACTCGTAAACAAGTGGATTGGCAAACTTCTATTGAGCTTAGCAGGAATCTTCAGCAATTTGATTCAAATGACCCTGTAAAATATGATTTTGCATTATTTGGATTAGGGATTGAAGAGCATTTTCAAAATGTCATCCTTTAAACCAATTTTACTTATTATCTTCATTGTCCACAGACTTAATATCATTTTGTTCCTTCAGTTCTTCGTCTATTTTCTCATTGCTAATTCGAAGTTTTGGAAAGTGCATCGGACTCCTAATTGGGTTTTCATCGCCTAATAAAATTCCCCAAGGTTTAAACATTTCGGAGCGATCAAAAATGATTTTTAAAACGGCAACCATAGGCAATGCCAAAAACATTCCTGAAACTCCGGCGAGTGTTCCGGATATAAACACACCTAAAATAGCAGCAAATGCATTTATCTTGACTTTTGAACCTACAATTCGAGGCATTAGGATATTATTGTCGAGAAATTGAACAATTGCAATTACACCTAGAACGATAAATATTGGTAATAATTCTTGTGAAGAGGTGAGGGTTAATAAGACACCAATTAAGTTCCCAATTAAGGCTCCTACATAGGGAATAAGATTTAATAATGCGAAAATTACTCCTATTAGTATTGCATGTTTGATGTCTAAAATTAATAATATTCCACCTAATAAAATGGTGATATAAGCTATCTGAATAAGTAAGCCGACTATGTAACTTTTAATAATTACTTCAGTTTCCTTCATTACTTCTTTTACCTTTTTATGCTGATCTTGCTTAAACCACACAAAAACAAACCGTAACAATAGATTTTTGTAGGATAAAAATAAATAGATGTAAATAGGAACTAAGCCAATAAAAATAAAGCCAGAAGTGATAGATCCAGCTGCACCTCCAATGATATTGCCTGCATTTGTTAGTAATTTATTGCTTTGTTCATTCAAAAACTTAATCTGCTCTTGAGTAGAAAAATCAGTTTTGCTATTTATCCAATAACTTAAATTGTTTAAATGAAAGCTGATGTTTCTTTGAATTTGTGGGAAATCGGCTACCAGTATGCTAATTTGATTCGAGAAAAACCAAATGACAGACCCTATAAACACTGCACCAAATAAAATGGGTAATAAAATGGCTAAAACCTCTGGGAATCTCTTTTTCCGTAAAAAACGATAAGTAGGTAATAGAACAATGCTCAAAAAGAAAGCCATTAAAACGGGCATAATAATATCACTGCCAATTGCTAAAAGCGCACCTAGCAAACAAATGCCAATTAATTCAATTGATCTTCTTACGGTTAGTGGTAATTCTTTCATGCTATATTATTTTAGCAATTTATGTAATATGTTAATTTATGAAAATAAAATCAGAAATGCTTTTATCCACATTAATTTGGGAATTCATTTACCGTTTTTTGATATAAATTAATTAAAGGTTTAATAATCCCAACAAAACAGTCGTCATTGATTACTCGCAATTTAAATAAAATTAATTATCCCTAAATGTTAATAAAATTCATACTTGTTTTTTTCTGTAAG
>NZ_JBIIPN010000094.1:0-10659 GCF_044342615.1 Daejeonella sp. | reverse complement strand
TATGATTTGGAAAGGTTTTGCCATGGCATTATTAGAAACTATCGGTTTTGATAGTCCCACGCAAAAAGAAATCAAAGCTCGATTAAGAAAGCTCGAACTGGAGCGTATTCAACGTGATGAGCGCAGAGATGATCGATTAAAGAAAAGGCTTATTCGGCGTAATAATAGGACCGATGTTCCTTGATTATTATTGAAATTCCAAATTAGTATTAAACAAAAAGGCCGCTTATTTCTAAGCAGCCTTTCCATAATATACGAAATTTTTAGTGATTTACCAAATAATTCCACCCAAACTCGTCGCTTGATCTTCCATAGCGTAAATCATTTAGCGTATTCAAGAGTTTATTCGAAAATTCGCGTTTAGCAGGATCGGGAAGTGTGTAAAGTTCACCATTATGACCAATTTCGGCAATATGTGCAATGGTTGCTGCTGTTCCAACCCCAAATGCATCACTAATACGGCCTTCTTTTATACCTTTAAGAACCTCATCCACAGACACTCTACGTTCTTCTACTGGCACATTCCATTTTTTAGCAAGTGTTAATACCGTATCGCGGGTAACGCCTTTCAAAATGGTATCTCTTGTAGATGGAGTGATTAATGTACCATCCATTAAGAACATGACATTGGCAGCACCTAATTCTTCAATGTATGCATGCTCACGTGAATCTGTCCAGATGAGTTGATCAAAACCTTCCTGACTAGCCTTTAAATTAGGTAACATAGAACCGCCATAATTGCCGGCAGCCTTTGCAAAACCAAATCCTCCGTCGCACGCTCTTGAATAATTAGTCTCAATTTTCACCTTTAGGTTCTTTGAGAAATATGGTCCCACCGGACCCGTAATTACCATATATTTATAGCTTGCTGATGGTGTAACCCCTAAAAATGGGTCGGTAGCAAACATGAATGGTCTAATGTATAAAGAGTGATTTTCTTTTGCAGGAACCCAATCTCTATCTAGGTTTACCAAGGTGGAGAGACTTTCCAAAAATATTTCTAGTGGAAGCTCAGGCATGCATAAACGCTCTGCAGAACGGTTAAAACGCTCTCCATTTTTATCAGGGCGGAAGATTGAAACTTTTCCATCGGCATGCTTGTAAGCTTTTATACCTTCAAAAAAAGCTTGTCCGTAGTGAAGGGCAGAAATCGCGGGACTAATACCAATTTCTCCATAAGGAAGAATCTGGAAGTTTTTCCATTCGCCATTGCTATAATCAGCCATGAACATGTGGTCAGAAAATGTCTTTCCGAAAGGTAAATTATCGAAATCTGTATCCGCTAAGCGTGATTTAGATGTTTTTGTTATGGAGATATTTATTTTTTGCGACACCTTGATAGGGATTAAAATGTTTGCGCAAAATTAATGAATTTTAAGCGTAAAGAAGAAGGGTACAATGGGCTTTCTATAGAATTTAGTAAATTGTTTTTGCACTGATCCGCGTTACTCTGCAGGTGTATTTTCACGTTGCGTAGATGTTGTTGGTTTTGGCTTCGAGAACCTGGCTTTGAGAACCCGGCTTCGAGAACCTCAGCCACTGGGTAACTAATGAATAAATTGTCTGAACGATGATTTATTTGATTATGGTGATTATGGAGATTAGAGCAAGGAATAAGGGCATTTCTCATATCTAAATACTTTGTACTAAATACTAATTGAAATGTCGCTTGCCTGATAACTGACAACCGATAACTCACAACTCACAACTGATATTTTATGACGGGCTTCTAGAGCCTAAGTCACCTGATTACTTAGCCATAAATATTTCCTATTAAGGAAACTTATTTGTATTTTTGTATTATATTATTTTTGAATGAAGAAAAATTTTGATGTCGAGTTTTTAGAAGACGCACAAGAATTTTTAGAAAATCTTGGCGAAAAGGAGCGCAACAAGATTTATTATAACATAAAAAAGGCTCAGTATATCAATGATAATGAGCTGTTTAAAAAATTGAATGAGAACATTTGGGAGTTTAGAACCTTGTACAATTCTAAGGTGTATAGGCTGTTTGCTTTTTGGGTTAGGTCAAAGAAAAATGAAACAGTAGTGATTTCAACTCATGGAATTTTGAAGAAAACCCAGAAAACACCATTAAAGGAAATCGAGAAAGCAGAAAGTATAAGAGAAGAATATTTAAAATCTACGAATGATGAAAAAAGTAAATAAAATGAAAACTGTAAGTCTTGACGACATGGTTGACAAGCATGTCGGAAAGATTGGAACAGCTGAAAGAGATGCTTTTGAATATGAATTAAGTATAGACTTGATTGGACATGCTATTAAACAAGCTAGAAAAGAACGAAACTTGACTCAAGAAGAATTAGGTAAATTGGTTGGTGTACAAAAAGCCCAAATTTCAAAAATTGAGAACAGTATTAAAAACGCGCGTCTAGACACAATCATGAAAATATTTAATGCTTTAGGTGCTACTGTAAATTTTAATGTAGAACTTGATCATAAAAAATTAGCGTATTGAATTTTATAGTCGATAAATACTAGTTGCTTTAGCTGCTTTCTAAGACCCGGCTTCGAGAACCTCAGCCACCGGGTAGCAGATGTCGCCAGCCTGACAACTGATAACCGACAACTGATAACCGACAACCCGCTCCTAATAAAGTATCCTAAACTTGATCGTATGGTCAATCTGTTTGAGTGCTTTTAATACTTTTTTGTCGTACTCATCGCTCACATCTGTAATTACATAGCCTATACTTGGGTTTGTCATGAGGTATTGTCCCACAATATTGATATGATGCTTAGCAAATACGCTATTTATTTGCGCCATGATACCTGGCATATTTTTATGAATATGTATCAATCGGTGGGCACCATCAATTCGCGGTAGTTGTAAATTCGGGAAGTTAGCACTCACATAAGTATGACCATGATTAATGAAATTGATCATTCTTTTGGCAATGAGTTGTGGGTTTTTAAGATTTTTCTTGGGATCATCAAAAATGACAATTCCCATATCAGTACAGAGTCCGTGTGATAATTTAGGCTCACTATTGCCCAAATAGCCAATGGTTTTCAATTTTACGGCACGCTCTAGTTTCTCACGTTCCAATATTTCGCCATTGCCAAGAAGCATCATGCCTACATCAGCCACGTATTTTTCTTCGAAGCTTTTCTTATGTCGAATGGAAAATCCGTCTTTCTTTAGTGTTTGAATAGCTTCAATTGGCACTTCCCCAATTACGAGGCATAAAATTCTGTTTTTGGGATATGAAATTGCTCGAGGCAGATTATTTACGTATAAAAACTCATCAAAGCTGGGAGTAACATGATCTGCTTTTTCAGCTACAGTTTTACGCTCAATATTCTCTGTAAAGGCATAAAACTTTTTGATCATCCCAAATTCCTTCAGCTGGAAATCTGAATGTCCATCACCAATTCCATAAATTTCACCCTTCAGGTCGAGTTCCTTTAACAGCGTTACTTTACCACCTTCATTAGATAAAGGATTTTTATCATCGTAACCAATTATTTTATCATTATCGTCGAAAATAAAGGTGTTGGCGTAGATATTTTCTTTGGAGATATGGTAAGGCAGCACTACAGGAATTATAAATTCTTTAAAGCCTCCAGATACAATCAGTACTGAATCGACATGTTTTTTAAAGAATGTTTTATTTCTTGAGAACGATGAAGAAACTTTCTTTTTTAAGACACCAATTAACTCTTTCAGATGATTGCGATTGGCTTCTAGAAGTTGAACACGCCCACTCAAACTCTCCCTGAACGACATCTTGCCTTCCATCGCTAGATTGGTTAAGTCATCAATCTTTTTATAAATTTTTTCCTTATCCGGATGATTTTTTAGAGAAATTCGGGCTAATTCATCTAATGCCTCTACCTGAGTGAAGGTACTATCGAAATCTATGATGTAAAACTGCTTCAAGGCTTTAATATTTCTATTTAATGGGTTTGAAAATTATGGCAAATTTCGCTTATCGATTGTTTTATAGGTTTAAACTCTAAATTTAATGTCTTTTTGACTTTTTCATTAGAAAAATTTCTTTTTTTGAACGCACTTGACGCGGTTTCTTTTGTTAGTCCATGCTTTTTGCCTGTAAAAAAAGTTAAGAATCGAGTTCCTAAATAGGCAAGATTCATCATCCATGGTTTTAAGGCAATTTGTGGTGGCCTTTTCCCTAAATTGATAGCTATTTCTGTAAAAAAATCTTGGTAGCTCCAATTTTCGGCATTGATAATGAAGCGCTCATCCGAAATATCAGAGTCCATTAGTAAAATCATCGATTTGGCAACATCTTCCACATCAACATAGCCAAAAGAGCCTCCAGGATAATAATTTAAGCCTTTTTGAATGCTTTCAAAGAGCTGTCCGCTACCTTGATTACCAGCATTTTTCCCTATAATAATCGATGGATTAACGATAATAGTATTTAAGCCCTCGGCATTAGCTCTAAAAACCTCCATCTCACTTTCATATTTGGAGATGGAATAGTTGCTTGAGTTCGGACCGTGTTCCCAATGCTCATTTTCTGTAATCAGTTCCTCCTTTTTACCTTCTCCTAATGCTGCAACCGAACTTACATGTAAGAAACGTGAAACATTCATATCCATGCTTAGATTGAGCAAATTAATCGTTCCCTCTACATTCACTTTCCTCATCATTTTTCGATCCGCGGGGTCGAAAGATATAAAAGCAGCACAATGATATACTTTTGTGATCCCCTCCATGGCATTTTTGAGGGTAAAATAATCGAGGATGTCGGCATTAAACCACTCAATCTCCGACTCGTTTTTAAGCAGTGTAGGCAAATTCGAGTACTCGCGTTTTATTGCTCTGACCTTTTCGCCCTTTAAGATTAATTGTCTGATTAATTCTGAACCTAAAAAACCGGTGGCGCCGGTAACTAAAATCATCCCGATGAATTTTTATTAATGCTTTCAAAAGTAACTGAATAAACTGATATTTGCTTTGAGTCTATGCTCAAAAAAAATATTATTCTTCTTTTCAGCAAAAATTTACCAATTTGAAGATCTTTAATTAATCCATTCACAGGTACAAAATATTTTATGTCATTATCTGATTTTCTTAGTCCTGTTGATTTCAATAGTTTAATTCCTGTTGATGGCTTCTATAGCAGCCATTTAGGTTCGAAAATAGAGGTTTACCATCAACAATTCCCAGATTTGGAGGGTCATCAATTTGATGTCGCTTTAATTGGAGTGCTTGATGGAAGAAATGCTGGAAATAATAAAGGGACCGCCAAAGCGCCAGATTTTTTCAGAAAAAAATTCTATGAACTCAATGAAGGTAATTATACAAGCCGCATTGTAGATCTTGGAAATATTAAAGCAGGTCATACTGTTTCGGATACTTATGTTGCCCTAAAATTAGTAGTAGCCGAACTTATTAAACTTGATATTCTTCCTATAATTATTGGTGGAGGTCAAGACTTAAGCTACGCGCAGTTTATGGCCTATGAAGAGTTGGAGCAAAAGGTTGACCTTTTAGTTGTCGATTCTCACTTCGATCTAGATGAAAATCACGATGATACGATCGAAACCAGCTCTAAATCTTATCTCAATAAAATATTTTTACATCAACCTAACTACTTGTTTAATTTCAGTAATATCGGTTATCAAACCTTTTTTGTGAATCAAGAAAGTTTAAAGTTGATGGATAAGCTATATTTTGATGTTCACCGACTTGGAGACTTCAGAAATAATATAAGTATTGCCGAGCCAATTATTCGGAATGCAAATATGCTTAGCTTTGATATTTCGGCTATCCGTTCGGCGGATGCGGAAGGGAATGCCAATGCTAGCCCCAATGGTTTTTATGGCGAAGATGCCTGTCAAATAGTACGTTACGCAGGGATGAACGATAAATTATCCTCGATTGGCTTTTATGAATATAATCCGGAGTATGATCCTAGGGGACAAACAGCGATGCTTCTTTCTCAAATGGTATGGTACTTTATCGATGGTTTTTATAACCGTAAAAAGGAATTGCCAATGCTTCCAAAATCACAATACATTACCTATCGTACCAGTTTAAAGGATGGCACACATGAATTGGTATTTGTCAAGAGTAAAAAGACTGATCGCTGGTGGATGCAAGTCCCATACCCTACAGGAGGCTCCAAAAATGAAAGACATCATTTAGTCCCTTGTAGATATGAAGATTATCAATTAGCAAATGCAGGTGAAATGCCAGATTTGTGGTTGAGGACGTATCAGAAGCTTATATGAGATGTGAGACGAGAGATATGAGATTAAATAGTCTCACATCTATCATCTTACATCTAAATACTAATTGTCTGAACCATAATTTATTTGATTAAAGAGATATGAGACGGAGATTTGAGATTAAATCATCTCACATCTCATATCTAGCATCTCACATCTAGTTACTAACTACTAAATACTAATCAAATGCTACTCGGAATTGACCTCGGCACTTCATCTATTAAAGTTTCAGTAATTGATTCGGATACACAGAGCTGTATTTGTACCGTGCAATATCCCGAAAAGGAGACCGAAATTATTGCAGAGCAAGCGGGTTGGGCGGAGCAATCACCAGACCTTTGGTGGGAGCATGTGCAGCAAGCAATCTTAAAAGCTCATGCTTTAAAAGTGTATAATCCAGCTGATATTCAGGCAATTGGAATTGCATATCAAATGCACGGATTAGTGCTGGTAGATAAAAATCAACAAGTTTTAAGAAATTCGATTATTTGGTGTGATAGTAGGGCTGTTGATTTAGGAAATGCTGCTTTTAAAGCTATTGGTGAGGAAAAATGCCTTTCACATCTGCTTAATTCGCCCGGAAATTTTACCGCATCTAAATTGGCTTGGGTAAAGCAAAATGAGCCAAATATTTTTGAAAAAGTTGATAAAATAATGCTTCCCGGCGACTTCATTGCGATGAAGATGACAGGAAAGATAAGTACCAGTATATCAGCACTTTCTGAAGGAATATTTTGGGATTTTAAAAATAATGAGCTTTCCAAAGATGTATTTCATCATTATGGATTTGATACTTCTTTAATTCCTGAAATATTGCCCGTTTTTGCTGATCATGGTTCTTTAGATAAATCTATAGCAGCAAAATTATCGTTAAATCCTTCAACCATAGTGAGTTATAAGGCGGGCGATCAGCCGAATAATGCGCTGTCTTTGAATGTACTTAATCCGGGAGAAGTGGCTGCTAATGGGGGGACTTCCGGCGTAATTTATGGAGTTTCTGATCAACTTTCTTATGATTCGGAATCGCGGGTAAATACCTTTGCTCATGTAAATCATAGTCCCGAAATAAACCGCCTAGGTGTTTTGCTATGCATTAACGGGACTGGAATTTTGAACCGTTGGGTGAAGGATGTGATGGGCTGCGGAACGACTTATGAGCAAATGAATCAGGACGCTTTAAAAATTGCTCTTGGTAGTCAAGGGTTAAAAATTCTTCCTTTTGGCAATGGTGCTGAACGAATGTTGAATAATAGAACAATTGGTGTTCATTTTCATAATATTGACCTCAATGTTCATCATCAAGCACATATTTTCAGAGCGGTACAAGAAGGTATCGCATTTGCATTTAGATACGGACTCGATATTATGCGTGAAAATGGTATGAATATCAGCATGATTCGTGCAGGCTACACCAATATGTTTTCTAGTGGGCTCTTTCAACAGGCATTTGTCAATTCATGTGCTGTTCCCTTAGAACTTCACAGCAATGAAGGAAGCAGGGGAGCAGCAATTGGCGCAGGAATAGGAATAAATGTCTTTACCACCGAAAATGCGTTTAGTCGCGTAAAAGCTTTAAAATTAGTCGAGCCTAGTCAGGTATCTGAATACGAGACAGTTTATCAAGAATGGAAAGCACTTTTGAAACAGCATTTGAAATAAAATCAATCGATTTTTACATTAATCCTGATTATCACAGTCCCATTCTTTTTCATTTCACATAAAATATATAAATTACTCTTCTTTTAATATTTAGTATCGCGCAAAGCGAAATTGAGGAATAAAATCAAACAGGAAAATATGTCAAGCATCATTACAGGAGATCAAGAATTTTTCAAAGGAGTAGGCCAAATTAAATACGAAGGCTTAGAATCAGATAATCCATTAGCCTTCCGTTGGTACGATGAAAATCGCATCGTTGCCGGTAAACCCATGAAGGAAACGCTACGTTTTGCTTGTGCCTATTGGCATTCTTTTGTGGGAAATGGCGCTGATCCTTTTGGCGAACCAACCCATATTTTCCCATGGGATAAAAAAAGCGATCCAATTGAACGTGCAAAAGATAAAATGGATGCTGCCTTTGAATTTATCACCAAGATGAATTTGCCATTTTACTGTTTCCATGATGTGGATGTGGTTGATTATGGAAATGATATCCATGAAAATGAAAGACGCTTGCAGGCTATTACTGAATATGCCAAGCAGAAACAGGCGGCAAGTGGCGTAAAATTATTATGGGGGACAGCCAATTTATTCTCAAACAAGAGGTACATGAATGGCGCCTCAACAAATCCTGATTTTCATGTATTGAGTCACGCGGGGGCACAAGTGAAAGCAGCATTAGATGCAACGATTAGCCTAGGTGGCGAAAACTATGTATTCTGGGGCGGCCGTGAGGGCTATATGAGCCTTTTGAATACCAATATGAAACGCGAGCAGGAGCATTTGGCTCAATTTCTTCACATGTCTAAAGATTATGCACGGAAGCAAGGTTTTAAAGGGACTTTCTTTATTGAGCCTAAGCCTTGTGAACCAAGTAAGCATCAGTATGATTATGATGCGGCGACTGTTATTGCATTTTTGCGTCAGTTTAACTTGATGGATGATTTTAAATTGAATATTGAAGTTAACCATGCCACCCTTGCGGGACATACATTCCAGCATGAATTGCAAGTGAGCGCCGATGCGGGTTTATTAGGCTCCATGGATGCTAATCGCGGAGATTATCAAAATGGTTGGGATACGGATCAATTTCCAAATAATATCAATGAACTGACTGAGGCCATGCTTGTGATACTTGAAGCAGGTGGTTTTCAGGGTGGGGGAATAAATTTCGATGCCAAAATTCGTAGAAATTCGACTGATCCGGCTGATTTATTTTATGCACATATTGGGGGAATGGACAATTTTGCTCGTGCCCTGATTGCTGCAGACAATATTCTCAATAAATCTGATTATAAGAAGATACGTGCTGATCGATATGCTTCATTTGATAGCGGAAAAGGCAGAGATTTTGAAAATGGCAAATTGACTTTGGAAGACCTTCGCAATTTTGCTATCGAAAAAGGAGAGCCAGAAGTGAGAAGCGGCAAGCAGGAATATTTAGAAAATTTGGTAAATCGTTTTATTTAATTTTCTTGATATAAATTTTTTGAATGAAATCAATCTTTTAATAAACGCTATTAAAAGATTGATTTTCAATTAATTATGGATGTCCCATCCTCAATTTTTACGATGTAATTTAGCATCTCGGAGCCAGTTTTAGTATGATAGGATGCACTTACTTGAGCAATCAAATCGTTCACAGCTTCAGTTTTTACTAGGTTAATTGTACATCCACCAAAGCCACCGCCCATCATGCGGGAACCCAAAACATTGGGATTATCTTTAACTAAATCGACAAGCAAATCGAGCTCATCGCAGCTTACTTCATATAAATCTTTCAAACCATAATGGGTCTCAAACATACGTTTCCCGAAGCTTTGTAAATCATTGTTTTCGAGATCATTACAAGCATCTTGGAGTCTTTGAATTTCGGAAACGATGAAATTGCATCGCTCATAAATTTTCTGATTTTTCGGTTTAACATGTGTCAATAACATTTCCTCGCTGGCATCTCTCAAGCTTTTCACCTCGGGATGTATTTCTTGAATCCATTTTACCCCTTGCTCGCATTGTTCTCTTCGCTCATTATAAGCTGAAGAGGCTAGTGAATGTTTTACGCGAGTATCAAATAAAACGATTTGAATATCATCAGCTAGGAAGGGAACATAAGCATATTCGAGACTTCGACAATCGAGGCGCATTAATTGCTTTTGTTTACCAAAAGTGCTTGCAAACTGGTCCATGATGCCACATTTCACCCCAACAAATTCATTTTCAGCCGCTTGTGCAAGTCTGACCAAGTCCATTTTTTCATAAGAAAGATTGAAAATATGGTTTAATCCGAAGGCTATTGCACATTCAAGTGCCGCAGATGATGAGAGTCCCGCGCCCGGAGGAATATCCCCTCCAAACACAATATTAAAACCATGCTGAATGTGATGTATTTTTTGAATCTGCTCCACAACTCCTAAAAGGTAATTGGGCCATAATTTTTCAGATTGTTTTATCTCATTGAGATTCCCTTGAAAATCATCATTAAAATCCAATGAATGTATTTTAATGAATTTGTCTTCACGCTTTTGAATGCCTAAATAAATTGCCTTATTTATTGCAGCCGGTAGCACAAATCCTAAATTATAATCGGTATGCTCACCAATAAGATTGATACGCCCCGGTGAGCGCACAATGAGAGGCTCTTGATTGAAAAGCTCTAAAAATTTATCTTTTACTTGGTCTGGATAATTGATAATAGGATTCATCTTATGCATATTCTGCTTATAAATATCTGTTTTTATTCCCTAAATCAAAAGAATTGCTCCTTTCTAATGGATT
>NZ_JBIIPN010000013.1:0-33317 GCF_044342615.1 Daejeonella sp. | reverse complement strand
TCCATAATTATCCGAACCTGCTACCGTGGCTACAGTACTTACTTGAGTTACCAATAAGCCAGCGCCTAAAGCAACTGTTTGAGGAGTAGTACTGATTGATGAGAAATTAAAGGTACTTCTACAAGGTTCTACTTCATCGATATCTAATACGCCATCATTATCATCATCAATATCCAGTAAATCTGTAATACCATCAGAGTCAGTATCAATACAGGCATTTACAGTATTATTTAATGCATTAGCATCATAAGTTACATTATACTTAACTGTTCCATTATCGGCTGTTGTTTCTAAAACATCCGCTAAACCATTAGTCCCCATTGCTGAAGTAAAGGTGTAATTTGCGGTTGTTAAAGCAGTTGCACCAGCTTCTTTTGCATCGCTACAGCCGTCTCCATCTGAATCAAAATCTAAATGATTAGGTACTGTATCAAGGTCTGGATTACACGAAATTGAGGTTGAAAAGGACTTTTTATAGGCTTCAAAAAATGCAGAACCTATTTTACCTTGATTTGTAGCATACCTTGCAGTGGCAGTAAATGAGCCATCGGTAAACCATGCCAAAAATCTATTATTTTCGTTTGTACCAGGCAATTTTTTCATCCCAGCATAGGCAGTAGTTGTACTATTGTTGGCATAGTACAACACGTCTGATGGTGCCATACCATTTATCCCAAAATAATCTGCACCTGCTATTGTCTCCGCTGGAAAAACAGAAGCATAAGCATTTAATGGATTTTTAAACAAAACATTTTCTACAGCTCCTGTACTAGCCCCAGTAGAGGTATAAGAAGTACCATAAACTTCATTTAATAAAGAAATTAAATTCGTTCTGTTGGTAGCCACACAACAATTTTCGGCTTGAATTACAAAAGATGTGCTTGTTTTGTTTAGGATTGCAAGTTTCAATGCATCCCAATGATTTTGATGAATGGTAGCTAAACCAACACCTCCAAAGATTACGAGGTCATAACCATCATAAAAGCCAGGAGGTACAGTAGCTGTTTCAATGATGTTTGATTGCACAATTGTAGATACTAGATTTTTTCCATTATTAAAATCAGCAAATAAATTGGAACGAATACCGTTAAAGTCTTCTGAAGAACCTGCAAATAATATTTTGTATGGTTCAAAAGGACATTCCTCCAAATCTAGCACCCCATCATTATCATCGTCGATATCAATTAAATCGGTAATGCCATCCGAATCCGTATCAATACATGCATTTACTGTTCTTACTAATGCGTTATCAGCATAAGTAGAAACATAATTAATGATTCCATTATCAGCGCTTGTTTCTAAAACATTGGCTAAACCATTTGTTCCTACCGCTGAGGTAAAGGCATAATTTGCCGTGAGGGATGTGGTTGTTCCAGCTTCTTTTGCATCGCTACATCCGTCTGCATCTGAATCTAAATCTAGTCTATTGGGTTTGCCGTCACTATCAGTATCTATATCAGTACAAACTAACTCTCCTAAATAAGCTTCTTGTGCCCAATTTGCCTGCCCAGTAATACTGATTCCTACTATTCGATAACTCAAATATTTTGAACCATTATTAGACATATCAAATTTGATAGAATTAGTAGTTGCAAGTATTGGTGCTGTATTGGCTACTACTTGTGAACTTACAATATCAACCCAATTAGTCGCCCCATCAATTGAACCCTGAATTTTATAAGTTCCTCCCGCAATAAATGGTGTTTGATTGGTATTATTAGCCAACTCTATTAAATTGAGTAGTTTAGGGGATGGTAAATTAAATTGGAATATTGTTTTGCCATTTAATGAGACATCAGTCGGGTATATTTGCTGTATCAGTGTTCCATCAAGCAATGCATTTAATCCGCTAGGTGCATTTTGAAAAGACCAATTAACTGTTGATGTTAAAGAAATCCCCATCTTACTCATGTTTGTTTGAGCACAACTTTGTTCCCTAGCATCTAAAACCCCATCATTATCATCATCGATATCGTCGAAATCTGGAACTCCATCCGAATCTGAATCCAAACAAGTTACTGCGATATTCGCCATGTTGTTCGTATAATCACATTCAAATATTCCGGTGTTGGGGAAAGCAGTACTAAAGGCATACGGTCTTGCGGTAGTTCCTTTGTCATTTACCACAGCAAATACCGTTGTTGTTTTTCTGAATAGATTTACGGGTATGCTGACATTTATGCTTGCACCAGCTGCTATTGCTACTGTTGTTACATAGGTGCCAACTAAATTTGCAGCACCCAAGGTTGGGTTCGCATCATAGATAGCTATTGGTGTTCCTGCCACTAAAGTTGCTGCGCCACTATTACTAATAGTTGCTGCTATTGTTAAAGCTGGACAAGTACCCAAAACACTAGAAAGTGTAATAGTTGCATCTGCCACGGCTGTTGTTCCATAAGGCGCACCACTTCCTGGTGCGGCATCTGAATATTGTAATTGAGCTACGTTATTATTGATTGAAGCTGAACCAATTATACTAGTTTCAGTAGCTGGAACTGTTAAATCAGGATTAATATTGACGATACGGTAATTACGTTGGTTCCAATAACTTGGCGCATCTTTCCAAGCAAAAGTATTCGGCGCGCGGTTAAAAACACGTAACATATTGTTACCTGTAACGGCAATATCTGCTTCTCCATCATTATCAAAATCGCCTACAATTGGGTATTCTCCCCAAGTAGCAGATGTGACAGAAATAGAAGCGTAATCTACCGGACTTGCAACATTTCCATTTATAATTCGTAAGGTAGATTGATCACGATACACCACTTCACGGATACCATTTCCATCAAAGTCGAATGCGGTAATTCCTGTAGAACCCGACATATCATTGGTTGTTAAAGACCAAATATATTGAGTAGCGCTACCTGTAGCTGTTGTGAAGTTTAAATTGTAAGCAGTAACAATTCCTGAAGATGTACTTGAAGAATTTATGATAACCGCTTCTGGTAAATCTTTTGCTTTCCCAATGTTTACTTTTTCATTGTAAACATTTGCAATCATGGGTAGGCCTCTCACTCCAAAAAGGAATGAAGGAGGAGTTCTTTTGAATAATACCAAGTTTTGATTAGGATCCCAGATATAAACATTGGTCGAACCGTTGTACACGATGTCTAAATCGCCATCCAAATCCATATCGGCTACAGCCGTAGGACCATTATCTCCAGCTGCTGCACCAGAACCCGCAATGGTACTCAAATCTTTCAATACAGACATGGTGCCTGCCGCAAGATTAAAGCCATATACTTTTGAACCAAAAACTAATTCTTTTCCAGGATTAGATGGAATAATGTCGATAATAACTACATCAATTGGAGTACCTGTTGAACCAGAAGATTGACTTGAATAATTCAAAGCTAATCCTGCTACTCTTTTCACCAAAGCACCGTTCACAATTCCAAAAACATCAGAACCTAAAACAATTTCAGCAGTTCCATCTTCGTCAATATCTACAATGTACGGTGTTGCAGATTTCGTAATTTGATTTACATAATTAGCATTGTCATATTGGGAAGCTGTGGTTGATTTATATAGATAGTTAGTTTCTGTTCCGCCTTGATTGTTGAAAATATAAACGAAACCTGTTGCATTGACCATTACTACTTCAGGTGCCGAAGAAGCTGATCCAATAATATTAGCAATAGCAGGTTGCACTGAACGCTCATTCGTGGTAGCAATTACATATTTTTTTGTAGCAGTTGTTTTATCTGAACCGTTTCCTTTGTAAATATAAAAGCCTGAATTATCAGAAGCAGTTGCTAGAAGTTCTGAAATACCGTCACCATCTAAATCGGCAGCTGTTGGAGTAGACCCATTCCATATTACAGCGCCCGACTGAAATTTTTCGACCACACCCCAAGGAGCAGCTGCTGGAGTTGGATTGTAAGGTCCATAGCAATTAGTCGTGTTTTGAGCCTTTGAAAGACTCGAAACAAGTAAATTAGAAACAAAAAACAGTATTAAAAAGAAATATTTTCTCGCAATCATCGTGCTTTAAAAACAATATTTAAATTAAATTCTTAAAAAGATAATAATTATCTAATTAATTAATAAATCGGTTAGAATATATTAAGCGAGCAAAAGTGGAAAAAATGAACTATTTAAATGAATTACAAAAGGAAAAATGAGTCCAATTTTCTATTTGTGAACTCATTTAATTTTTTTAATTAAGTATTTATACTTAATTTAGCATAAAATACTATCCAGTAAAAGAGTGATTTGAAAAAAGAACTTTTCAAATTGAAGATTTTTTTTGAAAAAATAAGCCAGGATTTAAAATTTGGCAACCTTTCATTTTAGCTAAAAATTAACCTAAACAATAATAAGTTTATTTTAAATAAATATCAACTTTTTCTAAACACCTCATAATCAGGCTCTAAGAGGCATTTAATAGTAAGATGTACATGAAAATGCTGTATTTTCATGTACATAATCAATAATAAAAAGTAAGCAGAAAGGTAAAAAGGACATGGAGGGTTGTTGTGACAGGTCGCGACCTGTCAGTTTTTGGTGCTAAGGTGGTAGGGTAAAAACACCAAAAACAATAGAACTGGTAGATTATATTATCTTGGCACGGGCTTCGAGAGCCTCAGCCAGTGGTGATAAACAAGAAAAAATCCAAAAGTAGATAGCCTCTAATCAAGTCTGATAACAGACAACTGATAAGTGCCCTCCAGATTTCGTCATTCTCTCCATCCAGCCTGACAACGGTCAACTGACAAATCCTATTCAGATGTCGCCAGTCTAACCAACTAACTACTAACTAACTACTAACCAACTAACTACTAACCAATCCCTACCTAACAACTATCTCAACCCTTCTATTCGTAGCTCTTCCAGATTCATATTTATTGCTTGCTACAGGGGATGATTCGCCGTAATGTTTGCTATCGATGCGATCAGATGCGATGCCCTGCTTCATGAATTTATTGGCTGTGGCATCCACTCTATTTTTGGATAAACGTAGGTTATAGGCTTCGCTCTGTACATTATCCGTGTGACCTGATAAATACACTTTGGCATCCTTGTTCTCAGCCATAAAGGCTAATACTTCCGCCATTACACGATCAGTAGCAGCTTTGTTCAAGCCATTTTTATCTGTATCGAAGTAAATCACACGCACCAATTGTTTAGGTGCTGCATTGGCCACCTGTGTTGCTGGATTTACAATAGGAGCGACAGCTGTTGGATTTGAAACTGTGTTTGTTGCAGGTGAGGTTTTACTTTGAGCTGCCCATTGTGCAGTCGCCGAATTGCTCGTATTTGCTGGGTAAAGATCTGAGCCATTTAGCTTAGATGCCTTAGCTCTGAATAATGGAACATGGAAACCCACATTAGTAATCATATTCCTAGCAATAGCCTGTCCGAAGCCACGATCAAAAGCTGATTGAACGTGAAAATAGCCTCCTTTATTTAATTTATAGCGCAAACCTGCTCCTAAAGGCAGACTAAACAGCGCTTTTCTTTGGTTTGCCGCTAATTGAATACTTCCAGTCAAATAAGGACGTAATCGAGTCTTGGCATCAAACAAATGGTAAAAGCTCTCTACACGCATTTGTACAAATGAATATTTCTTATAAGCACGATTATCATCCATCACTGTACCAAAAGTTCCTCCTAAATCAGCACCAACTGCCCAATTAGAAGTCAAAGGTTCGAAAATACTCGCACTAATACCCTGTAAAGCACGACCATTTAAAGGTAGCGACTCGTCACAATTACAATTCTCTTGCTCCTTCAATTTCTGATTCAAGGTATGGAACTCTTGCACTTGGTAACGAACACCTAAACGTAAGGTATCTAAAAAAGCTTTTTTAGTTTGAGCTGAAGCACTAGTTGCTAATAGAATGCAAATAATGAATGCTGTTATTGAATGTTTTTTCATTGGTCATCGGTTGTCCATTGTAGGTATCAGTTGCCAGGCTGAGATTAACAAAGGGTGATTGTTGTCAGGTTTTTTATGATGCTTTAAATGTTGTTTTTCTAAATTTTCTTTGTCAGTTGACCGTTGTTCGTTGGCTGAAGCTCTTGAAGCCAGGCCAACCAAAACAAATTGTTTTCTTTTTAATTATTATTATTAATCCGCAAATTTAGTTTTTTATTTTATTTGTTGGTAATCTTTTGTTTTTGTGATTTGTTTTTATAGGTTATCTTTGTCAGGCTAACGTGAACAAAGGTTTTTTCTGTTTTATTTATCGTTATAATTTAAAATTTGTTTTTCTATAAATATTGGTTGTCAGTTAACCGGTGGCTGAGGCTCTCTAAGCCAGAATGACGTGAACAAGGGTATTTTTATTGATTTTTATTGCAATTCAATTTAATTAAATTTTCTAAAACGTTATTTATTATTGTTTTACGTAATCTTTCAAAAAAGGTTTACGATTTTTTTACCAATGTAAATACAACATTTTTTATCAGTTAAAATATTTGTCCCTTTTAAATTCTTTCTAAGTTCAATTTGTCTATTCTTAGGAATAAGTTGCAAGCTGCCTCTACGCGTTTTTGTTATCTATTTTTTAGGCTGGAAACATTAAGATGGGCTTCGAGTGCCTCAGCCAGCAGCTTCGAGTGCCTTTTCGGACTAAAAATTTTGAGATTATGCTTAGAAATAATAAATCTTTATTTTCGCATTCATTCAAAAATCAAAAAAAATGCAATACCCTAATTCAACCTATTTTATTGAGGATGAACGCTTAGAATGGCAACATGTAAGCGCAGGATTAAGTCGAAAAATTATGGCTCATGATCCTTCCCTCATGCTAGTACAAGTTAAATTTGAAAAAGGTGCAGTCGGAGCACTCCACCAACATGTTCATGTCCAAATTTCACATGTATTTTCAGGTGTATTTGAGGTTGAAATTGAAGGAATAAAACAAATCCTAAAAACGGGGGATTCTTTCTTCGTACCCTCCAACCTTTGGCATGGAGTAAAATGCTTAGAAGAAGGCATTTTAATCGATACGTTTAGCCCAATGCGTGAGGATTTTGTGTAAACCTATTTCAGGATAGTACTAATTGTGCAAAAAACTACGAAGGTCCCTCACCTGCGGAAGAGCAGGTTTCGGGATGACATCGCTTTAACATTGAAATTAATTTTTTTAAAGGCCATGCACCTGTCATCCCGAACGTAGAGAGGGAACTCCGCTTTAGGACAAAACAAAATTTAATCTTTCGGAGATGTAGCTAGGGCAAAGAAATTATCTTAATCAATTACTCAAAAACAAATACCCTATCAACCCTTATTAGCACTCACCATCGCCTTCCTTAAAGCCGTAGTAGTCTTATGATCGCCTGTATGGCTCCATCCTGGTGGCATAAATAAGTATAAAAGCTTGTTTTTTATACCTGGAGCATACCATACATCTTTCGCCAAAGCAGTTATTTCTCCAAAGTAAGCATCTAAAAAACTATTTGGCTTCATTTCTCTGGTAATACCATATTCAATCTTCAACTCATCCTTTTCATCTTTATAAGTCTTAAATAGCTTATCCCACACATTTAATAAATTACAATAATTGGTATCCATGTATTCCAAATTCTTCGCATGATGTACACGATGGTGAGAGGGTGTTAAAATAAACTTCCCCAAAACACCCAATTTGGCATTTTTCATCACCGATTCACCAATATGAATGAAGGATCCATAAGTTCCATCAATAAACATAATCACAAATAACATCGTTGGTGGTACACCAGCAAGCATACAAATAGAAGTTCTGATTATATCCGCATAAGGTCCTTCAAGGAAAAAATGAGAATAAGAAACAGCTAAATTCATTCCTTCAGGAGCATGGTGCGTAGAGTGTAAACACCAAAATAATCTGACTTTATGGGCTAAAAAATGATAGATAAAATGAGCGAACTCCCAAATTATATAGCCATAGATAAACCAATACCAGGTAAAAGAGATAGAAATAATGGCATATTTTTCAAATAATCCGATGCAGAAAATAGTCATCCCGACAGAAATATACCTTCCCAAAACGGAATTTAACAAATAGCTGAAAAAGGATATTTTATATTCAACCACATGGAATTTCTTGTAAAGCAATCCCCTTGTCAGCTCAAAAATTAATATAAACGGCAAAATAGGTGCAATGATAGACGTAATGCCTTGATAGGTCATCAATGAAGAATAATCACCGCTATTGATGATTTTTAATAAGCTATCAATGCCAAAAAAACCTCTAATTTGTCCGATTAGTATTTCTATAAACTCCATAAAGTATGTAAATATTAATTTTCTTTAAGACTAAATTAAAAATATAAATTTAAATAGAGTATTGCATTTTTATTTTGTGCTAACAATTACGAAGATCCCTCACCTGCGGAAGAGCAGGTGAGGGATGACATCGCTTTAACATTGAAATTGATTTTTTTAAAACGCCATGCACCTGTCATCCCGAACGTAGAGAGGGAACTTTTTTTGGAAAAGCTAAATTGTGCTAACAACTACGAAGGTCCCTCACCTGCGGAAGAGCAGGTTTCGGGATGACATCGCTTTAACATTGAAATTGATTTTTTTAAAACGCCATGCACCTGTCATCCCGAACTTTTGAGGGAACTTTTTTTGGGAAAACAAAATTGTGTTAATCACTACGAAGTTCCCTCACCTGCAAAAGAGCAGGTTTCGGGATGACATCGCTTTAACATTGGAATTGTCTTATATCCCCCCCACGATATTACATTCCATTTACACAAAGCTCCTTTCATTTAGTTATTTTTGCATAAATTAATTTTTATAAACACATTTTTTTGAATGGAAGAAAATGAAGAAAAGCCCGATTTAGTAGTCTGGGACAAGGAAAAAGGCTACTACCAAAAAGGCTTAAGCTATGGTAGCAATGTAAGTGCACCTGCAATCAAACTCGATAATGTTTCGGGCTGGAAGCAAGCAAACGCCGATGTAGCCAATAAAAACTTCCAAACAAAATTTGATGAACTCAAAGAGGAATACGAAAGGCTTGTCCAAGAAGTTCAACTCAATGAACTTGTCTACTCCTCAAAATATAACTTTACCCCAATTATGGGTCAAGTATATCACTTATACCGCAAAGCTGATGAAAGCCTATTTCTTTCAATGATCTCTCCAGATAGCTGGAAACAAGAATATTTAGGCTCCTTTAAATTAGATACAAGCCATAAATGGGCTAAAATCGATAATAACTAGTTTCTATTTTATTAGAATTTTATCGATTTATAAAGCCTGGTACTAAGAATAATTTTTATAATTGGTGCTAATCCCCCTCCTGAATAATTTTTTCCTGTGCAAAAAATAGCTTAATTTGTTTTTCTAAATCCGACAAATTTTAGACTATGGACTTCACTAAACTAAATAACTTTAAATTAACTTTAATTTTATTCCTTACCATCTGCCTTTCAAATATAGCTTTTGCTCAGGTTAGCTTTATTTCTGGTGAACTGAAAATGGTCTTAAACAAATCGGGGGCAATTAGCGAATTATCCAATAGCCCCAGAGGCAAAGATTTTCTCTACACAGATACTGTATCTCCTCTCATTACCCTGGTTAGCAAGAACATACGCTATAAACCAAGTTCAATGATTTATGATAAATCACAGAAAAAAATAACACTCGGATTTAAAGAAGTAGGTGTATCTATTGATATAATAGCAGTAGAAAAGTCTACTCACTTAACGCTAGAAATCGCCAAGGCTACACCTGCAAACAAGGTTGATGCTATTATCTGGGGACCAATACCTACAACAATCAGCAAGACCATAGGTGAAATTATTGGTGTGGTACGCGATGGTGAAACATCCTTAGGAATTCAGGTTTTAAATATAAAAACACTTGGAGGTGATTATCCCAATAAAGAAGGTAGCACATGGGCAAGAGGCATTACCGCTGTTCCCACAAAATGGGGCAGTAAATTACAGGCATATTCTATTAATAGAGATCTTAACCGATCGGTAGATGCTTGGGTGGGACTTTATAAAAACATGACAGTAAGTGCTCTAAAAGGTGAAAGCGTTGTGGGAAGCAAAATCGCGATTTTTAGCTGCCAAGAAACCCAAACCTTTGATCGCTTGGAGCAAATTGAACTTGCCGAAAACTTACCACATCCCACCATTGATGGGGTTTGGTTTAAAAAATCAAAGCTTTACGGTAAATCGTATATGATTTCATCCTACGGTGAAAAAGATATTGATGAGATGATTGGATACACAAAAAGAGCAGGATTAGTGTCCCTGTATCATGAGGGTCCATTTAAGAGCTGGGGTAATTTTATTTTAAATCCCGAGCAATTTCCCAATGGAAAAAATGGACTAAAAGAATGTGTTGATAAAGCGCATACAGCAGGTTTGTATTTAGGAATGCATACCCTTACAAATTTCATTAACACCAATGATCCATATGTAAGTCCTATACCGGATAAACGCCTCAGTGTAACTGGAACATCTTCTTTGGTCAAAAAAATTGATTCCGATCAACTTACTATCGAAGTGGCATCACCTGAATATTTTAAAGATGATGCTGGGAATAACCTCCATACTGTAAAAATCGGAAATGAATTAATTCGCTATAAAACAGTAAGTAAAACTGCTCCATACATTCTATTAGATTGCCAGAGAGGAGCCTTTGGGACAGCAAAATCAGAACATCTTGCTGGAGAACAAATAGGCAAACTCTTCGACCATCCCTACAATGTATTCTTTCCCAATTTAGAGATGCAAAGAGAAATTGCCAAGAATATTGCAGATCTAATGAATGAAACAGGGGTTGATCATTTAGATTTAGATGGACATGAAGGTGCTCTAGCATCAGGACAAGGAGATTACGCACTTGAACTATTTGCTAAAGATATTTATGACCAGGTTAAACATGACTTTATCATTGGAACCAGTCTAAGTAAGACATTTTACTGGCACATTGGATCCTATTACAATTGGGGTGAACCATGGTATGGTGGGTTTAAGGAGAGTATGCAGCAATATCGGATAGATAACCAGGGATTGTTCGACCGAAATTACATGCCACACATGTTAGGATGGTACTTACTTGCAGAAAATACGACCCTTCCAGAAATGGAATGGATGTTGGCGCGTGCGGCTGGATACAATGCTGGATTTGCCATGGTTGCAAGGCCAAATGCGCTCCGAAAAAATTCGCAAACAAACCAATTATTAGACGCCATTCGTGAATGGGAAATTGCACGAAATAACAATGCGTTTAACAAGAGTCAACAAGAACTATTAAAAAATCCCAAAAATGAATTCCATCTAGAAAAAATAGAAGATGGAAAATGGATTTTGCATCAATATGCTATGTCAGACGTTTTTACACGAGAAAAATTTGAACGTCAACCAGGAGAACCTACACACACCACTTGGAATTTAAATTATGAATGGAAAGAACAAGCGCTTCAATTTAGAATTCAGATTAATGGCGATAAGGGAAGCGTAAAAAATATTAAAATGCAGATCGATAATTATAAAGAACTATTATTTCCAATTGAGCTCTCTGCCGGTGAAAGTTTGGTTTGTGATGGGACTGAAACTATTCGATTTTACGACAAAAATGGAAAACCTAAAGGTTCATTCAAATTGGCTTCTATCCCACCAAATATGACCAAAGGATCCCACAACATAATTATTGATTCCGAGTATCCTCAAGAGGATAGTCCCAAAATTGAGGTACAGTTTAAGGGAATTAACAAAAGCGAAAACATTCAGATATTAAAAATTAATTCTATAATATCTAATTGAAAATAGCTTTGGATAAACAAAATCCGAATCTTAAAGACAATAATTTTTAAAAATATAACGTGTAAAAATGAAAAAAACAATTACCATATTCTTTATAGTTTTCCTAAATACGATTTCCGTAAATAGCCAAATTCTGCCAGTAAAAGAGCAAGCACGAGTAATTGATGAGGTTTTATCCGACCGACTAAACAATCTATTACCCTCCCTAATGGAGAAAAACAAGATCGACATGTGGGTGATTGTATCAAGAGAATACAATGAGGATCCTATCATCAGAACTATGCTCCCCGCCACTTGGCTCAGTGCCCGCAGAAGAACTATTCTGGTTTTTTATTATAATCCTCAAAGTAAAGTCTACAAAAAATTAGCTATCGCAAGATATAATGTTGGAGATGCCATTGAAGCGCAGTGGGATATGACTAAATTTCCAAATCAATGGGATGCCTTAAATGATGTAATTGAGCGCTACAAACCAGAGAAAATTGCCTTGAATACATCAACATATTTCGGACAAGCAGATGGCATCGATCATACCGATTATCTGGAGTTGACGCAAAAACTTTCCAATGCAAATAAAGCTAAAGTGGTTTCAGCGGCAGATTTAGGGGTGGCCTGGCTCGAGACAAGAACAGCGCGCGAAATGCAGTTTTATCCTCAATTAAACAGCATCACGCATCAAATAATTGCAGAAGGATTTAGCAGCAAAATAATTACCCCCGGAATAACCACCAGCGATGATTTGGTATGGTGGTTCCGTCAGAAGGTGAGCGATTTGGGACTAACAACTTGGTTTCACCCCTCTGTAAATATTCAAAGAAACGATCAAATTGAATTCGATCATCTAAAAGCATTCTCAAAAAATTTAAAAGATCAAGACAATATTATCCGTGCAGGCGATTTATTGCATGTTGATTTTGGGATAAACTACCTACGATTAAATACGGATGTTCAGGAACATGCCTACGTTCTGGGACCAAATGAAAAAGAAGCTCCAGCATACTTAATTGAAGGCCTAGCCAAAGCAAATCGCCTTCAAGATATCTTAACAAGTCATTTCAAAGAAAAACTTACGGGAAACCAGATTTTGGCAGCAGCTCTCGCACAAGCAAAAAAGGAAAATTTAAATGCAACTATTTACACGCATCCACTCGGTTTTCACGGCCATGCAGCGGGACCAACAATTGGGATGTGGGATCAACAAAATGGAGTCGAGGGTAGCGGCGATTACCCTTTGTATCCAAATACTGCCTATTCTATCGAATTAAATGCAGCAGTAGATATAAAAGAATGGAACAAACCTGTCCGATTTATGCTAGAACAAAATGGCTATTTTGATAAAAACGGATTCTGGTATTTGGATGGCAGGCAAACGAAATTGCATTTAGTGGGTTCCGGGACAAGCCCGCAGTAGGTACAACCCTTGCGGTTGTCCTAATTAATAAGAAAATAAAACACAAGCTAAGGGGATTAAAGCAAAACATACCAATTCGAAAATCCTAAGAACCACGCCAATCAAATAAATCACCGTTCAGACAATTTTACTCTTTATTCCTTGCTCCTTTGGTCAGTATTCTCAAACTAGCACTCCTAACCTCCTAAAACCCTCTCCTTAACATTTCAGCAAATTCATTAGGCAGCGGACTATCCTCAATAGCTCTAGCCACTTTCTCTACATCGTATTCAAAACGTATAAACTCCACCGAAATAGCTTCCTTGTTAGATTTACTAGCCTCAGAATTTAAAGTCAAAATTACATAACAACCCCTCGGATCGGCATCTTTTGGCTTTCCTACCGATCCAATATTGATGGCATGCCGATAAGTTTGTTCATCCCCTTCATTACTTGGCAATACTCGATGATAAGGCTTATGCGTATGCCCAAAACATAAAATATCCGCATCCGCATCCTCCAAAATACGCATTAAGCTCTTCTCCTCACGGTCTTCAAAAAGATATTCGTTAATCTTCCTCGGACTCCCATGAACCAGTAGCAAATTCATCTGCTCATTATTAAATTTAAACTCTACACGAATATGTGAAGGCAATGTTCGCAAATAATTACGCTCCTTAGGCTGAACCAAATGGTTGGTATAGGAAATTGATATTTTACCCATATCCTTTTCGGGATCTGTTTTATAGGCACATCCACATTCATCACTCATCAAACCTATTCCCTCATCATAGTTTCCTGCGATTGTAGCTATACCTCTACGCCTAATCTCATTGATCACTTCATTGGGCCAAACATTATAACCCACAAGGTCGCCAAGGCAATAAATAGCATCCACATCATGTTGTTCAATACTTGCTAAACAAGCTTCCAATGCCGGTAAATTGGCATGTATATCCGAAAATAAGGCAATTTTCATATTATGATTTCTTATAAAATTTATCTCTTAACCAAAATGCAACGTTTACTAGAATAATTAAAGCTGGGACTTCTACCAGCGGACCAATAACCCCTGCAAAAGCCTGGCCACTATTGATTCCGTAAACCCCAATGGCAACAGCAATAGCCAACTCGAAATTATTTCCGGATGCTGTAAATGCAATGGAGGTATTGGTACTATAATCTGCTCCCATCTTCTTCCCAATCAAAAAACTAATGAAAAACATCAAAGCAAAATAAATAACCAATGGAATAGCAATTCGAACCACATCAAAAGGAATCTCAACTATTAACTTACCCTTTAAACTGAACATCAATATGATGGTAAAAAGTAAGGCTAATAAGGTAATCGGAGATACTTTAGGGATGAATTTCTCATTAAACCAACCTTCGCCTTTCCAATTAATCAAAAAATAGCGGGTAAGAAACCCTGCCAGGAATGGGATGCCTAAATAAATCCCTACACTAATAGCAATCTCAATCATGGTAATTGGTACTATGGTTCCCGAAAAGCCAAATAATGGTGGAAATACCGTAATAAAAAAATAAGCATAAACACTGTAAAGCAGCACCTGAAAAATGCTGTTCAATGCTACCAAACCTGCAGCATACTCCCGATTACCCTCCGCAAGTTCATTCCACACAATAACCATAGCAATACACCTAGCCAATCCAATTAAAATTAGACCAACCATGTATTCTGGATAATCGTGCAAGAAAATTATGGCTAAGAAAAACATCAAAACGGGTCCGATAATCCAGTTTAAAAACAAGGAAATTGATAGCACCTTTGTATTCTTAAAAACCTCCCCCAGGCGATTGTATCTCACTTTAGTGAAAGGTGGGTACATCATTAAAATCAATCCAATTGCTAAAGGAATATTGGTCGTACCCTGCGAAAGCGAGTTTATCCAAATGGATGAATCAGGCATAAAATGACCAATTGAAATACCTAAAGCCATGGCCAAAAAAATCCATAGGGTTAAATAACGATCTAAAAATCCTAGTTTTTTCCTTTCGACGGCTGATGCGCAATTATTAACTGACATAAATTTAATTTTATATCGCAATATTACGATTTAAAATATTAAATTAATATTAAATTTTCGTCTACCGCTGGCTAAGGCTCTCGAAGCCCGTTATTAGTCAGCAGTTGTCAGTTAATAGTTATCAGGCTGGGCGGTTTCCTGTGGTCGGTGTTGTCACCGTACCACCCGGTGGCTTGCTGTTTTTCCTATACGGATAGCTATTTGATTAATGCAGAAAAATTGCCGACTTATACATTTAAAATAGATTACAATAAAATTGCTTTCTACAAAACAGTTTCTCTTACTCGAGCCTAAACATAGTTCAATCCCTCTTAATGATACAGAAATAGAGAAGCAAATGAATATTTGAAATATTCTAATAAACAAATAATTATTTGATGACAAGCATTATTTTTTTTCATAGCTTCGATATTATTTTATTTAATGAATAATTTATATGCCAATTTTATCAAACTATACAGATGGTTTTTTTAATGTAAGTGCTCAATATGGCTTTTTACCCGTAAAAGCACCCATGGAAACATTACCAGCAGTTTATGCTGACCTACAAACCGTTCTTGATACTATGCCAGTGGTCCTTTCAGAGAACGAATATGGCTTTTTAAATACTCCAAATGCGATAATTAAACCCGTCTTGGAGATAAAAAACCATATCGACGAAATTGAGAAGGAAGAGAATGTATTTATTTTACAAGCGCTATTCCGTTCTTATAGTTTTTTAGCCTCAGCCTATTTATTGGAACCTTCCTTTCAGCAATTTAAAATAGATGGGAAATATGGTAAGGCTCGTAATGTATTACCAGAAAATATAGCAGTTCCATTTTGCAGAGTAGCGGAAAAGTTAAAAGTGTTTCCATGGTTGGATTATCATTATGCATATTCATTGGGTAATTATAAAAAAATAGATCCAAATGGTGATTTAGACTGGGAAAATATTGCCATGTGCAATAAATTTTCAGGACAGCCAGATGAGGCAGGTTTTATCATGCTACATGTTGATATTAACCGATTTTCGACAAATCTTGTTGGTTCGGTGATGGGAACTATACAAGCCCTATTTAAAGGGGAAAAAGATGTTTCACATTTACTTGAAAATAATTGGGCTACGATGAAACAAATGAATATCCGAAGAAAAGAAATGTGGAAAGCATCTAGATGGCAACACTATAATGATTTCAGGGTGTTCATAATGGGTGTTAAAGGTAATACCGATTTATTTGGCGATGGAGTTCTTTATGAAGGCGTATGGGATGAACCAAAAGCATTCCGCGGACAAACCGGTGCTCAAGATGATATTATCCCAATGCAGGATATTTTCTCAGGTGTGATATTCTATTATCCACAGAATGAACTAACCAAGTATTTATTAGACCTACGTCTTTATCGCCCTAAATGCGTACAGGAATTTTTCATTGATCTAGAAACCTCAATGAAAGAAGTACATCCTAAAGGACTAATGGGTAAGTTAGTTGATCATGCTGATGCAAATAGCTTATGTTATTTATTAGGCATTTTGGAAGAAATTTATCATTTCAGAAATGGACATTGGCAGTTTGTCCAGAAGTACATCATGGCCAATACTAAATATGCTTACGCAACTGGAGGCACACCTATTACTTCCTGGATACCTAATCAAATCATGTCTGTTATTCATCAAATGGAGGATGTTGCCACCGCTATTGAAAAACTAGGCGGTACAAATCAGGTATCAGCACAAGATATTTTTGAAAAAAATGTTAAACTTTTACCAACTAAACGAAAATTACTAGAAGGTCAACTGGAACTTATTCATAAAAATGATTTCTCTGCAGAAGCAGTGTTTGCTTTAAATCAAAAATATGGATATGATGATACTGAATAAAATAATCTATCTAAACTTTTAATCTTTTATTTCCATATAAAATTCTATTTAGAGTCTATTTTTTTTATTGCTCTAATACCAATATTCGAGAATGCACAATTCACAAACTGACTAACTATGCAATCTTAACTTTCAAGTCAGATAGTATATTTTGAATACAGGATTGAAATTTAAATCCATACTTTTTAAACGTAAATTGTTTTAAAATAGAAAAGAGGTGACCCAAATAAGGCCACCTCTTTTCTTGTGTTCAGTGTTTTAACCGTACCACTTAAGCTAACTCGAAACGATCTAAGTTCATCACTTTAGTCCATGCCGCTGCAAAATCCTGAGCAAAACGCTCTTTATAATCTGCAGATGCATAAACCTCAGCTAATGCACGTAACTCAGAATTCGATCCGAAAATAAGATCAAAACGAGTACCTGTCCACTTAATATCACCAGTAGAACGATCACGTCCTGTGAAAACATCTCTTGATTCTGAAGATATCTCCCACTTCGTGCTCATATCTAACAAATTAACAAAGAAATCATTTGTTAATGTTTCAGGATTTTTAGTGAACACACCATGCTGACTTCCATAAGTATTTGCATTTAGCACACGTAAACCTGCGACTAATACAGTCATTTCAGGAGCAGTTAGCGTAAGCAATTGTGCTCTATCTAAAAGCATCTCCTCTGCATAACGATCAATAACTGGCTGATTTACATGGTTACGGAAACCATCTACTTTAGGCTCCAAGAATGAGAATGATTCTACATCTGTTTGCTCTTGTGTTGCATCAGTACGTCCAGCAGTGAAAGCTACTGTAAGGTTATGACCAGCCTTCTTTGCCGCTGCTTCAACAGCTGCAGTACCACCTAATACGATTAAGTCGGCCAATGAAACCTTCTTACCACCTGATTGCTGACTATTGAATTCTGCCTGAATTTTTTCTAAAGCAGCTATTACAATAGCAAGCTTTGCTGGCTGATTTACTGCCCAATCTTTTTGTGGAGCTAAACGAATACGTGCACCATTTGCACCACCACGCTTGTCAGAACCACGGAAAGTAGCTGCAGAAGCCCATGCAGTAGAAACTAATTGCGATACGCTCAATCCTGAAGCAAGAATCTTCGCTTTCAAGGTTGCAACATCTTGATCATCAATTAATTTATGATCAACCGCTGGAAGTGGATCTTGCCAAATTAACGTTTCTGCCGGAACTTCCTTACCTAAATAACGAGAAGCTGGTCCCATATCACGGTGAGTCAACTTAAACCAAGCCTTCGCAAAAACATCTGCAAATTCAGCAGGATTTTCGTGGAAACGTCTTGAAATTTTCTCATATGCCGGGTCAAATCTTAAAGCTAAATCGGCTGTCGACATGAATGGAGCATGTGTTTTATTTGCAATGTGTGCATCTGGGACTAACTCTGAACCAGCACCGCCTTTTGGAGCCCACTGTTGTGCACCAGCCGGACTCTTAGTTAATTCCCACTCAAAACCAAATAACATATCGAAATAAGTGTTATCCCATTGTGTTGGAGTTGGTGTCCATGCTCCTTCTAAACCACTAGTGGTTGTATCAGCACCTTTACCAGTACCAAATTTATTAATCCATCCAAAACCTTGCTCTTCAATTGCTGCTCCTTCAGGCTCAACACCTACCAATGCTGCATCTCCAGCACCGTGTGTTTTACCAAAGGTATGACCACCAGCAACTAATGCTACAGTTTCTTCATCATTCATCGCCATACGGGCAAATGTCTCACGAATATCTCTAGCTGATGCCAAAGGATCTGGGTTACCATTAGGACCTTCCGGGTTTACATAAATCAATCCCATTTGAACTGCACCTAGTGGATTGTCTAATTGACGATCTCCTTTGTAACGCTCATCTCCTAACCAAGTGGTTTCTGGTCCCCAATAAATATCTAATTCAGGCTCATAAACATCCTCACGACCGCCTGCAAAACCAAAAGTCTCAAAACCCATTGATTCTAAAGCAACATTACCCGCAAGAATCATTAAATCTGCCCATGAAATTTTACGACCGTATTTTTGCTTAATTGGCCATAACAAACGACGAGCCTTATCTAAGTTACCATTATCTGGCCAGCTATTTAATGGCGCAAAACGCTGAGTACCAGCACATGCTCCACCACGACCATCACCTACACGATAAGTTCCAGCACTATGCCATGCCATACGAATGAAGAAAGGACCATAATGTCCGTAATCCGCTGGCCACCATTCCTGAGAATCAGTCATTAATACAGTTAAATCTTTCTTTAAAGCATCAAAATCAATGCTCTTAAACTCCTCTGCATAATTAAAATCCTTACCATAAGGATTAATCATTGAAGAATTCTGATGAAGAATTTTAAGGTTTAATTGATTTGGCCACCAATCTGCATTTGATAAAGATCCGGCTGCTGTGTGTCTCTGCGATGCTGCCATAAATGGGCATTTTCCTGCATCTGAAGATGAGCTGTTGTGTGTATGTTCCATATTTTAAATAATTTTCTTCTGTTACAAATCTAAGATTTTATCTGATCAATACAGTTCAATAAAATCTATAGACATATAAGTAAAATCTATAATGTTTAGAGATATTATAAGATCTATGAATAAAGAATTCTTTCAGCCCTCTCAAAAATTTAAAAACTAAAAACAGAGAAAATTGTTCTAAATATAAAGCTGAATTAAAATCAATTAATAGATGTAAAACCGCAATTCGACCTAATTAAAACTTTATCTAATTTTATCGTAATAATCTTATTGATGTTAAATTTTCTAAAGTACCTTTCCTATATTTGTTAAAAACCAATAAAATAAACATGAAAAAAGCAATCTTTTTATTTTTGACTACAGGTCTATTTAGCGCCTTCACAGCATGCGCTCAAAGACCTAGCCCACAGGCTAAAGTTTCTGAAACTACTTCTGCAGGGGTAAAAATCACTATCGACTACAGTCAGCCAGCCGTTAAAGGTAGAACTATCGGAAAAGATATCGCTCCTTATGGAAAAGTTTGGCGTACAGGCGCAAATGAAGCCACTTGGATGGAAGTATCTAAAGATGTTAAAGTTGAAGGTAAAGCTTTAAAAGCGGGAAAATATGGTATCTGGACTATCCCTGGTGAAAAAGAGTGGACTATCATCTTTAATAGTAAATCAAATGTAAGTGGTACGGCTTATAGCGAAGCAGATGATGTTCTTCGTGTGAAAGTAAAACCTGGTAAATCAGCGAGCTTTACAGAACGTCTTACTTTTACTATTGCAAAAACAGGACTTGTCTCTCTAGCTTGGGGGGATCACCAAGTTAATTTTAACGTAAAATAAATTTTTAACCCATGAGATCTTCATTGAGATTTCATGGGGTTTTTACCTGATCAGCATTACATTTCCAGAATTCGAATAGGGCTTCGAATTTACTATTCCCTTCAACACCCAATAATAAACTCCACTAGGCACCTCCGTATTCTCCCTAAATCCATTCCAATAATTGTTAATATCACGTGTAAGAAAAACAACCTCTCCCCAACGGTTAAAAATCCTGAACTCACTAACTTTTATCTCTTCGTTAATAAAAATGGTAAATAAATCATTCATCTGATCTCCATTAGGGCTAAATAGAGTAGGTACGGATAATTTTGAAGCATATATTTCTACACTTGCCGCTAACACCTTCGTACAGCCATTTTCACTGCTTAGCTTGATGTAATAGATTCCTGGGCGACTTACACGCTCTGGTTCTTTCAGCTGAATTGTTGCCGCTGCATCCAACCAATAGCTATATGCCACATCTAAAGAAGGGATTTTTCGTGTCGTTAAATCAACCGTTTCAGGATAATTTGCTGTAAATTTTAAATCTAACTGAACATTTGGAAGTTCAATAATACTCACTTGAGTAGGCAAAACAATTGCACAACCTGATGAACTAAAACCCTTAACATAATAAGTGCCACTTTTTGAAACCGCCTCGGGCTTTAATAATGGTATGGTCGCCTGACTATCCTTCCAATAACTATAGCTTAAATCAGAGCTATTTCCTTCTCGTAAAGCCGAGTCTGTAAGGTCCACAGAAGTACATCGTGCCAAAGGATCACGAATGGTCATTCCAACCTCCTGAATAGTGGTATATAATATTTGAGTACAGCCCAAACCTGGATAAGGCACCAACTCAATGCCAATCTTAGTCCCAACCGCCGGTGCAGGCGTCATCTTCAATGTTTCGGAAGTCCCAAGATCAATATTTCGTGATACATCAAACCAACGGTAAGAAGCAAATCCAGGTAATGCTTTTAATGTTACTGTATTCTTACCCGTACATGTCAAATTCCCCATTACAGGAACAGAACAATCCTCATTGAAATCTACGTAGGCATAACCAAAATGCCCCCCGCGAGAACAATCACTAGCCGTAAATTCTAAACGGATAGTTTTCCCTAAATAAGTAGTAAGGTTTACCAAAACTGGAGCCCATGGCTTATACAATACTGTTCGATCTTTAGGTGAAGCAAGAAAACCAGGTAAGCCACCACTGGCAACAAACTCAAATGAACCACAATCAGTTGAACTCTCAGTGGCAACATCGAAAACACGAGCTGTAAACCTTGGTTGCTCCTCATGTTTATGATTAGGATTCTGAAAAACAACTGCATAATTAAAAGTTATAGAATAAAACTCTAAATCTGCAGGGACTTTTATAGTATAACTGATACGATCTACCCCCCTGCCTGTTAAATCATTCCCTAAACGAACAATGTTACTACTGCCATTTGGCGACTTTAATGGAAAATTTCCGTATGGATCCCTTTGGACCGTATTTTTTATCAAAGTATGTAAACCAGGAATGGGATTTGTGGGACTAAGATGAATTTTAGATACAAGAGCCTGACTTGCCGAATTATCACCTGTAAGGGGCAGCAAACCTCTAAAACATTCCCAATTGGCAAAGGTCCCAGACTCAAATCCAATGTTTTCCGGACAAGCTGAAATTACTTGTGCTCGCACTTGGATTAGTGCAAAAACAAGTAAAAACATAAGTGCCAAGTTCCGGAACATAAGGATTCTTATTAAAACACATATATGTGTCGTATCGTCTAAAATTCATCTGCTTTTTCAATACCTTAATATACAAAAATTTCTAATAAAAACAAAAATTTAATTTAATAGATAAATATTAATAAAATAAAATTACGAAACATAATAAAAACAAGCATTCGCGTTAAAGAATAGTGCCATAAAAGGTCATAAAATAGGTTTTTATTGGAATAATTTAATTTAACTTTAAATAAAAAAAATAAACAATGAAAACAAAATCAGAGACTAAAATTTCAAAAATTATACACAAAATAGTTTTTGAACGGTAAAAGCATCGCAAAAAAATAAAAAATGGTTTCTATCCACTTTATTTTAATTCAAAGACAAAAAAATAATCGCTCTTTTTGGATAAAAATCTAAGCTATTATATGATTAAAACAACTAAAAATTTAAATGGTTTTATTAAAGAAAAATTTTCGGTAATGGGTAAATTAAGCTTTTAAATAGCCCATCATTAATTCTGCGGCACGCTCAGAAGCTCCTGCACTACCCATTTTCAAGGCCAGCTTCTCATAGTTCTCTAACATGCGTGACCTGTAGGCCTCATCATTTACCATCAGATCAATTTCAGCACTAATTTTATCGCCTGAGCAATCTTCTTGAATAAGCTCCTTAACTACCTGACTATCCATCACTAAATTGACTAGCGATATATATTTTATGTTGACCAACATACGGGCAATACCTATAGAAATGGCATTCCCCTTATAAACCACCACCTGAGGGGTTTTTAATAATGCAGTTTCCAATGTGGCTGTCCCCGATGTAACCACCGCAGCCTCTGCATTTAATACCAAATTATAGGTATCATTAAATATAATAGGTATCGAATGATGTGCTAAATATTTATGATAATCCTTTTCAGAGAAGGATGGTGCCCCTGCAATAGCAAATTGAAATTCCGGAAAACGATCAAGCGCCTTCAGCATTTCCGGTAAAACACGTTCCAGCTCCTGCCTTCTGCTTCCAGGAAGAAACGCAATTAAGGGCCTTTCATCTAGACCGTGCTTGGTTTTAAAATGAGCATCTGCTTTATTCAAAGCGATGGCATCGAGTAGTGGATTTCCCACATAATCTACCTCCATGCCCCATGATTTGTAAAAATCAACCTCAAAAGGAAGAATACAAAACATACGGTCGACAATCTTCTTTATTTTTAATACCCGCTTTTGATTCCATGCCCAAACCTTTGGCGAGATGTAGTAAAAGACAGGTATGCCTTGCTTTTTAGCGAATTCTGCAATTTTTAAGTTAAAACCTGGAAAATCTATTAAAATGAGTACATCCGGTTTTTTATCTAAAATATCTTGCTTGGCCATTTTGATATTTCTCAAAACGGTTCCCAAATTAGCTATTACCTCAACAAAACCCATAAATGCCATTTCTGAATAGTGCTTTCGAAGGTTTCCACCCTCTGCCTTCATCAAATCACCACCAAAATAATTAAAAGTGGCTTGTGCATCATGCTGCTTCAAAGCTTTCATCAGATTTGACCCATGTAAATCACCTGAGGCTTCACCGGCAATGAGGTAATAATTCATACTTCTATAAAATTAAAATCCCATGTATTTAAAATCGGAATAGCATGGTGGGCAGTCATATCAAACTGTACAGGAACAATCGATACATAATGATTTTCCAAAGCCCACACATCCGTGTCTTCACCATGATCATTATTTTGGAAAACTCCTGTTAGCCAATAATATTTTCTTCTATGAGGATCTGTACGTTCATCAAACTCCTCAGCCCATTTTGCATTAGCTTGGCGACAGATTTTAATACCCTTCAAACTTGCTCCTCTTGGAAAATTCACGTTTAAAAGCGTTCCTATTGGTAAATGATTAGCCAAAACTTGTTTGGTGATGATTTCAATGTATTTTCTGGTGTGACTAAAGTCAGCTTCATTAGAAAAATCATCTAAGGAAAAACCAATAGATGGAATACCTTCAATAGCACCCTCAACAGCCGCCGACATAGTCCCAGAATACAAAACATTAATCGAATTGTTTAGTCCGTGGTTAATCCCAGAAACACATAAGTCAGGTTTTTTACCCTTAAAAACCTTGTTAACAGCAAGCTTCACGCAATCTACTGGAGTCCCGGAGCACTTATACATCTCCACTCCTTCATATAAATCCACCTTATCAAGACGTAATGGCTTTGCAATGGTTATGGCATGGCCAGTCCCTGATTGCGGACCATCAGGTGCTACAACCACCACATGGCCAATGCTTTGCATCACTTCAATTAGAACTTTTATTCCTGGCGCCGTGATTCCATCATCATTCACCACCAAGATAGTTGGTATCGTTTTTTTCATTTGGACGAAAATACGAAAGAAAATTGAATTGATCGGATGTAGGGACAGGTCGCGACCTGTCCGCCTAACAACACAACATGACTAAAATATAAAGGACAAAGTCGCGACCTTTCACTAGGCCATGCAAAAAAAATTAGGCATTTTTCAATTTCCTGTCTAATGCTGAAAATTCATAAAGAATTCAAAAAGATATAATTAGAATCAATTTTAAATTATTTATCTATTTTTAATTAAACATATATGTATTGAAATAAACACTTAGACTTTGATCTTCAAATTTTTCAAAATAAAAAAGCAAAAACAAAGAATCTATTACACATAATTATTATTTATGGGCATATGCCAAATACATCAATAAAAAACACCATTTCATGAAAAAATTAATTTTATTATGTCTTGTTATTCTAACACTGAATGCCTGTACACAAAAAGCAGAAACACTAAAAAGTTATTTTACCTACTCAGATAGTATAGAAGCTGCTGGGGTAAAAATGATTCCTATTCAAACTCCTTCAGGGACCTTCAAGGTCTGGACAAAACGTTATGGGAATAATCCTAAAATTAAAATCCTTTTACTTCATGGCGGCCCAGCAATGACACATGAATACATGGAATGCTTTCAAACCTTCTTCCAAAGAGAAGGATATGAATTTTATGAGTATGATCAATTAGGTTCCTATTATAGCGACCAACCTAAAGATACTACACTCTGGAAGATTGATCGTTTTGTGGAGGAAGTTGAGCAAGTGCGAAAAGCTATTGGAGCTGACGAGTCTAATTTTTACATCTTAGGTAATTCTTGGGGTGGTATTTTAGGAATGGAATATGCGTTGAAATATCAAAAAAACATGAAAGGTCTTTTGGTATCAAACATGGTTGCAAGCGCACCTGAATATGGGAAATATGCGGCTGATGTGTTAGCGAAGCAAATGGACCCTAAGGTTTTAGCGGAAATTAGAGCCATCGAAGCAAAAAAAGATTTTAGCAATCCACGTTATATGGAATTACTAATTCCAAACTTTTATAACAAACACATTTGTCGTTTAAAAGAATGGCCTGATGCCGTTAATCGTTCATTTAAACATGGCAATAACTCGATTTATGTACAAATGCAAGGACCAAGTGAATTCGGAATTAGCGGACTATTAGAGAAATGGGATATTAAAAATAGATTAAATGAGATTGCTGTTCCAACTCTAATGATTGGTGCCAAATATGATACTATGGATCCGAAAGCAATGGAAGAACAAAGTAAATTGGTGCAAAATGGGTCCTACCTTTACTGTCCAAACGGTAGCCATCTTGCTATGTGGGATGACCAAAAAATTTACATGGAGGGCGTAATTTCCTTTATAAATAAGGTTAATGCTGGCAAATAGAATGTTTTCCTGAAGTCGGGCTTGTCTGTACCAGCAATTCTCTTAATTGCCCTAGACCATCATCTGCGGTTTTGCCTCTGCGAGACACAAAATTAAATTCTCGCTAAGACGCAAAATCGAATCGATTGGTACAGCTCCTCTGGTCGGTGTTATCACCGTACCAGACGATTTCTCTATTTTCTTTCCTCCAGTCCTTTGCCTCTCTGCGCCTCTGCGAGACACAGAATTAAATTCTCGCTAAGACGCAAAATCGCAAAAATTTGTCTTTAATTGTTTACCAGAACAATCCTCTGTACGATGTTCATCGTAGCACATATCTTAACAAAAAACTCCGCTGATAAAATCAGCGGAGTTCATGAAATTAATTTAAGCTATTAATCCATTCGATTAACTCTTGTCGCGACTTACCAGTTTTCTTCTGTAAACGACCATATAGCTCATCCTCTTTGCCCTCTACGTACTTTAAATCATCATCCGTAAGGTCGGCATAAGTTTGTTTAATCTTGCCTTTTAAAACATTCCAGTTTCCTTTTATCTCTAATTTATCTATCATAACATATGTGTTTAAATGTTATGAAATAACAAATTATCAGGAAGAAGGTTTTAATTAGTTCGGGATTGATGTGATTGGGAGCAAGGAATATGGAGTAAAGACTAAGGACTGATGTACAAACTAAAAAAAAATGACTTCTAATTAAATACTTTGTACTAAATACTGATTCAGATATCGCAAGCCTAGCTTCGAGAATCTCAGCCAACCAGACAACTGATAATCCCAACTATTTTCAAATGTTATTAGACAGTTGATAATGATAGAGGGGCAACCGCAAGGGTTGCCCCGACAACTAAAATTATAAAATAGCAGCCCCTTCTTTAATCTCTTCAACCACATTAGGATCTAACAGTGTAGAAGTATCGCCAAGATTTGAAACATCACCTTCAGCAATTTTTCTCAAAATTCTTCTCATAATCTTACCCGAGCGAGTTTTTGGTAAACCCGATACAAATTGAATCTTATCAGGTTTTGCAATTGCTCCAATGATACGAGCAACCGTCTGAAGTATATCTTTTCTAGTTAAGTCATGATCATGCGTGGAAGTCCCTAAAATCACATAAGCATAAATCCCTTGTCCTTTAATATCATGTGGGTAGCCTACAACTGCACTTTCTACCACATCAGCATGCATATTAATCGCATTTTCGACCTCTGCAGTTCCAATTCTATGCCCCGAAACATTAATTACATCATCTACACGACCAGTAATACGATAATATCCATCCTCATCTCTCAAGCAACCATCACCCGTAAAATACATATTTTGATAGGTAGAGAAATAAGTCAGGCGGCAACGCTCATGATCGCCATAAGTGGTGCGAATAATTCCTGGCCATGGGAATTTAATACACAAATTGCCACTTACACCATTCCCTTGCAACTCTGCGCCAGCTTCATCAACCAAGCAAGGCTGAATTCCCGGTAATGGCAAAGTGGCATAGCCTGGTTTTGTAGGAGTAATACCTGCAATCGGAGAAATTAAAATTCCACTATTTTCAGTCTGCCACCACGTATCCACAATCGGACATTTACCTTTTCCAATTTTATCATTATACCAATGCCAGGCCTCCTCATTAATAGGCTCACCAACAGAACCTAATTTAGTTAAAGAGCTTAAATCTTTTCCCTTTAAAGGATCATCACCAAAACTCATCAATGAACGAATAGCCGTTGGTGCGGTATAAAGAATATTGACTTTGTATTTATCTACAATCTCCCAAAAACGACCTGCATCAGGCCAAGTTGGCACACCCTCAAACATTAAAGTGGTAGCACCTTGTGAAAGGGGACCGTAAACAATGTATGAATGACCAGTAATCCAACCAATATCGGCGGTACAAAAATGAATCTCGCCAGGCTGATACTGAAATACTGTTCTAAAAGTATAACCAGTATAAACCATATAACCTCCACAGGTATGAACCACTCCTTTTGGCTTTCCGGTTGAACCCGATGTATATAAAATAAATAAAGGATCTTCTGCATCCATTGGTTCTGCCGGGCAGTCTGGGTTTCCTTGTGTTTCAACCTTTTTAATCTCATCTTCCCACCACACATCGCGACCTTTAATCATAGATACAGGTGTCCGCGTACGTGTTAAAACAATAATTCTATTCACAGATGAGCACTGTACAATAGCATCATCAATAATATTTTTTAATGGGATATCCTTATTTCCTCTGAAACCACCATCGGCAGTAATTACCAAATTACATTGGGCATCGTTTATTCTATCGGCAATAGACTGGGCCGAAAAACCGCCAAATACCACAGAATGTATAGCACCAATACGAGCGCAAGCCAATACAGCAATGGCCAATTCTGGAACCATTGGCATATAAATACAGATTCTATCTCCTTTTTTAGCTCCATTGTTTTTAAGCGCATTTGCAAACTGTACAACTTTAAAATGAAGCTCTTTATAAGTAAAAGAACGATAATGTTCTTCAGGATCATTTGGCTCCCAAATCATCGCTGTTTTATCAGCGTCAATAGCTAAATGACGATCAAGACAGTTCTCAGTGATATTTAACTTTGCCCCACTAAACCATTTTACATTGGGTTCAGTAAAGTTCCAATCCAGTACACTATCCCACTTTTTTTGCCAATAAAATGTGTCGGCTACCGAAGCCCAAAAATTCTCGGGCTCAGCTACACTATAATCATAAATGCGTTTGTAATCGTCAAAAGAATTAATTCGGAGATCCATTTTTATTTTTGTTCAATAATTTTTAATATACAATAATATCATTTTGAGAGCTTCTAGCCTAATTTAGAGTCAAAAAAATTACACAAAAAGCTAAACTAAGTACTCATTTTCAGAGAAAGTCTAAAATTATTGATAAAGTATTGCGTATCTGATTTTTTCTCCCGATATTTGCAAACTCTTTAGAGAATTGATTTAAAAATTAAGATACACATATAGTCATGTCGAGAATTTGTGATTTAACAGGAAAAATGGCAATGAACGGTTTTAACGTTTCTAATTCAAACGTAAAAACTAAGCGTAAATTTTATCCTAACCTTCATGTAAAAAAGTTTTACATTCCTGAAGAAGACAGATGGATTACCTTGAAGGTTTCTACTTCAGCGATCAAAACCATCAGTAAAAATGGCATCACTGCTGTAATTAATAAATTCGTTAAAAAAGGGTATATATAGTAGTTAAAGCCAGATAAAAGCAAAATATTTGTTTAATTATTAACCAAATCATTTCTGCTTTTCCTGCTAACAAATAAATATACAACGTAAAAAATAATACAATGGCTAAGAAAGGTAATAGAGTTCAGGTTATTTTAGAATGTACCGAGCACAAAGAAAGTGGCATGGCTGGAATGTCTCGTTACGTAACAACTAAAAACAAAAAGAACACAACTGAGCGTCTAGAATTGAAGAAATTCAATCCGGTGTTAAGAAAAGTGACTGTTCACAAAGAAATAAAGTAATATTTATTGAACAAGGGATTTTTTCAATCCCTATAAAACAATAAACCTAAAAAATATACAGAAATGGCAAAGAAAGTAGTTGCAACCCTGAAAACAGGTGCTGGTAAAGAATATTCAAAAGTTATTACAATGACTAAATCACCTAAGTCTGGTGCTTATTCATTCAAAGAAACTATCGTTCACAACGATCACGTAAAAGACGCTATTGCTGGAATTAACACCTCTAAATAAATAGCTATTTTTATTTGAAGGAAGCCGCCCGCGTCTAATCGTTGGGGGGCTTTTTTCATTACAATACATATACTTTTTCCCCACGTCAGTGGGTTTAACAAATTCAGAGCCATGGGATTATTTGACTTTTTCAAAAAGAAAGAAAGCAACGTTGAAGAGCAGGTAGAGCTGGATAAAACCTTAGAAAAAACTAAGGAGAACTTATTTTCCAAAATCACCAAAGCTGTTGTCGGAAAATCAAGCGTTGACGATGACGTTCTTGATGAACTCGAAGAAATCTTAGTCAATTCTGACGTTGGCGTACAAACTACTCTAAAAATTATTGAGCGCTTACAAGCTCGTGTGGCTCAAGATAAATATATAAACACATCCCAGTTACATGAATTACTACGTTCGGAAATTCAAAATCTCTTAGCCGAAAATAATAGTAACGACTTCCGCAATTTTGAATATGGTAATCATAAACCATACGTAATTATGGTTGTAGGTGTTAATGGGGTAGGTAAAACTACTACTATCGGCAAATTAGCGCATAAACTTAAAGCTGCAGGCAATAAAGTTGTATTAGGTGCTGCCGATACTTTCAGAGCCGCTGCCGTTGATCAACTAAAGCTTTGGGCCGAACGTGTGCAAGTACGTATCGTAGCACAACCTATGGGATCTGACCCTGCATCTGTCGCTTTCGATACCCTCCAATCGGCCGTAGCAAATGGGGATGATGTGGCAATTATTGATACTGCCGGCCGACTACATAATAAAATTGCCTTAATGAACGAGCTTACCAAAATTAAGCAAGTGATGCAAAAAGTAGTCCCTGGCGCTCCTCATGAAATTCTCCTTGTTTTAGATGCTTCAACTGGTCAAAATGCTATTGAACAATGCAAACAATTTACGCAAGCAACCGAAGTTAATGCTTTAGCACTAACCAAATTGGATGGTACCGCCAAAGGTGGTGTCGTTATCGGAATATCCGATCAGTTTAAAATTCCGGTGAAATACATCGGTGTAGGTGAAGGAATCGAACATCTTCAACTATTTGATAAAAAAGAGTTCGTAAACTCCCTATTTAAAAGCTAGGCAAGAGCAGCATGAAGACCAAGATTAGCAAAGAAGTTAACAAAGTGCAGCCTAGAGTAAATGTAATTACACTCGGTTGCTCCAAAAATATTCACGATTCGGAAGTCCTAATGGGCCAATTACGCGGCAACCAAATGGATGTAGTACATGAAGACCAAAAGCTGCATAAAGACGATATAATTGTTATTAATACCTGCGGATTTATCGATAATGCCAAGCAAGAATCGATCGATACTATTCTACAATATAGCGAACTAAAAGATCAAGGAAAAGTAGGCAAAGTAATTGTAACTGGTTGTTTATCTGAACGATATAAGCCTGAGCTGGAAGCTGAAATTAAAAATGTAGACTCCTTTTTCGGAACCAATGATCTTCAAAATCTGTTAAGCTCTATCGGTGCTGATTACAAACATGAATTAGTAGGCGAACGTTTGTTAACTACTCCTTCCCACTTTTCATATTTTAAAATTGCTGAAGGCTGCAATAGACCTTGCTCCTTCTGTGCAATTCCTTTAATGCGTGGAAAGCATGTTTCTAAACCAATCGACGAGTTGGTGAAAGAAGCAAAATTCCTAGCAAAAAATGGCACAAAAGAATTAATTCTTATCGCTCAAGACCTAACTTATTATGGATTAGATCTTTATAATAAAAGAAACTTGGCGGATCTAATGCGTAATTTATCAGATGTGGATGGCATCGAATGGATTCGCTTACAATATGCCTATCCATCTGGTTTCCCAATGGATATTTTAGATGTGATGAACGAACGCTCAAACATCTGTAATTACCTAGATATGCCACTTCAGCATATCAGCGATAATATGTTGAGCTCCATGCGCCGCGGAATTACACGCCAAAAAACAATCGATTTAGTAAATTCCATTCGTGATAAAGTACCAAATATCGCTTTGCGAACCACTCTAATTTGTGGATACCCCGGCGAAACGGAAAAAGATTTCCAAGAAATGAAGGAATGGGTAAGTGAAAGCCGCTTCGACCGCTTAGGATGCTTTACCTACTCGCATGAAGAAAAAACGCATGCTCATCTCCTCAACGATGATGTTCCTGAGGAAGTAAAGCAAGAACGTGTGGAAGAAATCATGAATGTTCAACAAGAAATTTCATTCGACATCAATCAAGATAAAGTTGGCAAAACTTTTAAAGTCCTACTGGATAAAAAAGAAGATAATTACTTAGTCGGACGTACCGAATTTGATTCACCTGAGGTAGATAATGAAGTTTTAATCGATGCTAGAATAAGTTATGCAAGTCCCGGGACTTTCGTAAATGTAAAAATTGACCGTGCCGAGGATTTCGATCTCTATGGTCAAATTGTCAAAATATAGATCTGTTCTCCGCAATTAATTAAATTGCGTTATTTTCGTTGAAAATGAAGGCGACTTACATAGATTATAGTGAAACTCAGAGCTTTTCAGAGGGACTAATTCGCCTCCTAGCGAATGATCCTCAATTAGCGCACTTCTACACAGAAAACCCTACAATTGAAGGTTTTAAAAATCTAATTGCCCGTAAAAAAGTAAGCGCTAACAGAACTATCCTCGTAGATGTATTGCGAAATCAATATTCAAATATTCAATCGCCTTTACATCCAAGTGTTGAAGCGAACATCCAATTATTAGAAAAAGATAATACATTCACCGTTTGCACCGGCCATCAGCTCAACCTTTTCACGGGTCCGCTTTACTTTATTTTCAAAATTGTAACAGCAATAAACCTTGCAAAGGAGCTAAAAACCAATTTTCCGGATAAAAATTTTGTTCCTGTTTATTGGATGGCCACCGAAGACCATGATTTTGCCGAAATAAATCATACCATCATTGCAGGTAAAAAAATCAGTTGGGATCATGATACATCCGGCGCCACCGGAAGAATCAAAACATCGGGAATTGAGAAAACTTGCAGAGAATACCAACAAGTTTTGGGAATTTCTGAAAATGCCAGATTGCTAAGTAATCTCATCCAAAAGGCCTATACCGAACACTCCAACTTGTCGGATGCCACCAGATTTCTTGTTAATGCACTTTTTGAGGAATACGGACTTATTATTCTTGATGCCGATGATAGACGATTAAAGAGTCAATTTTCATCGATCATCACAAAAGATATCATTGAACAAAACAGCTTCAAGCACATTACGGACACCAATCATAATTTAGCAAAACAGGGTATTGAAGCTCAGGTAAATCCTAGAGAAATAAACTTTTTTTATCTTAAAGATGGTTTAAGAGAACGTATCGTTTTTGAAAATGATACATATTCAGTACTAAACACGGATATCAGCTTCAGCGAAGAGCAATTAAAACAAGAAATTGCTGAACAACCCGAACGTTTTAGTCCCAATGTAGTGATGCGCCCTCTTTATCAGGAAATCATCCTACCTAACCTAGCCTATATTGGAGGTGGTGCCGAAATAATTTATTGGCTACAGCTCAAGCAAAATTTTGATCATTACAACATCGAATTCCCAATTTTACTTTTGAGAAACTCGGCAATGTTTAGTACGTTGAACTTAGAAAATAAACTTAATCGACTCAATATCAAGACGATAGATATTTTCAAAAAACTGGAACTATTAAAAAATGAATGGGTTTTAAATCATAGCACACAAACCCTCAACCTACAAGATGAGTGGCATGAGCTAAGTTCAATATTTGAAAAAATAAAATTACGTAGC
>NZ_JBIIPN010000012.1:0-33423 GCF_044342615.1 Daejeonella sp. | reverse complement strand
AAAAATTATGATTGTTGCTTTACCTGCAGGAAGATTCTTTTGAAGCAGAACTAAATTATTTCTGAAGTTAAGATAGGTTTTAAAAGGATTTTCAGCTTGTAAAGTCCCACCACCCACATGATAAACCTGTGAATCTGCACAATACATAATTTTATAACCTTCATTTTTCAATCGCCAGCAAAGATCAATTTCCTCCATGTGGGCAAAAAAGTCTTCATCTAAACCTTCCATTTCAAGCCAATTAGCTCTTTTTATAAAGAAGGCTGCACCAGAAGCCCAAAACACTTCTGAGCTCTCATTATATTGGCCATTATCTTGTTCTAAGGTATCAAATACCCTTCCTCTACAAAAAGGGTAACCAAATTGATCAATAAAGCCACCGGCAGCGCCTGCATACTCAAATGATGATTTATTTGAATGAGATAGAATCTTAGGTTGAGCAGCAACAATATTAGAATCCGATTCCATTAGCCTAATAACAGGTTCTATCCAATTAGGTAAGACTTCAACATCAGAATTAAGCAATACAAAATAATCATGATTCAATTGATTCAAAACCTTATTGTAACCACCTGCAAAGCCATAATTTTGATCATTAATGATGGTTTTTACATTGGGATAATTTTCATGAACAAAAGCAACAGAATCATCACTAGAAGCATTATCACCAACAATAATTTCTAAATTAGGATAAGTACTAGCACAAACAGAAGGAAGAAACTGTTTTAAATAAGCTATTCCATTCCAATTTAAAATAATAACTGCTACACTCGGTAAATTAGTCATGATTAGATCTTAAATTATCTGGGCTAAATTTCCATCTTTTATGCGACCAAAGCCAATATTCTGGTTTAATTCGGATAATATTTTCTAATTCTTGTGTGTGAATATTGGTAATCTCATGTTCTCTTGTTGATTCAGGTATATCAACTAAAGGTTTAAGTAAACACTCATAATATCCTCGTTTTATTTTATTTATATTAAAATAAAATACTGGATAGTTAGTCCTTATAGCAATCTTCTCAATACCTAAAAAAATAGCTGTTTGCTGGTTTAAAAAACTAGTAAAATATTGAGATTCTTCTCTAGGAGGAGTTTGATCACCTACCAAAACAATAAGTGAAGGTGTTGATTTGTACTCTATAACTTTTCTTAAAGTTTGCTTCATAGGAATCATTATCGCACCAAATCTTGCTCTCATGCCATTTAGAAAATCCTCAAAGCGCTTGTTTGTTAATGGTTTATAAACAACTAAAACTTTTGATTTCAAGGCATTAGCAGAGGCTAGGGGGCCCCATTCCCAGTTTCCATAATGTCCAGAAACAACTATAACTGATCGCCCAGAATCCGTGTATTTAGTAATTTGTTCTAAATTTTTGAATATAAATCGTTTTTGAATCTGTGCGCGACTTATAGTCAAGGTTTTTATAGATTCAAAAATTAAGTCGAGTAAATGCTTATAAAACCTTTTTTCAACTTCATAACGTTCGTCAATTGTTTTCTCAGGAAATGACTTAAAAAGATTTATTTGAACCACTTTCCTACGATATTTAACAAGGTAAAATACCGGATAGAACAATATATCAGATAGAAAAAAAAGAACCCTAAATGGCAGCAAAGACACCAAAAACATGAAAACTGTAAGAATTCTAAAAAAAACTATTTTCATTTTAAACCCTATTGGCGTATATAACAGTTAATTCAGTAAAGATAAATTTACTTTATAGCTGTTAACTAATAAATTCTACATATTTGCACAAACTTAATCTAAACGATGGAAAAAGGCGCAGTCTTCCCTTTATTTTATCTTCCTCCAATTGAATATTTCAGTAAAATGTTAATTCATAAGGAAAATATCATTATTGAAAATGCAGAAAATTTTCAAAAACAAAGCTATCGAAATCGAGCAACCATACATTCCCCAAATGGAAAATTAGATTTAGCTGTTCCTGTTATAAAAGGTTCAAAATCACATACAAAAGTGAAGGATGTACGTATTAGTTACGATTTTCTATGGCAACGTCTACATTTAATGGGTATTCAAACTTCCTATAGAAGTTCTGCCTATTTTGAATATTATGAGGATGATTTCAATGTGTTTTATGAAAAAAAATGGACTTTTTTATTTGATTATAATGAAGAAATGCTCCATTTACTATTAAAATTCCTAAAATTAAAAATTGAATATAAATACACAGAAGAATTTGAAAAAACTTATCCTGATCTTAATGATTTCAGAGATAGTATTCATCCCAAAAGAAATCCTTTAGATAATTTCAAGCCTTATTTTCAAGTTTTTGAGGATCGTAATGGTTTTTTGCCTAACTTGAGTGTCCTAGACTTATTGTTTAGCCAAGGGCCACAAAGCTTGAAATATCTTTAATAATGGCAAAAATCAGGAGAATTAGGCTTAAAAAAAGAAAATATATCCCAGTTCCAGGTATAAGTCCGGGTTCTATACAGTTATATAAAGGAGCATTAAAACCCAAAATAAGCTTCTATGCCTATACTACTGAAGAATTTTACAATGAAGATATTAATAGCAACCAAAGTCTAGAGCTTTTACTTAATAAATACAAAGATTACCACATTTGGATAGAAATTAAAGGGATTGGAGATGCTGATTTATTAAGTTTTATTGAAAGTAAATTCAACATTAATAAATTAGTCATTGAAGACGTAGCGGATTGTAGGCAACGCCCAAAGCTTGATGACTACGATGATTATTTATTCTCCGTTAGTCGGATGCTATATGTTGATAAACATCAAGAAATTGAGAATGAACAAGTTTCATTTATTTTATTTCCTAAATTATTAATCAGTTTTCAGGAAAGTTATTCAGATAATATTTCACCTGTAATAAATCGTTTGAAGGGAGGGAAGGGGAATATCAGAAAATCAGGATCTTGTTACCTAATGTATGCGTTAACAGATATTATTCTGGATAATTATTTCAACCTCATTTATAAATTGGGAGATGAATTAGAAACTATTGAAGAGTTATTATATCATCGAGCAAATAAATCTTTAATGTTTCAAACTCAAAACATAAAAAGAGAAATGATTAGTATCCGTAGGGCAGCCTGGCCAGAGCGTGATAAAATAAATGATATGATTAGGTGTGAATCAAAATTAATTTCAAAAAGTTCAAGAACCTATCTTAAGGACACATACGATCATACCATGCAAATAATTGATCTTATTGAAAACTACAAAGATCTTACAACAAGCTTAATAGATATGAATTTAACGCTGATTAGTCAGCGAATGAATGAAATTATGAAAGTTTTGACCATAATTTCATCCATTTTTATTCCTTTGACATTTATTGCGGGAGTATATGGGATGAATTTCGCTGCTCATGATCCTAAAACAGGTAAAGAATTGATAAATAATATGCCTGAATTATATCATGAAAACGGCTATTTATTCACAATGTTAGGGATGTTTATCATCGCTATTGGCCAAATGATTTATTTTTGGCGGAAGGGCTGGTTAAATAAGAATTAGTAATCTTTAATATCTTAAATACAAGAAAATGTTAATAAAGCTTGTTAGAAATATGCTCAATTATCAGCCTAATTTGCTAATTTTAACAGATGCAATCTTTTGAGCTAGATAAATCGGATCTTTTAAAGATCAAGCAGGCCCTTGAAGAGGATGATGAAGCGTTAAAAGCATTTATATCTGAATATCATCCTTCTGAAATTGCTATACTTTTTGAGAGTATTTCTCAAGAATCAAGAGAACGTATCATAAGTATTTTACCCGCTGAATTGGCCTCAGAAGTTATTTCTGAGATGGATTCAGAATTCCACCCTGAGAAACTCCTAGAGAATTTACTTCCCGAAAGGCGGTCCGAAATTGTTGAAGAGTTAGACTATGATGATGCTACAGATATTATTAGTCAGCTTCCTGAAGAACAGCAACAAGAAATTCTTGAAGAGCTTGATGAAGAAGACGCCTCAAATATCCGCTCTCTATTAAAATACGAAAAGGATACAGCAGGTGGTTTGATGAATACTCAGGTCATTAAGATCAATGAGCATTTAATCAAAAAGGAGGCGCTAGAAGAAATTATTCAGCAATCTGAAGAAATGGAGGAATTTTATACGATCAACGTTATAAACGACCAAAATATCTTACTCGGTATTGTTAGTTTAAAAGACATTATAAAAGCGCGAAATAATGTCAGAATAAAAGAGTTAATAATTTCTGATTTTGTTTATGTTAAAGCTGAAACTGATCAAGAGGAAGTAGCAAAATTGATTTCACAATATAATCTGACCAGTATTCCTGTAGTTGATGATAATATGCAACTTCTGGGACGAATTACATTTGATGATGTAATTGACGTAATGGAAGAGGAAAATACAGAAGATATCTTGAAAATATCAGGGGTATCTGAAGATGAAGAACTGGCAGGTAATTGGAAGGAAGCTGTAAAGAGTCGGCTGCCTTGGCTTATTTTAAACCTTGGAACTGCGTTTTTAGCAGCCTCTATCATACGATATTTCGATGCTACCATAGCCAGTATGGGTGTGCTAGCAGGTTACATGGTAATTATTGCTGGAATGGGTGGAAATGCTGCCACTCAAGCACTTGCAGTTACTGTAAGACGTATATCACTTAACGATCTTACTGATAATCAAGCATATAGAACTGTATTAAAAGAATTTACTGTAGGACTAATAAATGGGGCTACCATAGGGTTAATCGTATTATTGTTTGCTTTATTTTATGATCAAGATCCAATGCTAGGATTAATTATTTTCATAGCAATGACCGGAAACCTAATTATTGCTGGAATATCTGGTTCGGCAATCCCATTGGTATTAAAAAGAATAGGAGTAGACCCTGCTATTGCTTCATCAATTATAATAACCACCTTTACTGATGTTTTTGGGTTTTTATTATTACTCGGACTTGCAAGTCATTTAATTCTATAATTTATCATTTCTTTAAATTAAACCTTATTTATTTTAAATTTGCCCAACGTTTTATTAGGATTTAAACCATGACTGAAATAAGAAATAACTGGACCAAAGAAGAAATATCTGAAATTTACCATAGTCCGCTACTCGATTTAGTTTATCGTGCAGCAAGTGTGCATCGTGAAAATAAGGACTATTCAGAGGTTCAAATTAGTAGTCTATTATCCATTAAAACAGGTGGTTGCCCTGAAGATTGTTCCTATTGCCCTCAGGCGGCTAGATACCATACCGACTTAGAAGTTCAGGCATTAATGTCGGTAGAGCAAGTAACCGAAGCTGCTAAAAAAGCAAAAGATGCAGGAGCTTCAAGACTTTGCATGGGTGCAGCTTGGCGCGAAGTTAGAGATAACCGTGATTTTGATCGAGTTATTGAGATGGTAAGTTCAGTAAATGCATTAGACATGGAGGTTTGTTGCACCTTAGGCATGCTTACAGAATCTCAAGCTCAGCGATTGGCTGATGCAGGCTTGTACGCCTACAACCATAATTTAGATACCTCAGAAGAAGATTATAAAAGAATTATTAGCACTCGTACATACGATGATCGTTTACAAACCATTGAGCATGCTAGAAAAGCGAAATTAACAGTTTGTAGTGGAGGAATCATTGGCTTAGGAGAAACTATTGAAGATAGAATTTCGATGCTTAAAACATTATCGAACATGTCAAAGCACCCTGAATCAGTCCCAGTAAACGCATTAGTGCCAGTTAAAGGAACACCACTTGAGAATCAACCACGTGTATCTGTTTGGGAAATGGTACGTATGATTGCTACCGCAAGAATTATTATGCCCAAAACGGTGGTTCGTTTATCAGCCGGTAGAACAGAAATGAGCCTTACCGACCAAGCATTTTGTTTTATGGCTGGTGCAAATTCAATTTTTGCTGGAGATAAGTTGTTAACTACTCCTAATCCATCATTTAATGACGACATGGCCATGTTTGAGCTTTTAGGCTTAAAACCACGCGAAGCCTTCAAAAATGGTCGCCCCGAAAAAGAAAACAAGGAATTAGTTTAATTTTTCTTAGTAAGCGATGAAGGAATCTGTTAAAATTATTTATGTGTATGATGCTCTGTGCGGATGGTGTTATGGATTTAGTCCCGTACTCAAGCAATGCTATGAAAAGCATAAAAATGATTTCGAATTTGAGGTTTTAAGTGGTGGAATGATGATGGGAGATCGTGTTGGTTCTATAAACAATATTGCACCCTATATCAAAACAGCTTATCATACAGTTGAAAATACAACTGGTGTTAAATTTGGAGAGGCATATTTAAGAGTATTAGAAGATGGATCTATGATTCTTAATTCAGAATTACCATCAATTGCGCTTTCATTATTTAAGCAATATTTCCCAGATCAATCTGTATTGTTTGCACATGAAATTCAAAATGCATTATATTTTGATGGGAGAGACCCTAATGAATTCGAAACCTTTCGTTATATAGCTGTTAATCATGGTATTGATCCGGATGAATTTGAAGCTAAAATGAAAACAGAAAGTGCAAAAGAAGCCGCTTACTACGATTTTGCTTTGGCTAAACAATTAAGAGTGGAATCATTTCCTGCAGTTTTGATGCAAACATCTGAAACAGGGTTTTATCTCATAGCAAAAGGTTATACTGATTTTGAAACGCTTGAATTTAGAATAAATAATGTTTTAAATGAGGTGAAAGAGTCATAAAATCAAGTCTGACTTAACTTTGAAATATCTAAAATCAGCTTATTAATTAGTTCTAATTGCTCTTTTAATAAAATCGACTCGTTTGCTTGAATCAAATCTTGATTAGGTTCAATTAATGAAATTTCTAGCTCTTTAAATTCAGGAGAATCTAGCTTCTTTATAACTTCACTTAAACTAAATAAAGACTTTCGGATCAATTTAATATGTTCTGATTCTAACTTTATTGAATTAGCTTGGTGTAGGTTTGTTATCAATGTTGCAATATATGACGACAGCATATGGTTCAAGACCACAAATTTATAATGATCTTTAATTTTCAGTTGTTTGCTTTTAGGTTCACTAAGCATTCTTTGAAATGCGCTACCAAGATTTGCCGAACTCACATAAACATCTTTACGAACGAGTTTATAAGAAATAACATCATTTTTGTTTCCGGCTAACTCCTCAGCTACATGATGTAAATATTTATAATTTGCAATCAAAACCTCACGCATGTAATTTTTAAATTGATAATATTCCCAATTTGGTAAAACAATGAGACTTGAGAAAAATGCAATAAATGATCCTATTAAAGTATCAATCATTCGTTCTTTAGCGATATTTATATTGTTTTCACCCAAAAAGCTAAATAAAATCAAGATATAGGGAGTCATAAATAGCACACTTACCGTATAATTTAAACGCTGTGAGCTATAAGTACCAATCATGAAAATTAGTAGAAAGACAAATAAGACAGTTTGATCTTTTACATAAATCAAAATAAAAGCTCCTGCAATCCCGCCTATAAAAGTCCCGATTAAACGCTCAATATTTCTTTTTCTGGTAAGACTATAAGCAGGTTTTAATATGACTAAAAGCGTTAAAAGAATCCAATAGCTGTGGTGGCCTATTGGAAAGAGCTTTGAGACTAAATAGCCGATCAAAAACATTAAAGAAACTCGTACAGAATGACGGAAAATGGATGATTTAGGGCTTAAATTTTCTTTTAATTTCTGGAAATCAAAATCTTCATGCGACACGAATTTGCTATAATCAATATCATTTTGGCTTGAAATGTAATTTGAATTGAAATAAGAATAGATTTGGTCAAGTCTACTTATCATATTTCTTACATTAATTAATATTTTTTTAAGTACGAGACCATTTATACCTGATTCTTCAACTTTATCGATACTTGCTTTAAGCTTTTCTAATTCAGGTTTAAAATCATGAAGTTTAATAGGTTTTTCATTACTTATAATGTAATAGCTTAAATTGTCTAACTCCTCAGAGAGTTTTATGATAATGGTATTAAATTGTTTTAGCGATTGCGTTTTACCAAATGTATTTCTAATAGCCTGGTAATCATAATGAGTGGCCATTGTTTGCTCAAAAAGGTCAACAATATCTACAAAAACTAAAATAAGTAAGCGACCTATATGAGTCGACTCCTTAACCATTAATTTAGTTTTAAAGAGAAGGTCTCTCAAAGAATCCTGATGTTCGTGAACAAGAACCTGTTGGGAGATTAGATTTTTATAATTATCATCAAAATCACTTTCAGTATTATAAAATTCAGCCTTTAATTTCACATATGCCGCAACATCACGAATACATTCACCTAAGGCTTGTTGCGTTAATCTGTAAGGTCTTATTTGAGCGATGGAAATGCTAAGAATCATATACCAAATTCCGCCAGATAGAATATACAAGGCATGACCCCAGACGCCACTTAATTTAATAGCATCCTCATCGATAGTTAATATCATTATCAACAAGGCAGCGGTACCTATGGAAGATGCTCGATTTCCATAAACAGAAAACATGGAAAAGAAAAAAGAGAGTAAAAGAATCTCTATTCCTATAAAAACGGGGTATTTATTGATTAAACCTGTTAAAATTGAAGTTAAAAAGACAAAAAGAATAGACAATAACATGCCATTCCTCTTATGGCTTATGGGACCAGGATTATCTGCTATACTAGCTGTAACAGCACCAAGAGAAATAGTGATACCTATAGATAATAAGTTAAGTTGATAGAAAATTAGAGAGGGGAGAAGCACTCCCAAAGTTATCTTTAGTCCATCAGAAAAGTATTGACTAAATATAAAGGTCTTTATTTCTCTGGATTGTTTCATTTCGGGACTTTCAAATCACACAATGTAAAAATAATAATATGAAGCTTAGCTTTGTTAAAAAGAGCTACATTTTAAATAAATAAAAATGACTTTAAACAAGAAAAGCATATCCTGGGATATGCTTTTCTACACTAATGATATGGTAGTTTGAATTAACCTACAACCTTTACATTAACGGCATTTAAGCCTTTTTTGCCATTTTCTACTTCGTATTCAACACTATCGTTTTCACGAATACGATCGATTAGACCTGATGAGTGAACAAAAACTTCTGCATCACCATTTGAAGGAACGATAAATCCGAATCCTTTTGTTTCATTGAAAAATTTTACTGTACCTGACTGCATTGTGTATTAATTTAGATATATAATAATTACAAGGTACTCAATTTATTGGAATTGAGCACATTTAGAAAAAAAACTAATTTATTAGAAAAGAATTAAAATAAAAAAAGCATGTCTTGCGACATGCTTTTTTTGTTGATGATTTATGTTGATTTAGTAAACAACTTTCACATTAACAGCGTTAAGGCCTTTTTTGCCACGCTCTACTTCATATTCAACCTTATCGTTTTCACGAATTTGGTCAATTAAACCAGATGAATGTACGAATACATCTTCGCTACCATCTGCAGGAACGATGAATCCGAACCCTTTTGTTTCATTAAAAAATTTTACTGTACCTTCTGACATTGTTTTATTTTTAAATATATAATATGCAAAGGTACTGAAATAGAATGAAATGGCAAAAAATTAAATTATTCAATGGCTTTTAGTGAGTATTTTTATTATTGTTTCTCAAATTCGAAATTATAGAGAACAATAAAAGCAAACTCATTAATGAAATTTAAATTTCATTATATCAGCTATATGTATTCCTCTTTATTGTTATACTATTAGAAATGCAAGATTATCTAATTATTCATAGTACCTCTTTTATTTATAAATATAATTTGTCTTATAATTAATATTATGTTAAATAGATATTGGGATAATAAAAAACGGTTAAGCGTTATACCCTGCTTAACCGTTAAATTAAAATATTATTTATTGTTGTAACGCTTCAATCTTAGCGTTAATCTCATCAACTTTAGCTTGATTTCTTTTTACTATATAATAAGTTTTTAAATTATCTAGTGCTAAACGTGATTTTGGATCTAAACCATTTGCTTTCTCCAAATATGGTAACGCTCTATCAAATTGAACATTAGCCTGTTTAATCATTTCATCATATTCTTTTTGTTTATTCTGTGGTAGCTGATTAGCATCATTAAATAGCTTAATACCCATATTTAAAATAACACCACCTAGGTTAATATAAGCATCAGCGAAAGCAGGATCAATTTCAACTGCTTTTGTATATGATTCTTCCGCTTTAAGATTGTCTCCTATTGTACTGTAAGCAATACCTAAATAATAAGGATAAGTTTTATTTGTTGGATTTTTTTGTGCTTGTTCTGTTATTTTTGAAATTACTTCTTTTTCTTTACCAGACATTAGACTAAACTCAATTTCCATAGTTGCTAATTGACTATCATTAAATTTGATAGCTCCCTCAGATGCAATAGATATAGCTTTAGCTGTGTCACCTTCCATAGAATACAATCTAGCCAAATCAAGATAAATAGACTTATTGGCAGAAAAATTAGTTTTAATTAAGTCTTCATATTTAGAGATACCTGCTTTGTAATTTTTTGCATTTATAGCTGAGAGACCAGTATAATAGGTAATAGTAGTATCTCCGGGACGATAAGTTAATGCATTATTAAATGCATTATAAGCTCCTTCAAAATTATTTGCTTGATAAGCCTTTACTCCTTGGTTTAACTCGTATTGACTAAACACGGCATCAAAAACATTATCTAAATTTGCCTTATTTACACCAGCTTTATCTAATTCCACTGCTTTATTGTGTGCACTTAGTGCTGCATCAAACAATGGCTTGGAAGTTGCAGGAACAGTGTCTAATAAGGCTAATTCACCATAAATCATGGCTTTGTAGGTCCAAGATGCTGGATCTATTGAAGTTTTTTCGTTTAAAACCGCTTTATCAATTGCTGTTTTAGCTGAATTGATATTTGGTAAGGCAAGCATTAGTGAATTAGCTTCTTTTAAGGAAACAAATTTCTCATAATTACTTTTAGCACTTGCAAGCTCCCCTTTTTGAGCGAATACTAATAAGGAAGACGCTGAAAATACAGCTGCTAAAATGAAAGATTTAATTTTCATGATATTCTAATTTAATTTTAGTTGATTGATTCTATTGTTAATTTTTTGTAATTCGGTGGTCTCACCACTTTGTTTATAATATATGGCGAGTGAATTTAATGATTTTATTTCATTTGGATTAATTTCATTGGCCTTAGTTAGATAAGATTTTGCAACATATCTAATATTGTTTTGTTTCTTATCTTTTAAATATAAATTCAAATAAAGAAGTCCCAAGGCATAATTAGCATCAAAATTATTAGGATTAATTTCTATAATCGACTTGTAATATCCTTCAGCTTTTGTAGTATTTCCAAGCATTTCATGCGAAAAACCAGCCAAATAATTCAAATTGATATTATTTTCATCTAATTTAAGTGCTTGAACTATGTGTTTTATTATTTCTCCATACTCAGCCTTATTTTGAAGGCTATTTAAAAGCTTAAAGACAATATCTCTATTGGCAGGGAAATTATCTGCTCCAGCGTTTAAAACTCGAATAATATTAGATTCATCATTTATTAACTCGTATAAATTTGCCAAGACTAAAAAATATTCTGGTCTAGGTCTAATCTGAGTCAATTTTTCGTAATAAACTACAGATTTTTGATAATAACCTAATTCTTGAGCCAAAAGAGCCAAATTATGAATTATTGAAATATTTGTTTTATCAATTGATTCAAGAATGGTGAAGTATTTGAATGCTTCCTCAGATTTACGATTTTTCAATGCTTTATTTGCACGAAAAAGATAGGTTTCTTTTAATTGTTTTTCAATGTAGGTAATACGATCACGATTTTCTCTCTCAATTTTTGAACCATAAACATGCTTCATGGCTAATAAAACCTCATCTACGGGGTCTTTTTTGTAGGTATATTTTAGGTTTGAATCAACATGAGCAAGCGTTGAATAAACTAATGCTCTGATTAGATTATGCCTAGAATCCGATGAATCTGCTTTAGTTTTATAAGCTTCATCAATCTTTGCCCTTGCAATTTCAAGCTTTTTTATGTCTTTACTAGAAGTATATTGAGCGAAACTATTCATGGCCTCCTTGGTAATAAGTGTCTGAGCCCCTGCCGAAGCAAGGGTCAGAAAAAAACAACTTATTATAAGTATGAATACCTTATTCATCAAAAATTATTCTGTTTCAGGAGTCTGATCTTCTGCTTCAGGAGTACCTTCTATAATTGTACCATCTTCAGCGATTTCATCTTCTTCCTCTTCATGCTCAACTTTAGCTATTGAAGCAATAGAATCATCACCTTTTAAAGTAATTAATCTCACACCTTGAGTGGCTCTTCCCATTACACGAAGGTCGCTCACTCCTATTCTAATTACGATACCTGATTTATTGATAATCATAAGATCATCATTATCAGTTACATCCTTAATAGCTACAAGCTCACCAGTTTTATCGGTAACATTGATGGTTTTAACACCTTTACCTCCTCTATTAGTAACGCGATAATCTTCAATATCTGTACGTTTACCATAACCATTTTCTGAAACAACCAAAACAGTTACCTCTGGATTATTAATTGCAATCATTCCTACCACTTCATCCTTATCACTAGCAAGTGTTACTCCACGTACTCCAGTTGCTGTACGTCCCATTGGTCTAACAGTTGATTCATTAAAGCGAATAGCTCTTCCTGAGCGTAATGCCATCACAATCTCACTCTGACCATTAGTCATACAAGCTTCTAAAAGCTGATCGCCTTCATTTATATTGATCGCGTTGATACCATTTGCTCTCGGACGAGAATATGCTTCTAAAGAGGTCTTTTTAATCGTACCCTTTTTAGTACACATGATAATAAAATTGTTTTCAAGGTAGTCTTGATCCTTCAAATTAACAACCTTGATGTATGCCTTAATATTTTCCTCTTTAGGGATATTAATCACGTTTTGAATAGCACGTCCTTTACTTGTTCTAGTTCCCTCCGGAATTTCAAACACCCTCAGCCAGAAACATTTTCCAGATTCGGTAAAGAAGAGCATGTAATTGTGATTTGTTGCAATGAGCATGTGCTCAATAAAGTCTTTATCTCTTGATTGAGAACCCATTGAACCTTTACCACCTCTACCCTGCTTACGATACTCAGTTAATGGAGTGCGTTTGATATAACCTTCATGTGAAATGGTAATAACTACCTCTTCATCCACAATAAAGTCTTCCATACGCATATCTTCTGCAGAATGTGTAATAGAAGTACGACGCTCATCACCAAAACGATCTCTTATTTCAATAAGCTCATCTGTAATGATTTTCATACGAAGTGCTTCATCAGCTAAGATTAAGTTCAAGTACTCAATAGTCTTCATTAACTCCGCATACTCTTCTTTAATCTTATCACGCTCAAGTCCTGTTAAACGTCTCAAAGTCATGTCCAAGATAGCTCTCGCTTGAAGATCGGACAAGCTAAAGCTTTCCATTAAGCCTGTACGGGCATCTTCGGGACTATTAGAAGCACGAATTAATTTAATTACTTCATCTAGATGATCAAGAGCGATTAATAATCCTTCAAGGATATGCGCTCTCTTTTCAGCTTCAGAAAGATCAAATTTAGTTCTGCGGACTACAACTTCATGGCGATGGTCAACAAAATGTCTGATTAGGTCCTTTAGATTTAACATCATCGGGCGACCATTAACCAAGGCAATGTTATTTACACTGAATGAAGTTTGTAATGCTGTGTATTTGAATAAGTTATTTAGAACAACAGAGGCATTAGCATCACGTTTAATTTCATAAACGATACGCATACCATCTCTATCAGACTCATCACGAATCTCACTAATGCCTTCTATTTTTTTATCGTTAACAAGACCGGCAGTCTGCTCAATCATGTTCGCTTTATTTACCTGATAAGGAATTTCATTCACGATAATTCGTTCACGATCACCTTTATGGACCTCTATTTCGGCCTTAGCACGCATCACAATTCTACCGCGACCAGTCTCAAATGCTTCCTGAACACCAGTGTAACCGTAAATTATACCTCCTGTTGGAAAATCGGGAGCTTTTACATGCTGCATCAAATCTGCGACAGTAACATCATTATTTTCAATATAAGAGATAGTAGCATTTACAACCTCAGTTAAATTATGAGGAGGCATATTAGTAGCCATACCTACTGCAATACCAGATGCTCCATTTACTAAGAGATTTGGAATACGAGATGGTAAAACAGTTGGTTCCTCTAGAGTATCATCAAAGTTTAACTGAAAATCAACAGTTTCCTTATTGATATCAGCGAGCATTTCTTCAGCAATTTTCTTTAAACGTGCTTCAGTATAACGCATTGCTGCAGGTGAATCACCATCAATTGAACCAAAGTTTCCTTGTCCGTCAACCATTGGATAACGTAAACTCCAATCCTGAGCCATACGAACCATGGCAAAATAAACTGAAGAATCACCGTGTGGATGGTACTTACCCAATACATCTCCGACAATACGAGCGGATTTCTTGTGTGGCTTAGTACTTGTCACTCCAAGATCTAACATTCCGTATAAAACCCTTCTGTGCACGGGTTTAAGTCCGTCACGCACATCAGGAAGAGCACGAGAAACAATTACCGACATCGAATAATCGATGTAGGCAGATTTCATTTCCTCTTCAATATTTATTGGAATTATACGATCGTTCTGTGGTACTAAATTATCGTTTTCTGTATCTTCAGCCATTTTTAATCAATTCTGTAAAAAAATAAATTCTTGAATACTCAAGATTTATGCAAAAAATAAATTATTGGTATAGTGTGCGAAGTTAATAAATTTCAACGTTAAAAAGGTTTCTTTCAAAAAATAATCGGGAACAAATAAGACTAATAAATTACATGAAATGCTCTTAAAAACCAATTTAATAGTCATTAAACCGTATTTTATTCATTAACCGCTTTTTTATATACTTCCAACGCTCTTTTACGTCCGAATTCGTGTTCAACTATTGGATTTAGATAATCAACTCTAAAACCTTTAATCCAGGTTTTAACATACGTTAGCTTAGGATCAAACTTAAGAGTTTGTGCAGTTGGATTGAAAATTCTAAAGTAGGGTGCTGAATCGCAACCACTACCAGCAGCCCACTGCCAATTTCCATTATTGGAAGATAGCTCAAAATCTAATAGTTTTTGAGCGAAATAAGCCTCTCCCCAGCGCCAATCAATAAGTAAATGTTTACATAAAAAACCTGCCGTAATCATACGAACACGATTATGCATTAAACCAGTTTCATTTAGTTGGCGCATTCCTGCATCTACAATTGGGTACCCAGTTTCACCTTTGCACCACTTTTCGAATTCAATCTCATTATTTCTCCACTGAATTTTATCGTATTTTTTCTTGAAGCTTTCAGTGACAACATTTGGGAAATGATAGAGAATCATCATAAAAAACTCACGCCAAATTAATTCATTTAGCCATTTTTCGTTCCATTTAATTCCTAAATTAACCAAATCACGTACACTTAAGGTGCCAAATCGTAATTGAACACTAATTTGTGTAGTGCCTTCTACAGATGGTAAATTTCGCGTTTCTTCATAATTTTTTATCCTCTCTTCGGATATATTAAAATTTTGAAAATCATTTTTTACATCTTCAAATCCAATGTCTTGCAAAGATGGAAATGGATTATTTTCCTCTTTCAATAAACTGGAAAGTAGATTTTCGGATGGATAAGTGATTAATGGAGTTTGTTGGAATTTCTCCTTCCATTTACGGGAATAAGGTGTAAAAATAGTGTAAGGGGTACCATCCGACTTCATCACTTCCGATTTTTCAAAAATAACTTGATCTTTAAATGTCTTAAATAAGATGTTTTTTGAAGATAAAATATTTGAAATTCTTGAATCTCGGTTTAATGCATAAGGCTCGTAATCATGATTAGCATATACTTCTTTAACATCAAATTCAGTAGTCAATTTTTCAAAAGCTTTCTCAATTTGATCATGAAATACATAGATTGATGAGCCATGATTATTTAGCAATTCATTCATTTTTAGCAATGAATGATGAATGTATGCTACTCTTTTGTCTGCTTTATCAGTGAGTTTTTCAAGAATATCTGGATCAAAGATAAAAATAGGTAAAACTGGATATTTACCACTCAAGGCCTGAAAAAAGGCATGGTTATCACTTAATCTTAAATCTCTTCTAAACCAGCAGACACTAATTTCCTTTTTCATTAATTATTTTAATCAGTAAAATTAATGGGAGTAAATTTCTTTAAGGGCTTCATCTAGCCCAGCATAACGAAACTTAAATCCGGCATTTAGAAGTTTTTGGGATGATGTACGATTACTAATTAAAATAACCTGGCTCATTTCACCTAAAACGGCTTTCAGGACAAATTCTGGGACTTTGATAGGCCAAACTGGACGAAATAGTGTTTTAGCTAATATTTTGGTGAATTCAAAGTTTGTTACTGGTATCGGACTACAAGCATTGAATGTGCCTTCAAATTTAGGATTTTCGATCGCTTTTTCGAATAATGCTAGTAAATCTGTCACGTGAATCCAAGGCATCCATTGTTTTCCTGAACCTAGTGGAGCACCTAAAAATAAACTTACTGGAGTTTCAAGTTTGGCTAAGGCTCCACCCTGCTTGGATAGTACAAGTCCGATTCTAAATTTAACTAATCTCACACCAAACTTTTCGCCCTTTTGTACTGCATTTTCCCATTGCTGGCAACAATCTGCCAAGAAACCTGTTCCGTTACTGCTATCTTCAGTTAAAATTTCATCAGCACGATCACCATAAAAACCAACTGCCGAGGCAGATATAATCGTTTTAATAGGTGCCTTGGTCTCTTCAATTGCACTGTAAAGCAATTTGGTAGACAATACCCGACTATCAATAATTAGCTGCTTACGAGCCTTGGTCCAGCGCTCCTCAGCAATACCCGCTCCTGCAAGATGTATAATGGTATCTATTCCATTAAAAGCTTGATTATCAATAGTCTGATTATCAATATCCCATTTAAAAACTTTAACACCTTTTATTTTATGTAGATTTCTAGAAAGCACCGAAACTTGATGCCCCTTTTCTAACAGAATCCTGATCAATTTTGGCCCAATCAAACCACTAGCACCAGTAATTAAAATATTGTTTTTAGAATTTTGATCAGTTGTTTGCATAGGATGAAAAAAGGGTTATGTTTTGTTAAAAGATGCTATTCAAATATAAGTTTAAATTTCCTGCTTTGGAAACAATCTATTCAATGCTTGTTCTCTATATTTAAAAATACTTTCTACTTTCTTTTTAACAAATAAGACATGAGCAATATCACCCAAAAAGCCTAGTGGAAGTTCATAATTTACATTATCTTTTACTAAAACGCCATTATCAGTTGCCTCAAAAAAATGTGTGTGTTCCCACATTTTATAAGGCCCTCTAAGCTGTCTATCTGCAAAAAGGTTGGGCTTATCTACCTTGTATATTTCGGTCCGCCATGGCAATGGGATGCCTAATATAGGCTTAACTATATAATCAATTAATAAACCTTCATAAACCTCACGATCAGCGAGATCTGTTTTAATTACAAAACTCATTTCGGGAGGAGTAATCTTAGAAAGATTTTTAGCTGATGAAAAGAAATCCCATGCTTGATCAATTGTAATTGGTAATAGGTGTTCTGATTTTATGTTATAGATCATGTGTTTAGTTAGATGTTAAATATTGTTTTAGTTGTGGCATACAAATTTTCAACCAAGGGGTATATAAATCAGGATAAAGATTTATTTCTTTTTCTAAATCGCTTAAAGTAATATATCTCCAATCATTTACCTCTTCTTGATTCATTTGAGGTTCTATATCTGTATTACCAATATAAACATGATCAAATTCATGCTCAGTTAATCCATTTGAAAATTCGAATTTATAGAGAAAACTAAAGCTATAATGCAAATTGGCCTTCATCCCCATCTCTTCATTTAATCTTCTATTGCAAGCATCCAAAGTACTTTCTCCTGGTCGCGGGTGACTACAGCAGGTATTAGTCCAGAGTCCTGGAGAGTGATATTTTATATTAGATCTTTGTTGAAGAAGTAGTTCGTTATTAGAATTGAATATAAATACAGAAAAGGCGCGATGTAGAATACCTTGAACATGGACAGATAACTTGTCTTGTATTCCTATTTGATTATCATTTTCATCGACTAAAATTAAAAGTTCATCTTGTCCATCAAAATACTGTTTATTCATTCAATCAAGGATGTTTTAATAGGTATGCGTTAATTATTTTCTTTAATTCTGGATCATTTAATTCTGGAATTGATTTACTTAGAAATAGTTTATCTGTTTTTTTTTCATCACTATAATTTAAAAAACCAGGAACACTTGTTTGAATGGTATATCTAAGAAATCGGAGTTCTATATTTTTATTGTCAGCTTGAATAGCACTTTCAAGCATATTTTTACCTTTTTTAAAATAGGACAACTTGCTGAATGGATTAAAAGCATGTTTAGCCATAATCATGGTAGCACCGCCTCTATATCCGAACAATAAGGGATTATTATTTTCATTATAAGGTACCAGGATTTTAATCAATTTATTACACGCATCTTCATTATTTGTGGCTTGATGTAGCATTAGTCTTACATCTTTTATTCCAGGAATCTGAGCCTTAGCAGCGCTCCCAATGAAAAATAAAACAATGAAAAAATACTTTATCATACCCTATTCATCTTACTTTGAAGCATACAATTAAGCATGAGTCCAAATTTTCTACCATTATTTATTCGTATTCTTTCGGTAAGAATGCGTTTAGCTGGAAGTTTTTGAATTTTATTGAACAGCGTTTTATAATAAACATATGCTAGGTAAACACCTCCTTTGGATGAAGAAGGTAGCATTTTAATACCTTTAAGAGCTATATCAAAATCTTCTAAAATTTCTTTTTCAATAATTGCTTTTACCTCACATGTAAACTCAGAAATATCAACATTTGGAAAGTAACTTCTTCCGAGCAATTGATAATCATCTTTAAGATCTCTTAAAAAGTTAACTTTTTGAAAGGCGGCGCCAAGTTTCATTGCATAAGGTTTCATCCTTTCATATTCGGCTTGATTACCCCCTGTAAAAACGTGAAGGCACATCAGGCCAACAACTTCAGCAGATCCTAAAATATATTGCTCATATTTTTCAGGTGTATATTCTACTTTTTCAAGATCCATTTCCATGCTATACATAAATGTTTCAATCAGCTCTATACCAATATTATATTTGTGTACAGCTTGTTGGAATGAATTTAAAATTGGATTTAAAGAAATATGACTATCAATAGCAGTAAATGTTTCTTCTTTAAATTTAAACAATAAATGTTTTTTGTCGAAACCCTCAAAACTATCAACTATTTCATCAGCTAATCTCACAAAACCATAAATTGAATAAACGGCATCGCGTAAACTATTATCTAAAAAATAAATACCCATTGAAAAGCTAGTACTATAAGCACGAGTAGTCATTTTACTAACTTCCACCGAAAGATTATCGTATAATAATTTCATTTCTTTACGATTTAAGTTCTTTTAATAACAATCCAGCGGCCACTTTTCCAGAAATAATGGAAGGAGGAACACCTGGTCCGGGTACAGTTAACTGTCCTGTATAAAACATGTTTCTAATCTTCTTGTTTCTAATGCTCGGTTTTAAGATTGCTGTTTGCAACAAGGTATTTGCTAAACCGTAGGCATTGCCCTTGTAAGAGTTATAATCAGACACAAAATCTTTAACACAAAATGATTTTTTATAATCAATATACTCAGATATGTCCTGATGGATATGCTTTTCTAAACGCTCCATCATAACTTTAAAATATTTTTCACGCAATTCCTCCGTGTCTTCTAATCCAGGTGCTAAAGGCATCAAGAAAAATAGATTTTCATGCCCTTCAGATGCTACAGAATCATCTGATTGAGATGGACAACAAACATAAAATAAGGGTTTTGCCGGCCATTTTGGATCTTTATATATTTCTACTGAATGTAATTCTAAATCCTCATCAAAAAATAAAGTATGATGTTGAAGATATTTAATTTTAGTCTTAAGACCCACATAAAATATCAATGAAGATGGCGCAAAAATCTTCTTATCCCAGTAAGATTCTTTGTAGTTACGGTAAGACTCAGGTAATAACTTACTTTCAACATGGTGATAATCAGCTGATGCTATAAGTGCATCACAATCAATTTTTTCACCATTAACAAGAATACCCGTAGTTTTATTACCCTCTACAAGAATTTGCTCAACAGCAGCATTGAAATGAAATTTAGCACCATTTCTCTTTGCTACTTCCATCATTCCTTTGATAACCTCTCCAAATCCACCTTCAGGATACCAAGTTCCAAGTTTTAGACCGGCATAATTCATTAAACTATAAAGTGCGGGTGTATCTTGTGGCATAGCTCCCAAGAATAAAACAGGAAACTCCATTAAAGAAATCAATTTGGGATTGTTAAAATGACTTCTAACATGCTTCCTGAATGAACTAAATACTTGTAGCTTTAATGCACCTTTAATAAGGTCTAAATCAGCAAATTCCATTAAAGATAAGCCTGGCTTATACACTAGGCTATTCATGCCTGTTTCATATTTAAACTGAGCTTCGTCCATAAATTTTTGAAGCTGGTTTCCACTACCAGGTTCAATAGATTCAAACATTCTAATTAAATCAGAATATTTCTCTGGCACACTCATAGTTTCGCCATGCGGAAATACAACATCAAATGATGGATCTAGAAGCTTTAATTTATAAAAATCGGAAACTTTATAACCAAAATCAGCGAAAAATTTTTCAAATACATCGGGCATCCAGTACCAACTGGGGCCCATATCAAAAACATAATCATTTGTTTTTAATTGACGTGCTCTCCCGCCAGCCGATTCATTTTTTTCGTAAACATGAACATCATGTCCGGCGGCCGCAAGATATGCTGCAGTACTTAATCCTGAAAAACCAGAACCTATGACAATAATTTTAGACATTGTATGGTAGTGTAATGTTATAAATATAGTGTATAATTTGATAAAAACCTAATGGAAATGAGTTAAACAAGGACTTTCATAATTAAAAATACATGTTTTAACATCCATTTTATCCTATTTTTTATCGAATCAACCCATAAAATTGTTGACCTCAATTAATTAAAAGAAGAATTTAATGTTAGTTTAATTACCAATTATATCAATCTACTTTCTTCCAGTATTCTTCTACCACCATTCCATTAGGCAATATCCCATTAATGGTTAATTTGTTATTTTCAATCTTAAATTTATATCTGATAGTTAAATCAGTATTTTGTGATGGTCTACTACTAAATTTACTAGTAATAAGCAAAGTATCACCTTGTACTTTATAAATTCCCGAATTGTATAATTCGGGTTCTATAAAAGCTTCAATTTTGAAGGCTTCGTAGCTTTTTTCACTATATGTTCTTTGCATTTTAAAATTGGGAGATGCCTTTTGTTCTCTACCATTATATAATCCCCCGTTATATTGCCAGGTCCCTTCTAAGGGATTATTAGAGCATGATGATAATACAAATAGAATTATCATCATGAGATTTAACCTCAGAGATTGCTTCATAATTTTTTAATGAGACCAGTTTATACCTTTTTTCAATAGATTAAGTGTTCTTTCTTCTTCAGAACCCAATGTTGCTTTGAAATCATAAACCCAATTTGCTTGGGGCGGTAGACTCATCAATATTGATTCAATTCTTCCATTGGTTTCTAATCCGAATTTAGTTCCAGCATCATATACTAGGTTAAATTCTACATAGCGACTTCTACGTTGGTATTGCCAATTTTTGTGTTCTTCTGTAAAAGATCTATTTTTATTTCTTGCAATCAACTCAGAATAAACAGGCACAAAAGTCCTGCCCACTGCCTTTGAAAACTCAAAAATATCTTTCCATTCAAGTCCCGTAGATTGAGGGTTTAAACGGTCATAAAATATTCCTCCAATACCTCTTGTTTCATCACGATGCTTAATAAAAAAATAATCGTCGGCCCATTTTTTAAATTTCGAATAGAACTCAGAATGGAATTTATCACAAGTAGCTTGAAGCGATTTATGAAAAAAACGCGCATCTTCCTCAACCACATAATGAGGGGTAAGATCTATGCCTCCACCAAACCAAGACATTTCCTTACCTGCGTCGCCAGCCATCTCAAAATAGCGAATATTCATGTGAATTATAGGAACCCAGGGGTTATTGGGATGAATTACAATTGAAACACCAGTGGCAAAAAAATCATCTTCAGTAACACCAAATGCTTTTTTTATGGCTTCAGGAAGTTTTCCATGTACAGCTGAGAAATTCACTCCTCCCTTTTCAATCACATTACCATTTTGAATAATACGTGTTCTTCCTCCACCTCCACCATCTCTTTCCCAAAGTTCTTCAACAAATTGGGCTCCTCCATCGGCAATTTCTAAGCCGGCACATATTTCATCCTGAATTAACTGATATTGTTCAGCTATCTGCTCCTTGGTAATCATGGCTCAAAAGTGAGGTTTTTAAACAATATGAAAAAAGAAAATCACAGAAATCACATTTAAATGATTAACTGATCTCTAGATAGTCCAAATCCTTACCAAAAGTTTCTTTCAGTTGAGATAAAGCAATAAGAGCAATAATCAAGGATACAAATCCTACCAATAAAGCACTATTAATAATGCCCATACTACCTTTTAAAGTTGTAAATGATAGGGTAGCAAGAACAAGAGAGCCACGTACGAAATTGGGTACGGTAGTTGTAACAGTAGCCCTTAAATTAGTCCCGAATTGCTCTGAAGCAATAGTAACAAAGGTTGCCCAATAACCAGAAGCAAAGCCTAGAAATAAAGTAAGCCAAATAAATTGCTGCGAATTCATCCCTTCAGCATTCAGAAAAACAACAATACTCACCCCTGTTAAAAGTAAGAAAATTAACATTACTTTTTTTCTGGAACGCCACATCTGACTTAAAAAACCGGCCACAACATCCCCCAGAGCGATGCCTATATAACAGTACATAATACCTGTTCCAGCCGATAGTGGATCAACAGCATTTAATTCTTTTCCAAATTCAGGTGAAAAAGTAACTAAAACACCAACAACAAACCAAAGCGGAATACCAATTAAGATGCAGCTTAAATATTTTTTAAATCTTTTGGCATCAGTAAAGAGCATAAATATATTACCACGACTTACACCATCATTTTGCAAGTTTTTAAACATACCTGATTCTACCAGACTCACCCGCATTGCTAATAACATTAACCCCATTACTCCACCAATAATATATGAAGTCTCCCATGTAAAATGCTCTCCAATAATTGCTGCTGCAACTGCTCCCATCAATCCTACACCAGCTACAATCATAGTACCATAACCACGATTTTCTTTACTCATGGTTTCTGTAACCAAGGTAATTCCTGCTCCAAGTTCTCCTGCTAGTCCTATACCAGCAATAAAACGTATTACCGCATAAGCTGGTACAGATGTTACGAATCCATTAGCCAAATTAGCGACTGAATAAAGTAAAATAGAACCAAAAAGAACACTTATTCTACCTTTTTTATCCCCCAAAACGCCCCATAGAATACCTCCAATAAGCATTCCCATCATTTGGCTGTTAATTAACATCGCACCCACATCTAGTAAATCACTGTCGGGGACACCCAAGCCCTTTAAACTTTTTATACGAATTACAGAAAAAAGAATGAGGTCATATATATCAACAAAATAGCCTAAAGCAGCCACCATGACTATCATTCTTACATTTTTTTTATTTGCAGCAATCTGATCCATTTGTAAAATTTGAGACGACAATCTACAAACAAAATTGAAAAAGAAGAAAAAAGCTTTAATTCATCTAATGAGGGTTATTAAATGATAATTTTATTTATCAAGGCAATTTTAAGATATTTACAGAGATGAAAGTATCAGAGAATATGCTCAAGTGGGGAATGAGATTTTACCCACCCCTATTATTTCAAAGAATTTGGGTAAAAAAATTTGACAATGGTTTCTCAGGAGTAGGGGTTAAAATTTTCAAAAGCTTTTTAAATCTAAATTATAATAAGTCAATTTTCGGCGGCACCATTTTTAGTGCCTCGGATCCATTTTATGCTTTATTATTTGATCAAATACTTCAAAGAAATGGGTTAAAATGCCGTGTTTGGCTTAAAAGTGCAAGTATAAGCTACCTTAAACCGGGAAGAACAGATTTAGAATTTACCATTAAACTAAGTGATGATGAAATTTCTGAGGCTATAAATACCTTAAAAACAGTAGGTAAATTTGTGAAAGCCTTTCCTATCAATATGTATAATTCAAAAGGTGAACTTTGTGTAACTGTGATCAATGAAGTTTATGTTCGAAACCTTTTTATAGGCGAAGAACAAAGCATTGCCTATTAAACAGATGAACATCAAAAAACTAATTTTAGAGGGCGAAGGTCAATGCTTGGATTTCAAAAAAAGGATCACTAACTGTGAAAAAATAGCTAAAACCATGGTTTCCTTTGCTAATAATAAGGGGGGGCGTTTGTTAGTTGGTGTATCTGATGATGGAACGATTAGCGGACTAAAATCAGAGGAAGAAGATAGGTATATGCTAAATCAAGCGGCAAATTTATTCTGTAAACCTTCCCTTGAACCAATTTTTGAGGAAATTTATGTAGATGATAAGCTTGTTCTTGTTGTTGAAATTAAGGAAAGTACATCAAAACCTCATTATGCTATGGGTGAGGATAAAAAATGGTGGGTTTATATTCGTGTGAAAGATAAGAGCATCCTGGCAAGTAAAATTGTTGTAGATGTGTTAAAGCGAGGAAATAATGAACATGGTGTATTTTTAGAATATTCTTCCAAGGAAAAAGCATTACTTGAATATTTGGAAATGAATGATAGAATAACTAGTCGCGAGTTTAGTCAATTATTAAATCTATCACGAAGAACAACCCATAAAATACTTGTTAATTTAGTTTTATCGGGTGTAATAAAGGTGCATACAAGCGAAAAAGAAGAATATTTCACAGACTCCTAATATTTGTCTAATAAAATGACACCTTTGTATCAATTCCAAAAGCAAAATAATTGAAACGCATTTACACAAAATATAAGTCTCACTACAAAAGCAATTTGACATTAGCTATACCTGTTGTTATTTCACAATTGGGACATACGCTAGTTCATACAGCCGATAGTATTATTATAGGTCACTTTGCTGGAACAATCCCCCTCGCAGCAGTGTCGCTTGTAAATAGCATTTTCATTGTTATTTTGATGGTTGGTATCGGACTTTCCTACGGACTAACGCCATTAATTGCGCAAGAAAGTGGAAAGAAAAATTACAAAGAGTGTGGTCGTCTTTTAGCCAACAGCCTATTAATTAATATCATTTCAGGTGTGTTATTGTTTGTTTTAATCTATTATGGTTCTTTATTAGTCATTGATAATTTAGGACAATCGCCAGAAGTAGTCGCACAAGCGAAGCCATATTTAGGATTATTAGGCTTTTCTATTATCCCCTTAATGGTATTTATGACTTTTAAGCAATTTGCAGAGGGCTTGGGATTTACCAAACAAGCCATGATGATATCCCTTTGGGGGAATGCATTAAATGTTTGCTTAGGAATTATTTTTGTAAAAGGTCTATTCGGATTTGACCCCATGGGTGTTAGTGGTGTTGGATGGAGTACTCTAATAGATAGATCAATTATGGCTATTGTAATGGCTATTTATGTTATCAAATCAAAACATTTCCGGATTTACTTAAAATCTTTTGCATTAAGATCAATAAGCAAGATTCGTTCTTTAAATATTCTTCGTATTGGAACCCCAGTTGCAATGCAATATACCTTTGAGGTTAGCGCATTTAGTGGTGCAGCAGTATTGATTGGTACAATTGGAGCGGTGGATCAAGCGGCACATCAGGTTGCTATAAATCTAGCATCTATGACTTATATGATGGCTGGTGGTATTTCTGCAGCAGCAACCATTAAAACTGGAAATAATTTCGGGAAAGAGGATTATATGAACCTACGCCTATCAGCTATTTCAAGTTATCATATTGTATTAGTTTTTATGGCAATAGCAGCCTTATTATTTGCTGGCTTAAATCAATATCTACCATTAATCTATACTTCAGACAAAGCTGTAATAAACATAGCTGCTCAATTACTTATTATAGCAGGATTATTTCAATTATTTGATGGAACACAGGTTGTGGGATTGGGAATCTTGAGAGGCTTGGGCGATGTAAATATACCAACCTTTATCACATTTGTGGCCTATTGGATTATCGGAATTCCCGTGGGTTATTTCTTAGGAATTTATTTAGAAATGGGAGCAAATGGAATCTGGTACGGATTAACACTGGGATTACTAGTTTCGGCAGCATTACTCTTTGCCAGATTCCATTATTTTTCTAAGAAGCTGGTTCGGCTAGCTCATAAATTATAGCAGAAACAGGGATTTTAATCTCATTGAAGATTTGTGACTGCATTTTCTTCAATCTATCAACATGATCTTCCAAGCGATCGTTGATATTCATGTATCTGATCAAATCACCTGTACGGGTATCAATAAATCTGTAACGCGTAAAATGTTGCTTTTCCATAATGCAAATTTACACTAAATTTATTGAAAATCAGCATTTTAAGCCAAAAATCGACATCGGTGAATATTCTAAAAATAAAGATTATGCGCAATACGGTACGTATTACAGTGAGCCTCAACAATATCCGAAACCTTCGGGGAATAGCCACCACCCATACTTACTTGAACAGGTAAACTCATTAATTTGCATGTTTTCAACACAATTTCATCTCTTTCTTTACAACCATTTAAAGATAAATTGAGCTTTCCAAGCTTATCGGTTGATAAAACATCCACTCCCGATAAGTAAAAAACAAAATCGGGTTGATGATTTAATATGATATTGCCTAAATTGTATCTCAATATATCGAGATACTCTTTATCAGATACACCATCATCTAATCCAATATCCAAGTCAGACTGCTCCTTTCGAAAAGGGAAATTCTTTTCTGCATGCATGGAAAAAGTAAACACGCGTTCTTCATGTCTAAATATTTCGGCCGTACCATTTCCTTGATGAACATCTAAATCAATGATTAAAATCTTTTTTGATAATCCCCTATTTAATAAATAGTTAGCGGCTATTGCCTGATCATTTAATAAACAAAAGCCTTCAGCCCAATTGGAACCGGCATGATGTGTTCCACCAGCAATATTAAAAGCAATTCCACTATTTAATGCTTCTAAACAGCCATTAATGGTTCCTTGTGCAATTCTTAATTCACGCTCCAGTAGCGTGGCAGAAAGCGGGAAGCCAGAACGTCTAATTTCTGCGGGACTTAATTTAAGGTCTCTTAAACGTTCCCAATAGGCTTTTTCATGACTTAGAAGCACTACATCTTCAGAAAGTATTTCTGGAGAAAAAAGATTCTCTTTTGTAATTAGTCCCTCATAAATAAGCTGCTCAGGAATCAGCTCATATTTAAGCATAGGAAAGCGATGCTCTAAAGGAAGAGGATGAATATAAATAGAATCAAAAGCGATGTACAAATCTTAAAGCTAAAATTTAAAACTCTTTTGCAGGCTTAATCACTTTAGATAGTTGAATGATCAATGCAATAAATATAACTAGAAATGCGGAAAAAGATGCTTGTATGACTGATTCAAATTCAATTGCACTTACTTGTTGGCGCTTGAGTACAATGCCATATAAGGCCCATAAAACTACCAAACCAAATGGAATATTCTTTCGAATTAAAACCATAAATATGGTTATTAAAGCTGCTATTGCAATCAAAATAATAACCCATAAACTCTCAGAAATGCCACCTGTCCAATTTATGGATTTTAAAAAGGCGCTTATATTGGCAATAGTAGCGATTGATATCCATCCGAAATAGATGCTTAATGGGAAGTGCGTGAATAATTGGGATGAAAATTTGGGACTTTTATTCGGGGCATTTATTCGGATATGAATTAGAATTAAAGAGACTAACTGGATTAGCATTAAAATAACAGAAATAAAAAGCTCTTCATTTAACCATGCTAATAGCCAAAAAGCGGTAGCCAGATTGTTTACTATAAATAAAACTCCTAAACTATTGGTAATCAAATTAGTATAATCATTATTCGCCTTAAAAAAAGCTGCATAAAGATGATAAATTGAAAAGGCTATAAGTGCCAAATAAATAATTCCCCAAATAGAAAATGTTAAGCCCGCTGGCGCAAAAACAGTATCATATTTTGCAGAAGTCTGCGCCATATCCATTTTTGAAAGCTTCCCCATTTGGACCAATGCAGTAAAGGTCAAATGAAATGCAAAAGCTAATAAGTTAAATATTGCTAAAGTTTTGGTTTTCATAGTATAATATACAAAAAATTAAAGAAATATCCAAATTGCAGAATCGATTTCTAGGCTTAAAACAAGATTAGATCCAGGATTTGAGATAAGTAAATCGCATCTGTTTCATCAAAACTATTGAGTTCATCACTATCTACATCTAAAACACCTATTACAAATCCGTTTCTAATGATAGGAATTACAATTTCCGATTTAGATGCTGAGCTACATGCAATATGACCAGGAAAAGCTTCTACGTCAGGTACAATTAGCGTTTCAGACCTCTCCCAAGAAGCACCACAAACCCCTTTAGCCCTTTGGATACGTGTACAAGCTACTGGGCCTTGAAAAGGACCTAACACTAACTCATTACCTTTAACCATGTAAAATCCTACCCAAAAGAAGTTAAATTGCTCTTTTAGAGCAGCACATACATTGGCCATATTGGCAATTTGATCACTTTCACCCGAAAGCAATGCGGTAATTTGTGGAATTAATGAACTATACTGTTCATCTTTAGTCCCTTTTGCAATATTTAAATCTTCAGCCATAGCGCAAAATTAGCATTGAAATGATAATCATCCTAAATAAATAATATTCAATTTATTAAATAGCTGTTTCGACAATATAGAGGATGATACTAAGTATAGAAAAATTAAACTTTTATTGATGAATAACAAAGAAATGACCTAAAGAAAACATTTGGATGAATTACCTTTGAGTCCTGTAAAAGAAAATTTTAAGCATAATGATTGTATCTTTTAGTGTAGTACGTTATCGCCGTTTATTTATTCCATTAGCATTTTTCGCTATGGCTATTCACCGATTCCCCCTATGGTTGAACAGAAAGTGTAGCTTTTGGAAATTGATGGGATGCGGTAAAAATGGAACATTCGACTTGCAACCCGATTGGCAGCAATGGTCGTTAATGGCTGTTTGGGAGTCGGAGAATGATTTTAAAAAATTTAAATCTAATTCATTTATTGCTTGGTGGTGGAAAAGCTTTGCATTTGAAGAATGGACTATCTTAAGCGTACCTCTAGCAAGTCATGGTGAATGGGATGGTTCAGACCCGTTTAAGATGGATGAATATGATAAGGAACACAAAGGACAAGTAGCTGTTTTAACGAGAGCAACTATACGATTTAGCAAACTTAAAAGATTCTGGACTCATGTAGATCCGGTTGCTCAAATTATGTCAAAAGCAGATGGATACTTGCATTCCGTTGGAATTGGTGAAGCTCCATTTATCAGACAAGCTACCCTATCTATTTGGGAAAGCATGGAAAAAATGAAAGCATTTGCATATGGCTCTAAGGAACATGCTGACGTAATTAGAAAAACAAGAAAAGAGGATTGGTACAGTGAAGAACTATTTGCTCGATTTAAAATAATATCTAATAGCGGTAAGCTAAACGGTATCGATCCACTCAGCAAAATCAATGAAAATTTTTAATTAATAGCACATGAGAGTAATAGCAGAACTACCCCATCCAGAGTGTAAGATTACTATTTTTTCAATGAACCAGAAATATGTAATCAAACTTGAAAAAGGAATTTTTGAACAAGTTTATAAAATATCTGAGCTCGATGTGTCCGATGGAGTGGATGGAGTTTTTAAGATTTTAAATGATGATTTTTTAAAAAAGGCATCAAGTCGTTTTAATGAGATGAGAGCCGATTTTAATAGTGCATACAAAGAATATGAAGAATTATAAAATAATAAATAACTGATTATCAATTAATTAATACCATTAACAAAATTTTATTTGGTTTAAAATCGAGTAATTATTGCACAATAATTATCTTACGTAAACTTTTAGTTAATATAAAACAAGCAAATACTTGATAATTAATATGTTAAATAAGTTATCAGAATTTTATTTGGTTACAATAAATGGCCAAATATATGAGAAGTGTAATCTTTTTTAGATATTTTAGAAGAAACTAAAAGCATTGATAATTTTTTATATTTTTGAAACATGAAAGATATCCTAACACCTCGATTTATCGTTTTAAGTCTTTTAGTGCTTGCTGCGGCATCCACTCGCGCTCTACCCTATCTAATTCCCCATGTGTGGAACTTCACAGCTATTGGTGCTCTTGCAATTTTTGCTGGTGCTCAATTCAACAACAGAAGTCTAGCGTTCATAATGCCTCTAGCAGCAATGGCAATTTCTGATATATTTATCGGCAATGGTTTTAGTCTTTTAGTATATAGCGGTTTTACGGCGATGGTATCATGTGGATTCCTAATGAGAAATAAGATTAGTGTTAGCAATGTTGTACTTGCTTCTTTTATCAGTGCAAGTGTCTTTTATTTGATTACAAATTTTGCATTCTTTTATCCAGTAACAATGTATCCACATAATGTTTCTGGAATATTAACTTCATATACAGCAGCATTACCATTTTTTAGAAATATGTTAATTGGAAACCTAGTTTTCTCTGCAGTATTATTCAGTAGCTTTTATCTTTTAGCCAAAAAATACCCTGCATTGGCTAAATAAATTAAAACGATATTTTTCATTAAACCTGGTTGAATATTCAATCAGGTTTTTTTATGCCATAAATATTAATTTTAAGAGGCTCTGCCCAACAATCGCATGAACTCTATAGTTGATTTTAATTCAGAAAAAAAAATCATTAAATAGTCTTAAAATAAAAAAAGCGGTAGATTAAATCCACCGCTTCCTTCAATTAGCCAATAATATTAAAGTCCTAGTCTAAATCCAGCATTAAAATTAAGTCGCTTGCTTTGATAACCCGAAAATTCAACATAATCCTCATTCAACATATTTTTAACATCTATAAACAAAGTTAAATTAGCCTTTGGTTGATATTGAATATAGGCATCAAGCATATTAAAAGCATCTAAATTAGCTTCTAAAGTTTTAAAGCTTGCGCCATCATAATATCTGTCCAAGCGTTCACCTGTTCTTTTATAAATCAGATTCATACTGATTTTCTTACTTAAATCTACTGCCGCATTCAATCCATACGAATTTTTCGGTCGACGGAATAAATTAAATTCTGTTTTAGCAGGTGTTTCAAGATTTCCATCAACATAGGCATAGAAAGCATTCAAGCTTAATATTGAAATTGGCTTATATCCCAATTCAAGCTCAAAACCATTATCTTTTTGCCTATTCTGATTGATATATCCAAACCTATTGCTGGCTATCTGCCCAAAATCAATCACATTTTCTATATCCCTATTGAAATATGAAAGTGAGAGGTTAAGTTTCTGTGAGAAGTTTAAATCAAACCCTGCTTCAAAGCTTGTGGTTGTTTCAGGTTCCAAGGCAATATTTCCATAATCGGAGAATAATTGATACAAAGATGGAACCCGATAAGCTGATGATAAATTCACAAATACTTTATAACGATCCGCGAATAAATAGGAAGGATTTAAGGTATAAGTGAAATTATTCCCATATTCACTATGCTCATTAATTCTACCACCGAGCTCAGCCTGAAAACCTGTATTTGTTCTAAAAAACAAAGAAGTAAAAGCACTAGCCATCTGATTTTCCGCATTTAATTTTGCACTATATGGGTTATTCTGCTCAGTTCTCAGCTTTCTATAGGAAACACCGCTAGCAAGATCCAAAAAGCTATTAAATTTATAGTTCAAATTGGCTTCCAAATGAGCAATATTCCCATAATTATTGGTTATTGAGCCTTGGTAATTATATTGATTATTAATGTTATTCTGACTAAGATTGATGTTAATTAGTCCTTTATTAAGTATCAAGCGCCCTCCTATTCCAGCTAAAAATGAAGATTTACCGTATGTATAATCTAAGGCATCATCAAAAGCACCATTATCTAAATCGGCTACATTATTATTCGCCTGAAAATTAGCTCTGAGACTGAATCGATTACTTATTTTCTGGCCTAAATTTAAGTTTAACGATTTTTGATGAAATCCGTCCTTATCAAAATTGTTCATAGCTGATGCGGGCTTTGCTGAAGAGAAATTTTCAGAATCAGTATTGCTTGCATTAAATGCAATACTTGTATTTTTTATTTCCCCTTGAAGACCTAAAACTTGCTTATAAGTATCATAGGATCCTGCAGTGGCCAATACATTAGCAGATAATTTACCAGAACCCTTTTTAGTGATGATATTTATTACACCAGCTACTGCATCTGATCCGTATAGAGTAGAATTTCCTCCTTTAAGGATTTCAATACGCTCAATTAAATCAACTGAAATAGCCGAAATATTATATTCTCCAGAAATTTCGGAGGCATCATTTACAGGGATACCATCAATTAAAATCAAGGTATTTGCTGCGCTAGCCCCACGCATGTAAACCGCCTTAACATCGGCAGGGTTAGCACCATTTCCACCAATAGTAATACCAGCTACATTGTTCAAAACCTCGTGGAGGGTTCTCCCCTGACTCCTACTGAGCGTTTCGGAGGAAATGACTCGAACAACTTTTCCAATTTCAGAGATTTTTTTAGGTGTCCGACTAGCAGTTACTACTACTTCGTCGAGAATTGCGACAGATTTGTCTTGTGCGCAGACATTAGCATTCAGCAATGTCAATTGTGCAAGCCCCAGGCCTACAGCAATGTAAAGTTTTTTTGTTTTCATTTTGTTGTGAGTTTTTTGTCCCACAGCAAACAGATAATGAAGGAATACTAGAAATAAACCGTTCTATAGCACGATCTTCTCCAAGCTTCAATCCCCGAAAGCTATGAATTATTTTGCTAAGGCAGGTCTTCTGACTAACTCCCGCTTATCCTACCTTCCCATACCGATTATTGTACAGTGGCGTAAAATGGATAAGCGTTGTTGGAGAACACAGCAGCGGGACTGTCCAGGATTCTAACCTGGTTCCCTTTTAATCTTGATTATGAAATCAAGAACCATTAACCTTACAAATTTAAATCTTACAGAAAAAAACAAGTATGAATTTTATTAACATTTAGGGATAATTAATTTTATTTAAATTGCGAGTAATCAATGACGACTGTTTTGTTGGGATTATTAAACCTTTAATTAATTTATATCAAAATACGGTAAAT
>NZ_JBIIPN010000093.1:0-10810 GCF_044342615.1 Daejeonella sp. | reverse complement strand
AGCTTAGTTATTGCAGTAGCATCTATATCGAGAACTTGATCCTTATAAGGCACTGATCCCCAGGTAGTTTTATAACCCTTGGCTGCTAATAAATCTTTTGCTCCAAAAGGAATTCCATGTAATAAACCTTTATATTTTCCAGCAGCAATTTCAGCATCAGCTTTTTTAGCATGCGCCATGGCTCGCTCCTCGGTGATTGTAACAGCAAACTTTAAATTCGAATCATGTTTTTTAATTCTTTCGATAAAAAATTTCGTTAATTCAACGGAAGATATTTGCTTAGTACGTATTAAATCTGCCAGCTGTACAATGGTATAGAATGCAAGATCATCCTTTACAGCAGGGAGTTTTGTAGTATTTATAGAATTTACTCTAAAATAATTGGATTTATCTGGAAATTCGTATCCCACAGGAAGAGGATTAAAATTTAGAGCTGGAGATACCGAATTTGGGATATTTAATTTACGAAGAGCAGCATAATTAGCACGTTGACCATCCAAGTCTGTGAGCATGGAATCGATTTCAACATCCGTAAAATCAATCCCAATAATTTTCTGTGCCGCCTTTACCAAGGCAATACTAATCTTTTCTTCCTCAGCTTTTTGAGTGATAAATCCACCAAGTGTAAAACTTAACAGACAAAGTAGGGCAATAATACTATTTCTACGAGTAAGGAGTTTCATAATAGCTTAATATTGATTTGAGCATAAATTTAATAAAAGAAACAGTAAATTAAGCCCATCGATAATTTTAATATGACACGTAAAATTCTTAGCCTTTTATTTTTAATAAGTACATGCATTAGTTTAAGTGCTCAGACTACAAAAACAGGAGTTTTGGTTGTTGGAAATAATTCGGCTTCAGTAGCAGCAGCCATTCAATCTGCACGCTCTGGTGTTAAAACAACATATCTTACACAATCACAGTCGTTTAGTACGGCGTTTACTGAGCAAGACCTTGATTATTTGAAGCGCATAAAAAATTATTACTCCCTGAAGGAAAGAAGAAGGTCAAAAAGTGCCGACTCCCTACTAGCGCTTCCTGTCAAATTAAACGAAGCTAGAGAATTAATAAAAGGCATTAGCGATACCGTAAAAAATTTGACGCTCAACTTTAATAATGTTGTAGATGAGATTAAAAAAGATGGGAAAGATTGGGAAATAAGGCTGAAAGGCGGCCAAAAAATTAAAGCACAAGTGGTGGTTGATGCAACAGACAATCTTGCAATAGCAGCCATGCTTAAAATTGACTTGAAAAACACGATAAGTAGCCCTATTAACAGTCCCAATATTTTCGAAAATAAGGTTTACAGAAGTTCAGTAGCTCTAGGAAACAGATCGGATGGATCATTAGTAACCATCCCAATGGGAGCTCTCATTCCTCAAGAGCCTGAAAATTTTATCATTGTTCCCAGGCAAATAGAACAAGTGAAGCTTATAAATATGTCGGCGGGACAAGCAGCGGGGACTATAGCAGCCTATTGCGCCTTTTTTAAAACGACTACTAAACTAATTAATGCGCGCGTGGTACAGGGTGAGCTTTTAGCTTTTAATGCGGTATTGATTCCATACACTGATATCGACCAAAAAGATGCAAGCTTTCTTGCTTTTCAACGCCTCGGACTTAGCGGAATGATTAAACCACAATTGGATGATGGAAAAATCTATTTTGATACAGCTGGGATTGTAAAATCAGAAGATATTAAATCGCCCATGCGAGAGTTTTATACAAGGAGTCAGCTTTGGTTTGCCGACAATAAAAATGATAGTTTAAGCATAAAAGATGTTATTGAACTTATAAAATTCAATGCCAATCGCGGGGAAGAGCTTAACAAAGAAATTGAAGAAAGCTGGAAGACTAGCTTTAAATTAAACACATCATTTGACCTACAAAGAAATATCAATCGAAAAGAATTTGGGATTCTGGCGGATAAATATTTACAACCTTTTAATATAAGAATTGACCCATTGGGAAATCTACTTCGCTAACAATTTAAATTTTTTTCGTAAATTGTTGAACCTAAAATGAAAAACGTGAAAGCATTAAATGTTCTGTTTGGATTGCTTTTAATTGGGAATTCAGCAATTTCACAAGGGCTTAACAATGAGGTTATTAGGGCAAATATGCTCGTTGATTGGGAAAGAGCAAAAGTCTATACCAAGGAGTACCTCGATGCAATGCCTGAAAGTGGAATAAATTTTAAACCCAAGGCAGATATGCGCAGTTTCGCCGAACAGATGTTGCATATGTCGCAAAGCACCATGACTGTGATTTCTATTGCTACGGGCGCAGAACCCCTTTATCAGGATAAAGTATTAGAAAAAATGAAGGAGTATAAAAACAAGGCTGCCTTAACTAAACTTGTTATGGAATCTTATGATTATGCAATTCAATCTATCGAAAAAATGGATGCCTCAAAAATGGATAGTTTAATTAGGCGAGGAAATTATGAAACCGACCAATTTGGTTGGTTAAATAAGGTTTTCGAGCATCAAACTCATCATCGCGCGCAAACAACCATTTACCTCAGACTAAAGGGAATTAAAGCTCCGAACGAGAAATTATTTTGATTGTTTTGTATTAATTTGGTGATGTTCATAATTACCAAATTCCACCTTCACTTCATTAAAATTATAATCAATATATCCCAAAATAGTCTTAAACTATCATTTTTTGATTTTGTTTAGTGAATAGGCTCCTTTGCTTAAGGGATTCAATTTTATAATTCCTTGATTGAAAACTCTTAATCAATCGCTTTCAATTCATTAGAAATATTAACTTGCATTAATTAATCTCAAAAACATGCGTAAATTTTCCTTTTTACTGATTAGTTTATTTCTGATAAATACTGCTTTTGCACAAATTTCTCCTAAAGAACATTTTGGTTTCACCATAGGCGATGATTACCAGCTAGCCAATTTCACTCAAACAGAGGCCTATTTTAAAAAATTAGCAGGAAGTTCCGACCGGGTTAAGCTTTTGAGTATCGGTAAAACAGAAGAGGGTCGTGAGCAGCCGATGTTGATCATTTCTTCACCTGAAAACTTAAAGAAACTCGACTACTACAAAGAAATTTCGCAAAAATTAGCTCGTGTAGAAGGCTTAACTGATGAGGAGGCTAAATCTTTAGCAGAAAAAGGCAAAGCTATTGTTTGGATTGATGGAGGATTACATTCCACAGAGACTTTAGGAATCCATCAACTTATTGAAACTGCTTGGAACTTGGCAAGTCGTAAAGATGCTGAGACCATAAAAATATTAGAAAATACAATCATTTTGATGACACATGCCAATCCTGATGGCCATGAATTGGTTAGCGATTGGTATATGCGTGAGAAAACACCTGAAAAGCGTTCATTACAAAATTTACCACGTTTATATGAAAAATATGCCGGGCATGATAATAACCGTGATTTTTTCATGATGAATTTGAAAGAAACGCAAAATATAAGCAATCAACTGTTTTTAGAATGGTTACCGCAAATTATGTACAATCACCACCAGAGAGGCCCTGAAGGCTCTGTAGTGGCTGGAGCGCCTTATCGCGATCCCTTTAACTATGTATTTGATCCTATTTTAATGACAAGCTTGGATGCAGTAGGGGCTGCCATGAACAATCGTTTAAATACCGAGAATAAACCAGGATATACTCAAAAGAATGGCTCTGTTTTTTCAACTTGGTATAATGGCGGACTAAGAACCATCACTTATTTTCATAACATGGTTGGCTTGTTAACAGAGACTATTGGCGGACCAACACCATCAGAAATTACTCTGGTGCCAGAGCGCTTAATTCCTAATGCAGGAACAGTTTTCCCCGTGACGCCACAAAAATGGCATTTTAGACAATCCGTAGATTACTCTATTTCAATGAATTATGCGGTATTAAATTACGCACAAAGGCATCGCGATGAATTACTCTATAATATTTACTTGATGGGTAAAAACTCGGTAGAAAAGGGTAATAAAGATACTTGGGGACTATCACCTAATAAAATTGAGGCCATAAAAGATGCGCATCAAAAAGATTTAGGAGGAGCTAGAACTTCTGGCAGAAATACCATCCCTACTAAATACTTTGATCAAGTAATGAAAGACCCTACTAAAAGAGATGCTAGGGGCTATATCATTCCAGCAGGTCAGGCAGATTTCCCAACGGCAATTAAATTTGTAAATGCATTGATTCGCTCAGGTATTCTCATTCATAAAGCAAGTGAAGATTTTGTTGTTAACGATAAAAAATATTTAAAAGGTTCATTTATTGTAAAAACTAATCAAGCCTTTAGACCCCATGTATTGGATATGTTTGAACCACAAGATCATCCCAATGATTTTCAATATGAGGGAGGTCCGCCAATTGCACCCTACGATGCAGCAGGATGGACTTTAGCTTATTTAATGCATGTGGAATTTGACCGCCTTCAAGAGGATTTTAGTGGTCCTTTCCAGCGTATCCCATACGGTGAACTTCAAAAAGTTGAAGAAAAACCTGTTGTATTAGCAAGAGGATACTTAATTAATGCAGAGTCAAATAATGCTTTTATCGCAGTAAATGAGCTATTAAAGGCAAAAGAAAAGGTATTTAGAATTAATTCGGGAACTGATCAAGGTGATTTTTACATTCCTGCAAATACAAAAGTCCAGAAAATAATACAAAATTTGGTTTCTAATCCGGGTTTAGAGCTTAAAATTGCATCCGAAATTCCGACAAACATCACTAAAGTTTCAGAGCTAAGAATTGCACTTTGGGATAATTATGGAGGTTCAATGCCTTCTGGTTGGGTACGTTTTTTAATGGAGCAATATCGCTTTAACGCAAAACTAATTTACCCTCAGGATATCGATTCAGGCAATTTAAACTCGAAATACGATGTCATTATTTTTGTATCAGGTGCCATACCTCCAGTTTCTAATCGCCCTAGCAACAATAGAAATATTGAATCCAATCTGGAAACAATTCCTGCTGAATTTAAAGCTCAATTAGGAAGAATTAGTCAGGAAAAATCAATTCCTGAAATCAAAAAGTTTATTGAACAAGGTGGAAAAGTAATTAGCATCGGCAGCAGCACTAATTTGGCAAATCACTTAGGATTACCTGTTAGAAACGCAATTGTTGAGATGGGCGCAGATGGTCAGGAAAATCGATTGGCTGCAGAAAAATACTATGTACCTGGTAGTGTTTTAAGCGTGAGCGTTGATAATTCATTAGCTTCGGCATGGGGAATGAAGAAAAATGCAGATGTATATTTCAATAATAGTCCCGTGTTTAAAATTGCTACCGCCGACCTACTAAAAGGTGACATTAAACCTATTTTATGGTTTTCAAGTGCAACACCATTACGCTCTGGCTGGGCATGGGGTCAAGGCTATTTAAGAGATGGTATTACCGCATTTGAAGCTAAATTTGGGAAGGGTAAACTTTATGCTTTCGGACCAGAAATTACTTTTAGAGCGCAAACACATGGTACATTTAAGCTTCTTTTTAATCAATTATATGAGGTTTCGGAAAAGTAGTAAAGCTTAAATTTGAAGTATTTACGATAGATCACTATAAATTAATTTATTTCTGTAATTTAATCAGCTGAAAACAAGCGATTAAGTTCATGAATAAATTTTCTAAAACCATCACTTTGATGATGGGTCTATTTCTCTTTTATGGAGAAACAAATGCGCAAGATTATAGTAATCATACGCAGGTATCCCAAAGGGTAAATGTGCTTTCTAAATCTTACCCCGGACTAGTTAAAGTTAAATCTTTAACTAAAACTTATGGTGGTAAAGATATCTGGATGCTGACTATTGGCACTGGACAGACTGAGAAAAAACAAGCTATTGCAGTTGTTGGTGGCGTTGAAGGTTCGCATCTTCTTGGAACAGAATTGGCTCTTGGATTTGCTGAAAAACTATTAAATACATCAAGTCAAGACAGCGTGAAGGCTATTTTAGCAAAAAATACCTTTTATGTATTCCCTAATATGAGTCCCGATGCTACTGAGCAATATTTCTCAGCCATTCGTTATGCCCGCAGCTCCAATGCCCGCCCTACCGATGATGATCGTGATGGGAAAGTAAACGAAGATCCTTTCGAAGATATCAACAAAGACGGCAAAATAAGCTGGATTCGTGTAGAAGACCCCACAGGAAATTACAGATTAAACCCTGAAGATCCACGCTCCATGATCTTAGCTGATGCCACAAAAGGTGAAATTGGTAAATACCTTGTTTTTTCTGAAGGTATTGATAATGATAAAGATGGTGACCTTAATGAAGATGGTGAAGGTGGGGTTCATTTTAATAAAAATATGAGCTATGCCTATCCAAATTTTGTTCCGGGCTCAGGAGAACACATGATATCAGAAAACGAGAATAGAGCGCTTCTAGATCATCTTTTCGAACAGTTTAATATTCATACGGTCATTACTTTTGGCCCCTATAATAATTTGTCTAGTCCAGCGACATTTAATCCGCAGGCAGTCTCAAAACGAATAATTACTGGTTATTTTGAGTCCGATGCAAAGACAAATGCTCATGTTTCTGAGCTTTATAATAAAATAACAGGCTTTAAAGATGCTCCTAAAACGAGCTCCGCAGGTGGCGATTTTGCCAATTGGGCCTATTTCCACTATGGCAGAAATAGTTACAGTACGCCAGGATGGTGGGTACCCAAAGCGAAAGCAGATACAGCTAAAAAGCAAAAAGACTTTAAAATTGAAGATCAAGTTGCCAATTATTTAAGATGGGCAGAAAGTGAAAAAATTGAAAATAATTTTGTTAGTTGGAAAAAAATTGATCACCCAGATTTCCCAGGTAAAAATGTAGAATTGGGTGGTGTAGATCCTTTTGTACTTTTAAATCCACCATTCAAAATGGTTGATGGATTGGTAAAAAAACATCATGAATTCATCCTAGCTTTCAGTAAAAAGACACCATCACTTGATATCATTAATGTACAAATAGAAAAACTAGATAATGGGCTAACAAGAATTACTGCCACCATTATAAATAATGGATTGATGGCCACACAAACGAAAGTTGGTGAACGCAGTTACTGGGTTAAAAAAATCAGTGTAAAGCTGAACCATACCGAAAACCAGAAAATCATCAGTGGTCGGAAAAACCAGGTTTTAGATGCCATTGAGGGTCAAGGGTATAGAACACTAAGCTGGTTAATTAAGGGATCAGGAAAACTAAGCATCGATGCTGGGAGTCCGACAAGTGGCTCAAAAACTATCGATCTAACCCTTTAATATTTATAGATTTTTCACCTCCAATTAAGAGAGAACATGAAACTTAACATAAAAAAAATATTTCTTACTGTTCCTGCATTGGCTATGGCCCTTGCATTATTTGCACAACAACCGGAGCAGATATTAAAAGCATCTGGAAGTCCGGCCAACCCAAAAGTTCCCATAAGCTGGAACCGATATTATGATTATGCAGCCATTACAGAAATCTGCAAAAAATTGGCAAAATCCCACCCCGATCTAGTAAAATTAGAGTCGATGGGTAAATCTCATTTAGGAAAAGATATTTGGGTAATGACTATTTCCGACTTTAAAACTGGTGATTCTTCCAAGAAGCCCGCTATGTACATTGATGGAAATATTCACTCCAATGAGATTCAAGGAAGTGAATTTGCATTATATGCTGCCTGGTACCTTGCCGAATCCTTTGCAGATACCAAACACATTCAGGAGCTTTTAGCGGATAAGACTTTTTATATCGCTCCAACTATTAATCCGGATGCGCGCGATAATTTTTTCCATAAGCCGAACAATGCTAATTCGCCAAGATCAGGCATGATTCCAGTTGATAATGACCGTGATGGGGCGGTAAATGAAGATGGTTTTGATGATTTAGATGGTGATGGACATATCGTTTTTATGCGTAGAAAAAATCCTAATGGCCGACTTATTACTGATCAAACAGATCCACGTAGAATGATTAGTGTAGGTCCTGATCAACAAGGAGAATACGAATTATTAGGTTATGAAGGAATTGATAATGATGGAGATGGTGATGTAAATGAAGACGGTGAAGGTTTTTATGATCCTAATCGCGATTGGGCATGGAACTGGCAACCGAATTACATTCAAAGCGGTGCTTATAAATATCCTTTTTCATTGCCAGAAAATCGCGCTGTAGCTGATTTTGTGATGAAGCATCCAAACATTGCTGCCGGACAATCATATCATAATAGTGGGGGTATGCTTTTGCGTGGCCCAGGAGCACTTGAGGATTTGAACACCTATAATGCGCAAGATGTTCAAGTGTACGATGCACTTGGTAAAAAAGGCGAAGAGCTAATTCCAGGATATAGGTATTTAGTGGTTTATAAGGATTTATATTCTGTGTTTGGGGGTGAGCTCGACTGGTTTTATGGAGGTAGAGGGATTTATACTTTTTCGAATGAACTCTGGACAAATTACCTCATGTATAACAAAGCAGAGGGTTCAAATTCACAGGCATCTCAATACACTTTCGACCGCAATTTACTCTTTAATGATGCTTTTGTAGATTGGAAGCCTTTTAAGCATCCACAATATGGTGATATTGAAATTGGAGGTTTTAAAAAATCATTTGGACGTTTACACCCCGGATTTCTTTTAGAAAGTGATGCACACCGCAATATGTCATTTACTCTTTATCATGCCTATCACACTCCAAAAATTTCTGTGGATGAAATTGCCGAAAAAGATTTGGGCGGTGGATTGAAAGAAATAACTGCAGTAATTGCCAATAAACGAATGATACCAACCCATTCGAGCCAAGATTTAAAGTACAAAATTGAGGTTCCAGACATGGTTAGCATTGAGGGCACTAAGGTAATTGCGGGTATGATTGTTGAAAATAGAGACCTTAATATCACAAAAGAGCAAAAAAATAATCCCTCAACTATCCAGGTAGCTAATATTCCTGGAAATGCTACTGTAACCGTACGTTGGATTGTTCAAAATGCTGGAAAATACACGGTAAAAGTGGAAAGTAAAAAAGGTGGTATTGCCACAAAATCTAAAAATTAATTAAATGAAATTTTACAACATTACTTGTAGTTTCTTATTTGTTAGTAGCTTTTTATTCGCTCAAACTGACAAAGCATTTTTTAATGAATTAAAGTCGCTTGAAGGCAAAACCTTTTATGGGAAAGCCATTTACATGCCCGATACAACAAAAGCGAACGATTTTTGGGGTAAAGAACTAAAATTTACGGTCAATAAGAGCAAAAACTCTGTTTTACGTTTACCCTTCCACGTTGGTGAAAATAAATCGCGTACCTGGGTGCTTACAAAAAGTAAAAATGGAATACAATTAAAGCATGACCATCGCCATGATGATGGGAGTCCGGATAGCATCACCAATTATGGTGGTGATTCAGACCCTAAAATTAGCACTGCACTTGCACAATACTTTCCAGCAGATGCATTTACCGCTAAGCTCATCCCTGCCGCCTCTACAAACCGCTGGATTATGGAATTTAGTCCCGATAAAAAGAGATTTTACTATATCCTTCAAAGAGATAATGTGATGAGATTTAAAGCAGAATTTAATCTTGAAAACTAAAGACAACAACAATAAATCATGAAAAGAATTTTAATTTTTCTCTTAATATTTGGATATTTTTCGGCCAATGCTCAAGAGCTAGGCACACTTAGCGTAGATAAAATTATGCGCGACCCCAAATGGATGGGTGTATCACCAAGCAACATACAATGGGACAATAACAGTCGTACTATTTATTTTAACTGGAACCCAGATAAGGTTAAGGAAGACCCGCTTTATCAAATCTCAATTGATAATCGTAAACCACAGCAAACAGCAGAAAACCAAAAAAAATCATTAAACAAAGGATCTTTAAGTTATTCTAAAGACCGCTTAAAAGTGCTTTTTGAGCGTAATGGCGATATTTTTGTTGGAAATATAAGTACTGGTCAAGAAAATCCACTTACTAATACTCTTGACAGAGAAAGCAATCCTGTTTTCTCTATGGATGAAACTAAAGTCTTTTTTCAAAGAGGAGAAAACTTATTCAGCATGTCCTTAAATGGAGGTTCAATTATACAGTTGAGCAATTTTACTCGTAGCAAAAAACGTCCTGAAAGTCCACTAAGCAAGCAAGACCAATGGTTAAGACAAGATCAAATTAATGAGTTTGATATCATCCAAAAGAAAAAAGAAGAACGTGAAGATAGGCTTGCAAAAAGCAAAGCTAATGCGATAAAAGAGCCTAAAGAGTTTTATTTAGATGATCGTAGTAGTTTGGTAAGCGTGAGAATAAGTCCCGATGAGAAATACATCGCTTTCCGCTTAATGAAACGCCCTGAGGGGAATAAAAACACAATTGTTCCAAACTATGTAACTGAAAGTGGCTATACTGAGGATCTAAATACCCGTACAAAAGTAGGCAATGCACTTCCTCAAAATGAAAGTTATGTGTATGATTTAAAGCGAGATACTATTTATGCCTTAATTACCAAAGACATTCCGGGGATTAAAGATTTACCTGATTATGTAAAAGATTATCCAAAACAGCTTGAGGAAAGAAAAAAGAAGAACGAAGATCGTCAGGTTTCGGTAAACGGACCATTTTGGAATGCCGATGGATCGCAAGCGGTGGTGGTTGTTTCAGCTTTAGACAATAAAGATCGTTGGATCATGAAATTGGATCAAGCAAGCGGAAAGTTTAGTCTGCTTGACCGTCAGCGTGATGAGGCATGGATTGGCGGACCAGGCATTGGTGGTGGGAATATTGGCTGGACCGATCTAAACACCATTTACTTCCAAAGTGAGGCAACAGGTTATTCTCATATCT
>NZ_JBIIPN010000208.1:0-3264 GCF_044342615.1 Daejeonella sp. | reverse complement strand
CCCAGTTTGCTTAAAGCCTCGTGATAAATCAATACAAATTCGGCCTCATTAATTAAACTTTCGGAGCCTACTACATCCGCATCGCATTGATAAAATTCGCGGTATCTTCCTTTTTGCGGACGATCGGCACGCCAAACGGGTTGAATTTGAAAGCGTTTAAATGGGAAAGAGATATCATTTCTATGCATCACTACATAGCGTGCAAAAGGCACGGTTAGGTCGTAGCGTAATGCTTTTTCACTTATTTCTGAGATGAGTGCTTGTGAATTGCGACTATCCAATTTTTCGGAGCTTACCCCCGAAAGGTAATCTCCAGAATTTAAAACCTTAAAAATTAGCTTATCACCTTCATCCCCATATTTACCAGTTAGGGTGTTCAGATTTTCCATTGTGGGAGTTTGTATCTCCTGATAGCCATACTTTTTAAATACCGAACTGATGGTATTAAAAATATGATTGCGCTTCACCATTTCGGATGCGGAAAAATCGCGGGTACCTTTCGGAATAGATGGTTTGATTATTGCCATGTGTCAAATGTACAAAAAGACTAGAAGCTTAACGATTTGTGCCGAGCTCCTCAATAAGTTCTAAACAACGTTTTTCGATCATTTGATAAACGGGATCAAATTGATTATCGTCATGATAGGGATCGGGTACAATGCCATTTTTTAAAAAAAGACGAACTTTTCCGAAGTCCGCATCACTTTGTGCTAAGGAAATTACATCCGATAAATTATTTTGATCCATCACTAAAATATGATCAAATTTCTCAAAATCATCGCTTTGAAACTGCCTACACGATTGATTGCTAATATCTACTCCATATTTTCGAGCTACAGCAATCGACCGTCTATCGGGTTGCTCGCCAATATGCCAGTTACCCGTACCCGCCGAATCAATTTCCCAAGTCAGGTTTTTTTCCTTCACCAGATGCTCTAAAACGCCATGAGCCAATGGTGAGCGACAAATATTACCTAAACAAACCATCAAGATTTTCATGGATTTTAGCGCTTTTATGAATTAGTTTTGGAAAATATCATTTAAAAGAGCTGCTAAATGCACGCCGCCTTTCAGCAATTGTTGATTAGCAGTTTCTATATGATCATAGATGTATTTGTAGCTCAATTTCTCATCCGTTTTTACGCCAGCATATAATTTCTCACTGATTTTATAAGAATCTATTACCCATTGTGTGGCACCTTCTTGTTGAAGAGAATGTAGTCTTTTTTTATCAAGAAAATTAATGGATTTAGCGTATTCAGTATAGCTAAGATTTTGATAATCAATTAGGTCACTGTCCCATACACGGTGTAAATTAGTATTTTGACCGAACCACTTTAACTGCACTTTATTGCCTCCAAGGTCTTCAAATCGGCCAGTATGCATGGGTTGATGTAGATCCCCAACGATGTGAATTAAAAGTTTGAGGTACATCACCTTTTTTTCTTGTTCAAGTGACTTATTTTTAAGCTCTGAACTTAGAAAATTAATTCGGGTGAGTGCATTTGTAGTGGTGTCATTTTGCAAGTGCTGGCTAAGTTTCTCGATGCTCATGCCTGCTGGTAAATTGATGTAATGCCAATTACCAATATAATCAAATTTAGGTTCCGATTTAATAAAATCAGCCCAATTACTCGACATTGCTAGGCTTTCATTTCCAAGAATGTTTTTTACTTCGCGGCTCGCTTTTCGGGTCAAATAAGTCTCAGCAATTTCACCTACCACACGATGACCAAGCATTCCCCATGCCATACCTTGAAAAGGCATATTTAGCAAAATGGCGGCAAAAAATAGTTTTTTTAGGGACCAGAATTTCATAATCAATTAGTTTAGGGGTTTTTGAACGCAAACCGTTCTTTCTTTTAATGCTAATTTGAGTTGTAGATGTTGTTGCACACTTTCCAAATATAAGCTATCTGCAGCGTTTTTTCTGATTACAAAGGCTGGAAGGTATTGTCCGATGCGGTAGCAGCCCGAAATCTTTTGCTTAAAATTAGGTTTTGTGAAGGTAGCAGAAACAATTAGTGTATCCTCTTTGGTTAAATAGGTACCTTTTGCATATTCAGTCCATCTTCCATTGTTGAAACATGAATCTGGATATATATTTACTTTCGCAAATGTTTCTATCGTTACATAAACCGAATCGCAGGTAAATCGAAATTTATGTTTCGAATATTGCAATTTTTGATCTTGGTAATCAACAGAATCTTCTTCCCAAACTCCCTGTATGCCTTCATTTCCTTTTCCTTGAAGGTTGGGATTAAATTTACAGGATGTAAACGCAAGAACGCTTAATACGAATAAAAAGCAATAAGCATATTTTGCCATTTTGATAGTTTAAAAGCGCCCCGAAAACCTTCGGAGCGCATAATGAATTATTTTAGTCCGCCAATCATATCTTCCGGGCGCACCCATTGATCAAACTGCTCATTTGTTAACAGTCCGAGATCTAAAGCAGCTTCTCTGAGCGATTTATTTTCTTTTAATGCTTTTTTGGCAATTTTTGCCGCATTTTCATAACCGATATGCGGATTTAAAGCAGTTACGAGCATCAGTGAATTTTCTAAGTGCTTTTTAATGCCCTCATAATTTGGCTCGATACCCGCAACGCAATTGTCTGTAAATGAAGCACATGCATCACCAATTAAGCGTGCCGACTGTAAGAAGTTGGCCGCCATCACTGGCTTAAATACGTTTAGTTCATAATGACCATTTGATCCGCCGATGCTGATGGTTACATCATTACCCATAACCTGCGCAGCAACCATGGTAATCGCCTCATTTTGAGTGGGATTAACCTTTCCTGGCATGATAGAAGAGCCTGGTTCATTATCAGGGATATGAATTTCTCCAATTCCAGAGCGCGGACCAGAAGCAAGAAGGCGAATGTCATTACCGATTTTCATCAGCGAAACCGCAATTTGCTTCAAAGCACCATGTGTTTCTACTATGGCATCATGTGCAGCAAGTGCCTCAAATTTGTTTTCAGCAGTTATGAATGGAAGTCCGGTAAATTGGGCAATATAATCGGCCACCTTCACATCATAACCTTTAGGCGTATTAATTCCCGTACCAACGGCAGTCCCGCCAAGCGCTAATTCCGAAAGGTGGTCTAGGGTATTTTTCAAAGCTTTTAAACCGTGGTTAAGCTGAGAAACGTAACCCGAAAACTCCTGTCCCAGGGTTAAAGGCGTAGCATCCATTAAGTGCGTACGACCAATTTTAACCACATCTTTAAATTTCTCAACCTTCACTTGAAGTGCA
>NZ_JBIIPN010000092.1:0-10920 GCF_044342615.1 Daejeonella sp. | reverse complement strand
CGGCATCAATCAGTTCAAATTCAAGCTCATCTAATTCCATTTCTCCTGGATCGAAGCGGAAAACAGATTTACGGCTAAAAATGAAATCTAATGATCCTGTTTTTCCGAGTGCACCATTTGTTTTATTGAAATAGCTACGAACATTGGCCACAGTTCTGTTAGTATTATCGGTTGCTGTTTCAATTAGAATTGCAACTCCATGAGGGGCATAACCCTCATAAACGATCTCTTCATAATTGCTTTCGTCTTTATTGCTTGCTCTTTTGATAGCAGCTTCTACAGTATGCTTAGGCATGTTTATAGCCTTGGCATTTTGCATGGCTGTTCTTAAACGGGAGTTCGCATCAGGATTCGACCCTCCGTCTTTTACAGCCATTACTATTTCTTTACCCAAACGTGTAAACTGAACGGCCATTTTTGCCCAACGCTTGAATTTTCTTTCTTTACGGAATTCGAATGCTCTTCCCATTATCGTATCTATCTATTTTTTATAAAAACAGTTTTTTATCTATTTGTAAATTATTAAACTCTCCCTTTTGTCGAATTTCCAAATTTACAATGCTTTGTGGCATATTTATCTTTTTACTATTTTTTTAAATTTTTCAGCATATCAGCTGTCATATTTGCCAAGTTAAAATCAGGTTTCCAATTCCAATCTGCTTGAGCAAAACTATCATCAATTGATTTTGGCCAGCTATTAGCAATAGCTTGACGCGGATCATTTTCGGTATAGCCCAATGTGAAATTAGGAATATGCTTTTTTATTTCATCGGCTAATATTTCTGGAGTAAAGCTCATTCCAGTTAGGTTATAGGATGAACGAATCTTAATATTTTCTGCCGGCGCATCCATTAGTTCTATCGTTCCACGAATAGCATCATCCATGTACATCATTGGTAGTTCAGTCTCGGCAGATAGAAAACTTTTATATGAACCTTTTATTAAAGCATCATGGAAAATATGGATAGCATAATCGGTTGTTCCTCCTCCTGGAGCAGCCTTCCAGCTGATTAATCCCGGATAACGAATGCTGCGGATATCTAGGCCGTAGCGCTGAAAATAATATTCACACCAACGTTCTCCAGCAAGCTTACTAATGCCGTAAACGGTATTTGGGTCCATTACGCAATATTGTGGCGTTTGAACTTTTGGTGAATTGGGTCCAAATACTGCGATGGAGCTAGGCCAATAAATACGTGCTGTTTTATACTCTAAGGCCAAATCAAGCACATTGAGTAAGCCATTCATGTTTAAATCCCAAGCTAATTTTGGATTTTGCTCACCAGTTGCTGAAAGTAATGCTGCTAATAAATAAACTTGTGTTGGTTTATATTTTCTGAAAATTTCATTTAAAATATCTTTCTCAAGAACATTTACAAACTCAAAGGGCCCCGCATTTTTGATGTCATAATCTGGACGTCTGATGTCACATGCTATCACATTTGAGTCGCCATACCCTTTTCTTAATTCAGTAACCAATTCGGTTCCTATTTGTCCATTGGAGCCAATAACAAGAATTTTTTCAAGCATAGTAAAATTGTTTTGCTCAAAGGTAAAAAATTTATGGAGGCAAAATAATGGCTATTACCATTATTTAAATTTTGATACCACTGCAAAACTTTTTCTGAATCGTTTAATTTGCCCGCTTAAATTAAAAATCTCGGCATGAAGTAAATAAATTCCCATAGGCGACATCTGGCTTTGATCATTTAATCCATCCCAAATGAGAATTCCTTCTCTATTTAAAGTGTAGTTTTTGACTAGTTTTTTCACCAGTGCTCCTTGGTCATTAAAAATGCTGATGTTCGCTATTTCTCCAGCTAATGCTTGATATTTTATCTCTAATAAATCTTCAAAGCCATCGTTATCTGGCGAAAATGTTTTAGAAATTAGTGCGAATTCATCTTGAATTGGCTGCTCATCGGTATTTTGAGAATTTTTATATCCAGGTGTTGCTCCTCCAGAGGCTATCGTGGCAGATCTTAAATTCCCACCCTCACTTGTTGGCCTATTTAATTTGCTGCGTTCAAGAGATATGCCCTCCGTATTTTTTAGCAGTGGGAAGTGCATTTTTTCTGTATAGCTTAATTGGTCGATTGTTTTTCCATCACTCAGAAGTACTGCTGTCCCTTCAGCGTCATTAAATACAGGCATTGAGGTTATTTTATGAATGCTGCCTTCATTTTTTACAAGATATTCTTTCTTAATGTTCTCCGGATTTATAGTTAATGCTAAATAATTCCTAGGCTCTAATAAAAATTGTTTTTTGCTGATTTCTCGAATGGAATTTATACTGTCTTTTATGCTTTGTGCGATTGTAAGTTCCTTTAGGTCAATGGAATATTTTGCATTATTATATATTTCTACGAAATCTGATCCTCCAGTTTTTGGATTAAACAAAATTTCACTGAGTAGCACATCATTTTTCTGAATTTTTGGTGCTAAATGAAACTCTCCAAAATTAAAATTTGCCGAAATGCTCATATTTCTACAATCTCCAATATTATTTGCTTTAAGTCGGTAAGTCTGACCCCGCGTTAAAGCTTGTTCAAATTTCAATACAACTCGATCGAAATTTGGAGCTTGAGGTATAGCAAATTCTGGCTTTTTTACGCCATTATTTATCTCATAATTTGTTGTAATAGAAGCTTTTAGACTGTCAATTTCTCGATTAAAATTTAGAGATAGGCTGATACTATCTATGACTTCAATTTCAACTAATTTTAAGGCTTCGTTTGTGAGATTTTGTTGGTAAATCGAATTTTTTCTTCCGGGAGTTCCTCCGATACGATCCTTACTACTGCCCCAATTTTGTAAATCGAGGCAAACAGATTGATAATCAATTAGTTCTAGTGAGTATCCGCCTTTTCTTTTTTCTAAATCTCGATGCCATGTAGAAGAATAAGTTACTTGCTGAATTACTCTTCCTTTATTGTTTTTGAGCTGAATGCTATCTTTTTGATTATTTAAGCTTGTCCAGAGGGGCATTCCCATAACTTTTCCATAGGGTTTAAAGCTCAGGGTATCTTTTTCGGCACAGAGTATTAAATATGCTCCCGACTCAATTTCTTCGGTTTTGAATGGCGGATTTTTGCCTAATGATAGCCCTTTCAATGTTACTGTGTGCACGCTAGGGTTAAATAATTCAATAAATTCTGCTTCTGGTAATTCTATTTGGGGTGAAGGGTCAGCAAAAATTTCATTGATAATAATGGGGTATTCAATTTCAGGTATAGTAGGGATTTCAAATTCAGCGCTTGCATCTTTAGCACGGATTAAATTTCCTGAACAAGACATAAGTAAATCTGCTGAAAGAGTATATTTTTCTCCTTCTTTAAATTTTTCTTGGAAAAAGAGTCTAATTTCTTGCCATTTCTTCTCAATTTGTATAGTTTTTGCCTTTTCACTCCCGTTTTTGATGCTAAAGTTTGCTGCTTTTAAATAGCTAGTATCTGGAATTTGATTAAAATATACATCAATGCTATTTTCTGAAGCAATCTTCAGCGAATCAATTTTTAGTGGCGCATTCATAAAAATTGGATTATCTCTACTATTTCTCCTTCCGGGAGTCCCACCTGCACTATCCTCCGATACATCCCAATTATAAAATCCATTACATGATTTATTAGTTAAGTTGATTTTCTCTAGGCTCCATCCTCCAATCACTTTTTTGGGATCTTTGTACCAATTGTCTGAATAATTTAAAGAATCAACAGTCCGATTTTTAAAGCTTTTTAAGATAATTTCATCCGAATTATTCTTGAGTGATGGCCAAGGAAAAATACCTAGGGTTTTGCCGAAATTTTTATAGTGTAGCGTATCTGCCAAGGGAGAAAGAATGAGGTATTCATTTGGTGGGAGCATATATTTCTTAATTATACCCTTTGTTTGTACGTCATTAATGCTCCAACCTTGCAAATCAATGCTGTCAATTCCAGGGTTGTAAATTTCAATAAATTCCACGAGTGGCAGATCAACCTCAGGAGATGGATCGGCTAAGAATTCTGTGATGATTACTTTGCCGGTGTCGATTCTTATTGGAGGAGGTGGAGGGGGTATTGGGTCTTTAGGTGTACTAAAAGCTAATGGTTCAATGTTGCTGATTGCATTTCCATTGCAATCTTTTAAATTTTTAATTTTTAGCATATAATTTGTCCCAGATTTAAATTTTTCACTGTACTTCAGGTTTAGCTGTTTCAAATTTTTAGTGCTAATAATTTCTTTTATTTCACCAGAAGCCGGACTTAAAATGAAATTATTTTTTAATAAGTTATTGTTATTCAATGGTTTATTAAAAAACAGGGTCAGCGTTGAGTCCGATAGGCGATGTAAACTATCTGCCACAAGAGCAATTTTTTCATAATTTGGGATAAATACTGAGTTCTGTTTGCCAGGAGTTCCTCCAGATTGATCTTTCGCACTTTCCCAATTTAAAGAGCTAGTGCATTTGGAGGTGGGACTGACACGTTCTAATGACCAGCCTCCTTGTTTTTTTGTAGCGTCGCTATGCCATGAATCCAAGTAATTAACTGAGTCAATGACATTGTTAAATTGATCTCTTATTTTAATTTCTTCACCGGCATTACTTAAAGATGGCCAAGGAGATATCCCCAACACATTTCCATATTTTTTGAATTCTGCGGTGTCCGATTTTGCACAAAGTATTAGGTAGGATAGGGCGGGCATTATTGTATTTACTAGTGTTCCTGATGAGGAAATATCGCTTAACTTCCAATTATGCAAAGAAATGGGCTCCTCACTTTTATTAAATAGTTCAATAAATTCTACTGATGGGAGATCTATTTGCGGTGTTGCATCGGCAAATATTTCATTGATTATAATGTCACCAACTTGAACTTTGTAGGGTTTTTTATAAGTGAAAAGTGCTGTGTTTTTATCTTGAATGACATTCCCACTTTTATCCTTAACATTTGATATTTTTAATGTGTAAATTCCTGTATTTAAGGATTTTGCAAGTTTAATTTTAAATTTTGTCGGGTCGGATGTAGTTTGAATAAATGCTATTTGTCCGTCGTAATTTTCTAGGCTATAATTAACTTTATTCAGCACTTCCAAACTATCCATTGCCTCATTAAAAGTTATTTCTAATGTATTGGAGTCTAAGGTTGTAGCGCTAATTAATTCAGGCGGATTTTTATCAGAAAATAAAGCTTCAATTAAAAAATCATCAAAAAAATGTTTTTGGAAAAATGATGCGGTAGATTGTTGGATGAGTATTCCGAAATAATCAGACTTCGTAAAATCTAAATCCAAGCTACTTCCTTCTGAAAAATAGGAATTATTTGTGCTGTTTAAAGCTCTTTCTAATGTAAATAAACCCTCATTATTTCTAGTGACTCTTATCTTAAGGGTAGAACTGCTTGTATTTGTTATCCCATTTACACCATCAATTAATTTTACGCTCGTTGTACTCAAGCCAGATCTTTTGTAAAGGGCTATTTCATCATTTGTATTCCCAATTCGAACAAAATATCCATTGATTAAATTACTTTTTAAATCGGCTTTATCTGATATTAAATAAATATCAACATAATTTGAACCGGAGGTATTGAGTTGAAGATTTACCCAGAATTCCCATTTGGTATTTAAGGCAAGCTGGTTTGGAGTGCTGATTGAAAAACTATGAGAAGGCTGACTAGAATTTGATCGCAGTTTATTGTTTAAGATGATAAAATCAACATTATTATTTGAGCTGGCCCAGATAGGGTTTACTGTAAAATCTCCGTCTTCAAAGTCATCAAAAACTTGAGATTTTGCTATTTGGGAGATTAAAATCAGTATAAATAGAAGTTTTATTTTCATCGCTACATTCATTTATTTTATGAATTTAAGATTCATCTGTTTTGCGATAAAAAAAAAGAAGTTAGCGTAGCTGATTAATTAGTGATCGGTAATTATTGGGTTGAAATTTACAATTTTTCATAAAAATTTCAGTTTAAAGCACTTTAAAGCAATAAATCATCGAAAAAATTGCCATATTTGTTTGATATTAAATATTTAAATTAAAAAATCAGAAAAATGAAAGTCGCAGTAGTAGGCGCAACCGGCCTAGTAGGTTCGGTGATGTTAAAAGTTTTAGCAGAGCGCAATTTTCCAGTTAGTGAATTAATCCCTGTAGCCTCAGCAAAGAGTGCAGGTAAACAGATTGAGTTCAAAGGGAAAAAATATAATGTGGTGACGATGGATGATGCAATCGCGATGAAGCCTGATGTAGCATTATTTTCTGCAGGTGGCAATACTTCACTAGAATATGCACCACGTTTTGCTGCAGTGGGTACAACAGTAATTGATAATTCTTCCGCTTGGCGGATGGATCCGGATAAGAAATTAATCGTTCCGGAAGTGAATGCCCATGAGCTTAGTTCACAAGATAAAATTATTGCAAACCCAAATTGTTCAACTATTCAGATGGTGGTGGTTTTAAAGCCATTACATGATAAATATAAAATTAAGCGTGTGGTAGTTTCAACCTACCAATCGGTTACTGGCACCGGAGTTAAAGCGGTTGATCAGATGATGAATGAGCGAAAGGGAATAAGTGGTGAAATGGCTTATGCTTATCCAATTGATTTGAATGTTATTCCTCAAATTGATGTGTTTCAAGATAACGGCTATACCAAGGAAGAGATGAAAATGATTCTTGAAACCAAGAAAATCATGAGTGATGATTCTATTCGTGTTACTGCTACAACAGTCCGCATACCAGTAATGGGAGGCCATTCGGAATCAGTAAACATTGAATTTGAAAACGATTTCGACTTAAATGAGGTTCGTTCTATCCTTGAAAAAGAAGAGGGAATTATTGTTGTGGATGATCCTAAAAACCTAAAATACCCAATGCCAATGGATGCACATGAAAAGGATGAGGTATTTGTGGGAAGAATTAGAAGGGATGAATCACAAGATAAAACGTTGAATTTATGGATTGTTGCAGATAATCTTAGGAAAGGTGCAGCAACCAATGCGGTTCAAATTGCAGAGTATCTGATGGCTCAGAAGCTAATCTAATTTTGTTAATAAAACTCGATTTCAAATGCCCACAGATTTAATAAGTCTTGGGCATTTTTTTTAAAAGATTAAAAGGAGAGATTAATTTAATCTTTTATTTTTATTGAAAAAGCCTATTGCTTGCTTGCTATAATTTACCTACATTAAACTTTTGTATTTGAAATTTTAAACCATTAAAATTATGCGCTGCAGAACTATGAAAACTAGCCTATTAAAAAAATTTAAAGCCTTTCATTTTTGTCTAATTTGTACTTTATTTCTATTTACTTTTAATGTTGTAAAAGCCCAGGAAATTGATATTTTAATTAAGAATGGACATGTGATTGACCCTAAGAATAAAATCGATGGGAAAATGGATGTGGCTATTAAAGACGGAAAAATATTAAGAATAGCAAATAACATTGCAGCAAATACCGCAAAAAAGACGGTAGATGCTAGTGGTTTATATGTTTCTCCTGGTTTTATAGATATGCATGTTCATGTTTTTGCTGGTGTTGATGAAGAGGAATATGTAGGATTTGGAATCACAAATGGCTTTGGTAGCGTTGCACCAGATGATTTTACTTTCCGTTCTGGAGTTACTACGGTAGTTGATGCGGGATCTTCGGGTTGGAGAAATTTTCCAACCTTCAAAAAACAAACAATTGATCAATCTCAAACGCGAGTTTTGGCATTTATAAGTATTGCCGGCTACGGTATGTTAGGTACAATTCATGCCCAAGACACAACAGACATGAATCCAACTACAACGGCATTTATGATGAAGGAGTATCCTGATATCATTGTTGGGATTAAAGCACATCATTATCAGGGCAATGATTACACTCCGGTGAAACGTGCTATAGCCGCAGGAAATATTACTAAGAAACCAATTATCGTTGATTTTGGATCGAGTAATCCTAAATTATCTATTGAGGATCTTTTCTTGAAGTATTTTCGCCCAGGGGATATCTTTACGCATACTTTTTCTGGCTCTGCTGCTAGTGAATTACAAGTTTCTGGTCGTGAATCAGTTGTTGACGCCAATAATAAGGTTAAACCTTTCATTTTTGAGGCACAAAAGCAAGGTAGAATATTTGATGTAGGACATGGAGGAGGGGCTTTTGTGTGGAGCACTGCCATAAATTCTTTTAAACAAGGCTTTTATCCCAATACCATAAGTACCGATTTGTATAGAAATAGTAGAAATGCCGGAATGAAGGATATGGCTAACGTCATGTCGAAATTCTTGAATATGGGTATGTCTGTTCAGGACGTTATTTTGCGCTCAACATGGAACCCAGCAAATGTGATTCAGCATACCGAATTAGGGCACTTAAGTGAAGGTGCTGTTGCTGATATTGCCGTTTTTAATGTTAGAGAAGGTAAATTTGGCTTCATGGATTCTCGCGGTAACGTGTTAAAAGGAACAAAAAAGTTGGAGGCAGAGCTTACTCTTCGTGCAGGCAAAGTTGTGTGGGATTTGAATGGGATAAGTGGCACTCCCTGGGATGCTCTAGGTAAATAATATTCAATGAATTTAGTGGTATTAGATGGTTATACTTTAAATCCCGGCGACCTTAGTTGGGATGGTTTAAAGCATTTTGGTAATCTTGAAGTACATGAAAGAACTTTAGCAGCCGATATTTTAGATCGTTGCAAGGGTGCTGAGATTGTTTTTACCAATAAAACACCACTCAGAGAGGATGTTCTGGCTCTGTTACCTGATCTTAAATATATCGGAGTGCTAGCAACAGGATATAATGTGGTGGATGTTGATTTTGCCCGTTCCAAAGGGATAAAAGTAGCAAATGTTCCTGGTTATGGGACAGCTTCTGTGGTTCAATTAACCTTTTCCTTACTCTTCGAATTATGCTTGCATGTTCAAAAACATAGCGATTCGGTTTTTAATGGCGATTGGGCAGCTTCAGCTGATTTTTGCTATTGGAATTATCCATTAATCGAGTTAGAAGGCAAAACTTTGGGTATCATTGGCTTTGGCTCCATTGGTCAGAAAGTTGCGGATGTTGCTAGTGCATTAGGCATGAATGTTATAGCCTATTCTAGAACTCAAACTGATCAGTCTCATCGTAAAAACTTCAAATGGGCATCATTAGATGAACTTTTAGGGATTTCTGATGTGGTAAGTATTCACTGTCCATTATTTCCTGAGACTCAAAATTTAATCAATAAAAACACTTTAAAATTGATGAAAAAGTCGGCCTTCTTTCTAAATACCTCAAGAGGACCGATTGTTAATGAACAGGATTTAGCAGATGCATTGAATACAGGTTTAATTGCGGGTGCTGGATTGGATGTACTTTCTGTAGAGCCTCCTTCATCAAATAATCCACTTTTATCGGCTAAAAACTGCTTAATTACGCCACATATTGCCTGGGCGACGAAAGAGGCCAGGGCACGATTGATGGCAATTGTAGAACAAAATTTAGCGGCTTATCTTAAAGGTAATCCAGTTAACATTATAAATAAATAACAATCAATAATTAATTATCATGAAAAAGTACACTTTATTATTCCTTACCTCAATCACACTATGGAGCTGTAGTCCTAAAACCTATCAAGCTAAACCTTTTTCTAGTCAGGCATCTGCAGAAATTGAGGCTCGCTTGAAGCAATTAAATATTCAATTGGTTGAGCCATCTGTCCCAACCGCTAATTTTGTGAAAACTGTACGCGTAGGGAATTTAGTCTTTACATCTGGACATGGTCCAGATAAGCCTGAAGGTGGGACTTATCAAGGTCGTGTTGGTGCTGATCTTACGCTTGAACAAGGTCAGGAAGCTGCTCGTTTAACCGGAATTGCTTTATTATCAAGCCTTAAAAAGGAAATTGGAGATTTAAGCAAAGTAAAAAGAGTAGTAAAAGTATTGGGTATGGTACAGTGTACCCCAGAATTTAAGGATCATCCGAAAGTGATGAATGCTTTTTCTGATATGATGGTTGGCGTTTTTGGAGAAAAAGGTAAGCATGCTCGCTCAGCAGTAGGTATGTCAGCCCTGCCAGGAAATATTGCAATCGAAATTGAAATGATTGTTGAGGTGGAGGACTAATCCTAAATAATTACATATTTTAGAATGCTGATTTGCTCTTATTGCGAATCAGCATTTTTTATTGCTATTTCCATTTAATAATCTTCAATTTATATATTATCGTTATAGTTAATAAATATAATAAAAATAGAAAATAATACATTTAGCACATGAGATATATTATCGCATTCATCTTAACAGTTTCATTTTCATCGCTTTCATCGCAAACATTAAAGCAGAAGATTCAAAATGCCTATGATCGATTTGAAGATGATCCGCAGATGAAATATGGTATGAGTTCATTAACCGTATTAAATGCGGAGAGTGGAGAGCTTGTTTTTTCAAAAAACGAAAATATTGGTTTGGCTAGTGCTTCAACATTAAAAACAATTACCGCTGCTACTGCATATCATTTTTTAGGTAAAGATTTTACTTGGGAAACTACCTTGGGCTATAATGGAACAATTTCTTCCAATGGAACATTAAATGGCGATATAATTATTACTGGAGCAGGTGATCCAAGTCTAGGTAGTGATAGGTATGAGCTAACAAAGTCTAACCTTATTTTAAAAAAATGGGCAGATGCTATTATTGGTTTAGGGATAAAAAATATTACAGGTTCAATCATCTCAGATGATCGTGTATTTGGCACTCAAACCATGCCTGGGGGCTGGACTTGGCAGGATATGGGGAATTATTATGGCGCCGGTCCATCTTCACTAACTTGGCGTGAAAATCAATTTGGACTTATTTTTAAGCCAAGTTCTCGTGTTGGTGAGGTGGCCGAGCTTTTGGAAACCAGGCCTAAGATGGACTATCTTAAAATTGTGAATGAGGTAAAAACTGGTCCCGCAGGCTCTGG
>NZ_JBIIPN010000224.1:0-11030 GCF_044342615.1 Daejeonella sp. | reverse complement strand
CCCGCCGAACCACTATCGTTGGTGAAGACACTAGCTGTTAAAGGGGTATCTTCCAACACAGCGAAATTATCATCCACAATAGTTGGTAAAAATCCGATTGTTAAACGAGCTGCATTTGAAGTAAGATTACCACAAACAAAGTTAGATTGTGATACTTGCAAACGGTAGCGATATTCGTTCATGGCGCTTGTAACACCTGTAAGTGTTAAGCTTGCTGTTGTTGCGCCACTATAAACTCCCGTATTGCTCAGGTTTGTCCACGTTGAACCACCATTTGTACTCACTGCCCATTGGTAAGTAGTTGTGCCTGAACCAAGGCTAAGAGCAGTGGTAAACACTGCATTTCCGTTCACCAAAGCCTTTTGATCAGTTGGTTGTGTTGTAATTACACTTGCCGAACCTGCTGTGCTTACATTGGTATAAGATCCAGTATAATTTGCGGTACTTACCGTTCCATTTGTATTTACAGCTGGAGGATTTCCTGTACCATAATAGTTATTTCCGTCTGTACCAATTGCAGTTGATGTATTGTAATATTCATTTGCATCCGGGCAACCGTCATTATCAGAATCGGTATCTAAAGTATTTATTATTCCATCGCCATCAGTGTCAAGAGTACATTGTCCTGCAGATTTAACAATAACAGTAAGATCATCAATAAAATTCCCTGATCCAACAGCAGGGATTATTGCCTTAAATCCTATATAGGTTTCTTGCTGGGTTGCTGGAATTACATAAGTACCAGTATGAGTACCCCAAGCTGTTGTTCCGTCGGACATTGACTTTTGTGTAATAAGAGATGTAAGTGAAGCCCCTATTTGCACATCGGCTACCTCAACACCATCACGTCCTCTGTGTTTAACAGACCATTCAATGACAGAGCCTGGCGTGATACATAATTTTTGGTATAATATGGTATTGGATTGAGTCCCATTAATTTCAGCAAAAACTACACCATTTGCTGCTGGTACAGAGTTAAAGCCTGTTCCCCATAATTCAATAAGGTTATCTGTTGCGGTAGTTTTCCATCCCAAAACTGATGAGCTATTTACTAAAGTCCAATTATTTGCAGCTACAGTATTTGATTCGAAGCTTCCGTTAAGAATAGGACTTGGACAGATTTGTGCAGCACATTCTACCGTATCGTAAATACCATCATTATCATCGTCTAAATCTTTCAGATCAGGAACCCCATCCGCATCAGTATCGATACAGAAATTCAAGGTTTTCTCTAATGCATAACTAGCATAGGTAGAAGTATAATTCACTGTCCCGGCGGTGGTGCCTTCGTAGTTATTTAATAAACCATTCTTGTTGGTATCATCACCTGTAGGATATACTGAAGTACTTGAAGCTGTGGTTGAGCTACTTGCTTCAATCGCGTCGCTACATCCATCTCCATCAGAATCTAAGTCAAGTGAATTAATTATTCCGTCATTATCCGTATCACAAGCATTAAATGATTCAAGACTAACATTATCAATACTAAAATCATCACTCGTTGACGTAAAGTTAAATGCAATTGTGTTTGTATTTAGGAAAGCCGTTTTCGGGATAGAAACAATAATCTTAGCAGAAGGCACACTTTGTGCTGTAATAGCAATACTGTTCACATTAACTGTAGCTCCATTTGCTGCAAGCACTGAGGCAGTAGTACCTCCATTTGGATTGCTAATGGTTGCATAGATTGTATTGTTAATGAGAAGGTCTAGCTTTGCAGTAGCTGCAGTTGTGATAACCCATCCATGACCATTCGCATTGACATCAAATGTTACGTCAACAGTGCTTTTTGCTGGATTAAGATTAGGTTTAGCAAAAGACTGAGAAATTTGATCATTGGTTCTATTCTCTGAATTATTCCAAACATAGCCTGCAAGCTCATATAACCAATTTGGATGAGCCGTCCAACCTGTTGTACCTCCAGTAAATGTACCATTGACTAAAATATTCTTCATTGGACATTCTACAGTATCTAGTACCCCATCATTATCATCATCAATATCGATTAAATCTGAAACTCCATCCGCATCGGTATCTGTACAGAAATTTAAGGATTTATCTAAGGCATAATTGCTGTAGGTTGAGGTATAATTCACTGTTCCAGCGGTGGTACCTTCGTAGTTATTTAATAAACCATTCTTATTGGTATCTGTTGTACCTGATGTAGCTGGAAATACTGTCGTACTAGTTGCTGTTTTTGAGCTTCCTGCTTCAATGGCATCGGCACAACCATCGTTATCTGAATCTAGATCTAAATGATTTAATATACCGTCATTATCGGCATCACATAATATATCTGGGCTAGTGATATTGCTAAAAGTCCAAGTGGCAATATTGGCCGCATTGATGTTGGCATAGAACATATTGCTTAGATAGTTTCCGGCAAAACTAGCTTGATCTATCCAAGTCCCTACTTTGCTAAATCCAGCATCACGATCGTTGATAAGGTAAGTATCGGTACCATTTGTAATCAACATGGCATCGGCAAAATAATAACTGCCATTCACTCCCGCAGTGGGTAGTGTTTCTATTTTAATTTGTTGGCTAGCATTAGCAGTAATATCTGAAGCTAACAAGGCCCAAGTTACTCCATTATAGGAGAAAGTTCCTTCTGTTAACTGATTCAAAATCACGTTAGTTATACTACTTCCTGTAATGCGTACGGGAAGATTAGTTGAAACATTAACGTCGTTTCTTCTATTGAAGGTATAAACTTTGTATTTGTTAGAAATAGCTAATTGCGGACATTCAGTTAAATCTAAGACCCCGTCATTATCATCATCAATATCCGCAACATCTGGCACGCCGTCTGCATCTGTATCTAAACAAGCATTTAAGGTTTTATCGATTGCGTAATTGGTGTAGGTATAAGTGCCTGAATAAACTCCATTATCTGCAGTAGTTTCTAAGGCATCGGCAAAACCATTGGTACCAAAATTAGCGGTAAATTTAAAGTTAGCTGTAATTGAAGTAGTCGTACCAGCTTCTTTTGCATCGCTACAGCCATCACCATCAGAATCTAAATCCAAATGGTTTGGTTGACCGTCATTATCTGTATCCGAAATACAAGTCGCTTTAGGATATCTTGAGGCATTGTAGGCCGTGGTATTAACATCGAAATAAATTTCAGAAGCAAAACCACCTACCGTATTAGACGTAGCCACTCCGTAAATACGGAAATATTTATAGGCTCCAGGATTAGTAGTTAGCGTAAATTTATTTGAGTTAGTTAAAGAAACCGCTCCATTAGCTGTTACATTGGTTGCATCTGCTGGCAAAGCAATCGCCGCGGTTAAATCAGTCCAAGACGAATTATCATTCGAACCTTGTACTTTTAAACTTGCAGCAGTGGTTCCAAAAATTTCTGTTGCTGTTGTTTTCTTGATGTAAATCGCATCCAACTGAGTTGGTTTCATCAACTCCATCTTGAACAGTTCCTTATTAAGTTGACCTTGAGATGCTTGTAGCTGGACCGCTGCAGTGGTGGCGTTGCCATCACCCAAAGCTGCAAAATTATTATTAGGAGTTGCCGCTGTTAATTCTGAGCTGAATTTAGCAAAATACACTTTGTTAGCCGTATTCCATTCATTAGCGCTTAGGAAACAAGAAGGCGATTCAACCGCATCGAGTACCCCATCATTATCATTGTCAATATCAAAGAAATCACCAATACCATCACCATCTGTATCAGTACACAGGTTAATGGTTTTATCTAATGAATAATTGGTATAGGTTGATGTGTACTTAATTGTTCCAGCAGTTGTGCCTTCGTAATTGTTTAATAAACCGTTTGAATTGGTATCATTATTTGTTGCTACAGGGAAAGCTGTTGTGCTGCTTGGTGCTGTTACACTTCCTGCTTCGTAAGCATCAGAACAACCATCACCATCAGAATCTAAATCCAAACGATTTGGAATACCATCGCTGTCGGTATCAATATCAATAGGGCCACAGATGACTTTAAACTCACCTAAAGTCATGTTATAGGCTCCATTGATAGAACCAGCAGCAAGTGTTTCAGTACCTACTTGGATCGTATTATTATTATTAACATCATACCAACCCGATGAAATATTCAATCTAATTCTTTGCGGATTGACAAAAGTTTTAGGTAAATAAAAGACTTGAGCGCCTGCGTTCGATCCGGCACCAATAGGCTGTGCAGTGGTAAAAGTTTGGGAAGTAAATGTAACAACGTTGTTATATATCACTTCTACTTTGAAATCTTTTACTGGACCATCGCCACCGCCATAATTGAAAGCATCAGGTGCCCAAAGCACCACTCCACCAACGTTCGTATTAGCAGGAAGGGTATATTCAATAAAACCTGTTGTTCTTGGTTCTAATAAGAAATAAGTATCATCCAAGGTATTTGGTACCGTAAGTGTTGCTGACAAGCCTGTTCCAATTAAACCCGAATTATTAAAGGTTAAACTAGCGGTTGATGTACCATAATTAGGACTAGCTATTGCAGCGCCTGGTGTCCACATGGTATTACATGCGATCATTTCGGCTGAATCTAAGATGCCATCGTTATCATCATCAATATCATTGAAATCGGTAATGCCATCGCCATCCGTATCCAAACAACCTTTGATTGAACTCAATAAGGCATAATCACTATAGCTTGAGGTATAATTATAACTACCACCTAAGGTGCTTAATTCGTAATTATCATTTAATCCATTCTTATTGGCATCTGTTCCTGTTGGATACTCGGTTAAACTTTTAGCGGTGGATGAACTATTGGCTTCAGTAGCATCCGAACAAGCATCCCCATCAGAATCCAGATCCAAACGGTTTGGTTTTCCATCACCATCAGTATCCATATCGGTACATGTTTTCTGTGTGAAATACGCTTCTTGCGCCCAAACTCCAGAACCAACGGCACTAACTCCGAAAATTCTGTATTTAGAGAAGGCAATCAGGTTATGCACCATATTGAACTTAATGGAATTGTTGGTGGCATTAATTGGTGCCGTATTGGCAATAACTTGCTCAATACCAATATCGCCCCATTGGGTACCATCCCATCCTTGCATTTTAAACATTCCACCTGCATTAAGTGGAGTTTGACTAGGATAATTTCCTAACTCAATTTGTGTTAGAATAGTAGGTTTTGGCAAATCAAATTGTAAAATAGGTGCATTAGTGAAGCTTGCATTGGTATTGGCTACAAAGATTTGTGCATCTACTCCATCTACCAAGGCATTTAGGCTTGTTGCCCCGTTAGCATAAGTCCAGGTTACCGGGGAAGAAACGGTGATACCCGCTTTAGGCATTAAAGAAGAAGCACAAGTACTTTCTTGACTATCTAATACTCCATCATTATCGTCATCAATATCAATTAAATCACTTTTGCCATCACCATCAGTATCCGTACAGCCATTTAAAGCAGTAGAAATGGCGAAATTATACGAATAAGCACCTTTGTACACACCACTATCAGTTGCAGTTTCTAAATTATTGGCGAAACCATTTAGGCCAGTAGTACTTGGATCTAAGAAGCTTGTAGTGCTTGCAGCAGTGGTACCTAGAGCTGCAGTCCCTGATTCAATTGCATCGGCACAATTATCACCATCTGAGTCTAAATCCAAACGGTTAGGAATGCCGTCACCATCTGTATCCGTGTCTTTACAAGTTAATTTAACAGAATTTGAAGCATCTGTTAAAATTATATTAGTTAAAGATGATGGTGTATAAGAACTTAAGGCTAATTTATAATCAGAAACGGCCCCTTGGAATACTTTTCTAGTGACCCCATTAACTCCTACAGTTACTAAACCTGAAGTAGAAATATCAATACTTAAAACATCGGTTGGCAAAATGGCTAACGCACTAGGATCCCATTGCGTGAGGAAATATCCATAAAGGGTTGTTCCCGTTCCATAAAATTTATAGCCATTATCAGTCCAACTGTCAGGTGTTTGTGCAGTTCCCACAGGAATTAATCCAAACATTTCATAACCAGTTGTAGAAGCATGATTAAATTTCAAGGAAATTGGCAATTTAAATGATTCAACTGAATACGATGATTTCCAGGCACTTCCACCAGCTGTGGTGAATGAATTTGCTGTACGAGCTGTGATAGAACTTCCACTAAACGTTACTTTAGATAAATCAACTCCGGATGAGACACAATTAATTTGTTCCGCAATATCTAACACACCATCGTTGTCATCGTCGATATCTCTAACATCAGCAACTCCATCCTTATCGGTATCTAAACAGGCATTAATAGTTTTATCTAAAGCATATTCTGAATAAGAAGATGTATAATTAATTAGTCCCGCAGTGGCACTTTCGTAATTATTTAACAAACCGTTGCTGTTCGTATCGGTTCCTGTTGGGAAAGCCGATGTGCTTGTAGCTGTTTTTGAGCTAGCTGCTTCGATTGCATCGGAACAACCATCACCATCTGAGTCTAAGTCTAAACGATTAGGAATTCCATCACCATCTGTATCTAAAGTTTCATTAAATGCAGCTGGCGAGCTGGTACAGAAGTAGCCTGAACCTGCTTCAATCACCATTAAAGACAAATCTGTGTCTTTATCATTGGTATGCGCAATGGCAATTGTATGGCTCGTTGCAGTAGCTACAAAAGATAAATTAACCGTTCTTTGTGTTGCTTCAAGTAATTGATCTGGCGCTTGTGATGCTAGTTCACCATCTTTCAACAAGACAAACCTTGCGACTGTTGGTGTTGTTTCATAAGTCACCGCTGCGTTAACACCGGGACTATGAGTAATTGCACCCCTAAATGAAATATGGTAGGTTGTACCTACGGTTAAACAGTTTAGTGTTTGTTGGAAGGATTCTCCATAAGGCGCCCAAGAACCTGCACTTCCGGCTCCACCTTTACTCATTCCGTATATAAAAAACGTATTGGCATTTGATGATGGAAATAAAACACTAGAAGGTGTGGCTTGACCGTAACTAATTTGCCAATTCCCTTGGTTTATATCTACAGAACCTCCATTGCCAAAATTGGTCCAGCCTGTTGGCGCAGTACCTGTAGCCGAAGTAGTTGCAGATAAAGAAGCATTGACTACACAAGATGGAGATAGTGCACAAGAATAAGGACCATTTTCAATACTATCTAATACTCCATCATTATCATCATCAATATCAAACACATCATTTACACCATCAGAATCTGAATCTAGACAAGCATTAATATTTTTATTTAAGGCATATTCTGAATAAGTACTAGAATATTTAATCGTTCCTGCAGTTGTGCCTTCGTAATTATTTAATAAACCGTTTTCATTCGTATCTGTTCCAATTGGATGGCTTGAAGTGCTAGTAGCTGTTGTTGAGCTATTTGCTTCAATAGCATCGGAACAATTATCTCCATCTGAATCAAGATCCAAACGGTTTGGAATACCATCCCCATCCGTATCAATTAAATTACAAGCACCATTAAGTGTAAACCAAGTATTATTTGCACCCGCAGTTTTGTACACCTTGATTGTTTTGATTTGTATTTCTGAATCAAATTTAACTCGGACGTAATTAACCGTTGAATTTGTCGGACTATCGCCACTACCAGTAGTAAATGAACCTGAGTTTGTTGTCCCAGGTATAAAGTTAACACCAGAACCTTTAAACTGAATATTCTCAGAAGTTAAGCGAACTAGATTATTATTTTTATCAAATATCTCATAATAAACTGCTTCGCTTAGATCTAAGTCTGCCAAGGTAAAATCTAAATTCGCAAGCGGATTTGAGAATTCTACTGAAAAAGCACTTGCTCCAGCAAATTGAAGAACGTCATAATTACCATAAGCTAAGGCTTGACTAGCCAGCTTAGTTGGCACAGCACCACTTATTGTTTTATAAGTTATTGAAGTATTTAAACTTGGCACATTTGCAAGTACACCAACCGAAGTAGGTTGAAAAATAGGTAGGCTAGCCATACATGGAGATTCCACGCTATCCAATACTCCATCATTATCATCATCAATATCAAATACATTCGTTATACCATCAGAATCTGAATCTAGACAAGCATTAATATTTTTATTTAAGGCATACTCCGAATAAGTACTAGAATATTTAACCGTTCCAGCTGTAGTGCCTTCGTAATTATTTAATAAGCCGTTTTCATTCGTATCTGTACCTGTTGGATACACCGAAATGCTTGTAGCAATTTTTGAACTACCTGCTTCTATTGCGTCGGCACAACCATCGCCATCTGAGTCGAGGTCTAGGTTATTTGGAATACCATCCTTATCGAAATCAACTTGACAAACCTGTTCTTTGAAATAGATTTCAGTCGCCCAAGCCCCCCCTGATGCAGCATTAATTCCTACTAAACGGTAATATGAATACGCTGTGTTATTATTAAAGTTAGCAACACTTGAATTAAAGGAAGACAAACCACCACTAGTGCTTACCGCATTATTATTGTAGGTTAGTGTTCCAGAAACATCTTTCCAATCATTACCATTGTTACTACCCTCCACACGATAGGTTGTGGAAGTTGAGAACAATGTTTGTCCTTGATAATGACCAATTTCTAAGTAATTTATAATTTTCGCCGTTGGAAATTGGAACCTAAACCATTCGTCGTTTAATGCACCTGTTGGCCCATTCAAAATATAGTTATTGTTGTCCACGTCATCAATCAAATTATTGACTGTAGACGATCCATTAAACGAATAATTAATGGTTGAAGGTTTTGTAATGATTACACCGGTTTTGTTTACAATTTGAATTTCACAAGGAAGCTCAACAGTATCCAATACCCCATCGTTATCGTCATCAATATCTTTTACATCAGCGATTGAATCACCATCTGTATCGATACATGCATTAAGGGTATTAACTAGCGCAAAGTCCAAATAGGTACTCGTATAATTTACTATTCCGGCAGTGGTGCTTTCGTAGTTATTTAATAAACCATTTGTATTTGCATCTGATCCTGTTGGATAAACTGTAATGCTTTTAGCAGTTTTTGAACTACTCGCTTCAATTGCATCAGCACAACCATCACCATCAGAATCTAAATCTAAACGATTAGGAATACCATCCTTATCTGTATCTGTTGGCTGGCAATTGAAGAAGCCGGCTCCATTTTGTGTGGCACCTGCTTCATACCAGAATTGATTACTACCTACTTGTACACGGCTATCATAACCTAAGGTTAAATTTGTAGAATTGCTTGTTGCTATAAAAGTTACCGATCGTAAACCTGTTCCATTTAAATAGGTGGAAGCTAATTCTGTTCCTGTTAAATTGTCAACTCCTTTTAAATAAGGTTTTACAGTTCCAACATCCGCAAAACTACTTTTTAGGAAGATGTTAAATGTATATGTTGAACCTGGAATGGTTTTATAAGTTTTATAAATTTTACCACCAATTGGTGAAGTATATGATCCTTGTAAATCGAATTCTGGCACCCCATTAATAAGGCCCATATAATCAAAGTCTGAGCGACTAACTCCGTCGCCTAGATCAAAATCATAGGAATTCCATCCTGAACAATGAGTGAAAATTCCATATCCGTTTGAAGATAATTGAGTTGCTGTACATTCTGTCCACGTTTCTTTTGTTGAACAGTTTTCTTCGGCATTATCAACTACTCCGTCATTATCATCATCGATATCAAAAACATCTGTAATTCTATCACCGTCAGTGTCAGTACATCCGTTAATGGTATTATTTACAGCATAATTTGAATAAGTAGAATTATAATTTATCTTACCAGCCGTTGTGCCCTCATAATTATTTAATAAACCATTGGTGTTGGTATCCGTTCCTGTTAGGTACACTGTAGTGCTTGTAGCTGTTGTAGAGCTACCAGCTTCTATTGCATCGGCACAACCATCGTTATCACTATCCAATTCTAATGAATTTGGAATACCGTCACCATCGACATCAGGATTACAACTACGTTCTGTAAAATACGCTTCTTGAACCCATCCTGAAACGGTACCAGACGCAGATGTTCCAAAAATCCTATATTTTGAATAGGACTTGTAATTATCAAGCATATTAAATTTATACGAATTGCTGGTTCCCGTTATTGGTGCGCTTGTTCCAAACACTTGATTGGCAGCAATTGTACTCCATGTGGTTCCATTCCAGCCTTCTATGTTGTATGTTCCAGTGCTTCCAAGTGGGAAGTTCCCAGCCTGACTGCTCAATTCAATCAAACTTAGCACTTTTGCCGCAGGCAAATCAAATTGTAAAATAGTTTGATTTAAGAATGTCGTCGTTGTATAGGCAGCTATAGATTCTGCGCCATCGAGAATATTGGCTAAGGTACTGCCCCATGTTACTGTTGAAGAAACACTTACGCCTGTTTTAGACATAATAGAAGGGGTGCAATTGAACTCATCCGTATCTAACACCCCATCGTTATCGTCATCCAAATCAAATACGTCTTTAATTGAATCACCATCTGTATCGATACATGCATTAATATTTTTAATTAAGGCATATTCTGAATAAGTACTAGAATATTTAACTGTTCCATCAGTTGTGCCTTCGTAGTTATTTAATAAACCATTTGTATTTGCATCTGATCCTGTTGGATAAACCGTCGTGCTTGTAGCTATTGTTGAACTTCCAGCTTCAATAGCATCAGCACAATTGTCTCCGTCTGAATCTAAATCCAAGTGATTTGGTTTTCCATCCTTATCTAAATCATTCGCACAATTAGGCTTTGGATATAATGAACTTTGGAAAGAACTGGTGTTAATATCAAAATAAAGCTCTATTGCTTGTCCTGCCAGAATGTTACCAGCTGCAACTCCTAAAATACGGTAGTAACTATATTTAGCTAGGTTGGTAGTTAGTGTAAACTTATTGGAATTTGTTAAAGAAATCCCTCCATTTATTGTCACATTTGTTGCGTTAGCAGGTAATGCAATTGCAGCTGTCAAGTCTGTCCAAGTAGAATTATCATTGGACCCTTGTACTTTTAAACTAGCTGCAGTAGCGGCAAATAGTTCAGTAGCTGACGCTTTTTGAATATAAAAAGCATCCAACTGTGTAGCCGAATTAAATTGGAATTTTAATAA
>NZ_JBIIPN010000090.1:0-11042 GCF_044342615.1 Daejeonella sp. | reverse complement strand
ACTCCAATTTGATAAGCAAAATAGGCTCCCAGACCGATTGGAGCAATTTTCATGATTAAAATTAATAATTGCTTCATTACCTCATCTCCGGCAAGGAGAAATTTTTTGAAAGCTTCACCAGTTTCACCCGCACGAGAAGTAGCAAATCCAACAAGCAATGAAAAAATAATAAAAGCCAACATACTTTTGCGAGAGAGTAATTCGTAAAATTCATTTACGGTTAGTAAACTCGTTGCTTGTTGGCCCCAATTTTGAGATTTTATATCCTCAATAATTGGAGCAGTGGTTTCAAGAGTTTGAGGCAATGGAAATAACCAAACAGCTAAAACGGTTAAAGTAGCTGATATTAAAACTGTTCCAATAAAAACGAAAAGGGTAATAAACATCAATTTACCCATTTTTTTACTTCGATCAATATTAGCAACAGATGAAGAAATTGCGAAAAAAATAAGGGGAATCACAGCGGTAAAAAGAAGATTTAAAAAGATATCACCAAGAGGTTTAAGTACCTCCACTTTTTTACCTAGTATTAAACCTAATACAGTTCCAATACTAATTCCGATCAGTAATTTGATAATACTGCCATAATTCTTTAAAAATCCTGCTGATTGTTCAGTCATAAATTATAAACCAAGTTTTGCGGAAATTTCCAGCATTTTTTCAATGGGTTTTTGCGCTTGTAAAATAATATCCATAGGGACATTAACCTCTGGAAGTTCATTTTTCATGCATAAATATAACTTTTCTAATGTATTTCTCTTCATATGCGGACAATCATTGCATGCACAAGAATTATTCGGAGGGGCGGGTATAAAGGTTTTATTCGGACTCGCTTTTTCCATTTGATGAATAATTCCACTTTCTGTTGCTACAATAAATTCACTAGCGGGATTATTGATGGTATATTTCAATAAACCTGTTGTTGATCCAATATAATCCGCCATTTGTAAAATCACATCCTCACATTCTGGATGAGCTATAAATTTAGCTTCTGGATGTCTGTTTTTTAATTTTACTATTCTTTGTTGAGAAAATATCTCATGCACCATACATGCACCATTCCAAAGAACCAAATCACGACCTGTTTTTTTAGCTACATAGGCCCCAAGATTTCTATCGGGACCGAATATTATTTTTTGATCTTTTGGTAAGCTTTCTACTATTTGAACTGCGTTTGATGACGTGCAAACTATGTCACTCATTGCTTTTAATTCTGCTGTACAATTCACATAAGTTATTACCATGTGATCAGGATATTTTTCTTTAAATTTTGCAAATAATCGTGGCGGACAACTATCTGATAATGAACAACCTGCTTTTAAATCTGGTAATAAAACTTTTTTATTAGGAGATAAAATTTTAGCTGTTTCAGCCATAAAATGAACTCCAGCAAAAACAATTATATCTGCATCTGTTTTAGCGGCTTCCTGAGATAATCCCAAACTATCGCCAATATAATCTGCGATGTCTTGAATATCAGGTTCCTGATAAAAGTGCGCCAATATAACTGCATTTTTCTCTTTTTTTAATCGTTTAATTTCGGCAAACAAATCAAGTGATGGATCAATTAATTCGTCTATAAAACCTTTACTATTTAATTCTTCGAAGGTATTCATTTATCAACTATTCAATAAATACTATTTATTATTTAAATAAGAATCTTATTGTTTATTAGGGTGTTGGTAATGTGTAAAAATTTGATATTTTTTTATTCCTTTTCTTGTTTTTAATTATTTATCAACAACTTCTAAACAGATTCTCTTTCTTATATATCTGATTATCAGGTATTTTATTTTACCTAATTATTTTTCAATTTTTTATATGTGGATTTTTTTCAATCGTTAAAAAGTGGATTACTTTGTCATAATTGATTAAAACTTATTCAAAAATAAGTTAATTTAATCTTAGTCGAACTATTTTTAAGCTTCTTTGTTTTTTATTCAACGTGTTTTGCTACTAAATTAACATCTTTGACTAGCTTATTAACATCTTTGTTGAATGCTTTATTTTATTATTATCTTTTATGAGAAATGTCGATTTTTTAGTCGTTGGTTCTGGAATTGCAGGTTTAAGTTTTGCGCTAAAAGCTGCGCAATATGGTAAGGTTCTGATTGTTACAAAGGCTAGTGAAGATGAATCTAATACTAAATATGCTCAAGGTGGGGTAGCGGTTGTTGTAGATAAAGAAGAAGATTCTTTTGATAAACACATTGAAGATACTTTAATAGCAGGTGATGGTTTATGTGATCAAGAAATTGTTGAGTTAGTAGTTAAAGAAGGCCCCGAAAGAATTGATGAAATTATTAAATACGGTACTTCTTTTGATAAGACTAAACATGGTGTTTTTGACTTAGCTAAAGAAGGTGGTCACTCAGAAAGTAGGGTGCTACATTATAAGGATATTACTGGTTTAGAGATAGAACGATCTTTATTGCAACAGATTCATAATAACACTAATATTGAAATTCTTACACATTATTTCGCTGTTGAATTAATTACTCAACATCATATTGGTGTTTTTGTTGATAAAAATTCCGTTGATATTGAATGTTATGGTATTTATGCCTTAAATACCGCTACGAATAAAGTTGAGAAGTTTTTATCCAAAGTAACTTTAATGGCATCTGGAGGTGCTGGTCATATTTATTCGAATACCACTAATCCGGTGATTGCGACAGGTGATGGTATTGCTATGGCTTATCGTGCTAAGGCAAAAGTTCGTAATATGGAATTTATTCAATTTCATCCTACCGCACTTTATAATCCTGGTGAGTATCCGTCATTCTTAATTTCAGAAGCTGTGCGTGGTTTTGGTGGCGTTCTTAAAACAAGAAATCAGCAAGAATTTATGCATCTATATGATGAGCGTGGTTCTTTGGCTCCTCGTGATATTGTAGCTCGGGCTATTGATGCTGAAATGAAAAAGTCTGGTGATGATTTTGTGTATTTAGACATCCGTCATCGCTCTAAAGCGGATATTTTATCTCATTTTCCAAATATTTATGCCAAATGTTTAAGTATTGGTATTGATATGACACATGATTTAATTCCCGTGACTCCTGCAGCACATTATATGTGCGGTGGTATTATGGTAGATAAAGTTGGTAAGTCATCTATTCATAGACTTTATGCTTGTGGGGAATGTGCCAGTACTGGACTGCACGGTGCTAATCGATTGGCCTCCAACTCTTTATTAGAAGCGCCAGTTTTTGCACATCGTATTTTTGAAGATGCAATTAAGGTATTTAATAATTATACAATTCCTCAAAATATCCCTGAATGGGATGAAACTGATACTAAATTGTCGAATGAAGATATTTTGGTTACCCATAATTTACGGGAAACCCAAAAAGTAATGAGTGATTATGTTGGGATAGTTCGTTCCGATTTTAGATTAGATCGTGCTATGCGCCGTCTGGGTTTGCTTTATGAAGAAACTGAATCTTTTTATAAAAAGACTACACTTTCCGTTAAGCTATGTGAATTAAGAAATGTTATTCAGAATGCTTATATCGTTATTAAATCTGCTAAATTACGTAAAGAGAGTCGTGGTTTGCATTTTACTACTGATTATAAATCACATGCGGAAGCACCACATGATACTGTATTTTAAATTTAGATTATGCCGCTAATTTTACCAGTTAAAGGAGTTTACCCTACTATAGGAAAGGATTGTTTTTTGGCCGAAAATTCAACTATTGTAGGTGATGTCACTATCGGGAAACATTGTTCAGTATGGTTCAGTGCAGTTATCAGAGGAGATGTAAATTTTATTACTATCGGTGATAATACGAATATTCAGGATGGTGCGGTTATACATTGTACCTATTTAAAAGCGCCAACCATCATTGGAAATAACGTTTCTATTGGTCATAATGCCTTGGTACATGGATGTGTAATTAATGATTATGTACTTATTGGAATGGGTGCCATTGTAATGGATCATGCCCTAGTTGAAGAATTTTGTATTATTGCTGCGGGTACTATAGTTCTAGAAAATATGCGCTGTGAATCTGGTTTCTTATACGCAGGTATTCCAGCTCGTAAAATAAAACCATTAACAGAGGAGCAAATTGCTCTTTTGAAAAAACTTCCAGAAAACTATAAGATGTATTCTAATTGGTTTATTCCGGATTCGGAATAGTAATCTTTTCTTCTAAGTCCCAATTTGGTCGTAGGGTTATTATCTTTTCGAAATTCCAGGTACTTTCTGGTTGTATTCCTAGTAAGACATTACCCGTATCCCATTCTTTATTTCTATTAAAGTCATAGATTACCCTTATTTTATATTTTCCTGTGGGATATCGGGTATAATTTAATTCTTGATTTTTAGCTATATTATCTTCTTTTAATACTTTGTAATCATCTGACATCCATTGTATTATATAATTTTTACTTGTATCGGGCACTGTTATGTTTATAGATATACTACCATAATTTTCCTCTACATCCAATTCAAATTTTCTGTTATAAACCTTTGATTTATTTCCCCTTACATCTTCAATTGCATTGTTGTCTATTTTAATTTGGTACTTTTTGTTTAGTCGCCATGGATATTTTATAGTATATCCTCTTTGCATATTTTTATCCTCCAATACTGAATAATTTTTAAGAGGTATCGAATCTTCCATAAGGCTAATTAGTTTCTCATTCACTGTTTTTATTGGTCCTGAAAATTTGATCTTTAATTCTGATCCAGGTCTCAATTTGCCATTACTTGTATTGTCGGTAATACCTATTGTTTCTGTATAGCTATCTTTTTTATTTCTTCTTAAGATGACTGTATCTAATGCTATTTTAGATGAGTTGACTGCCACTTTTATCGAATCAAATGTTAATTCAGTTAGCCAAATTCTTACAGAGTCGCGTGTATTTGAAAACTCTACTGTTTTGAGATTATTTAGTGCTATTGGTTCTAAAATTTCTATTGTGGGTTCAATTATTGCTTTATTGAATGTTAGTAAAATTTTTCCATCCGCTTCTATTTTTCTATCTAGTACTGAAAACTGTTTGGGCACTTCTTTAAAAAGACTTAGTAAAATATCAGCTGTGTCTTTATTAAGTTTAATTGGATTTTTCAGAAAGGCTATTTCTTCTGATTTTCCATTGTAAATTCGATCTCCAGCGCCCTGTTCATTTAATGCATAAATCCGATAAGTATCTTCTCTGAGATTTGATAGTTTAAAATTTCCAGATGTATCGGTTGTTGCAAAAAAGTTCGGTCTTTTTTTTCCAAATAGAGAATCTTGGCTTATTGGCAAAATAAATACGGTTACCTCTTTTACTTTCTGTTTTGTTAATGAGTTAATTACCTTTCCGGATATGGAAAGTGAGTCGATTTCATTTCCTGTTGAAAATACGTAGGTATAGTTTTTTAAAATATTTCCTTCGTTCACATCTAAAATTGCTTTTCCAAAATTTATGGTATAAGTTGTATTTGGTATTAGCGTTTCTTCAAAACTTATTTCAAGTTTTTCTTTTTTCGCTTTGTATGTTGGTGGGATATCCATACTTGGCGAAATACTTATTTCTGTAAACTCATTACTTAGTTTTATAAATTCGTCAAATTCTATTTCTATTTTTTTGACATTAAAATTTCTAGTCAAATTTTTTGGAAGCTCTTTTATTACGACTGGTTGGATCGTGTCTTTTGGTCCGCCGGTTGGCGCTTGCACGCTTGCGCAGGAAGAAATAAAGAAATTTGATATTATGCCTAATATCACAATGGTTAAACTAAGTGTTCTTTTAAAATTGACCATTTTTAAGCCCTGTATTAAGTTTTATTTGTTTTTGAACCAATCACTATAACAACACAAAGAAAGTGTCTCTGGTGCGCTCTTTCAAAGTCCCCTATAAAATATCATAAACCCTTGTAAATCAGTATATTATGTATTAACGGCTCATATGAACCATTAAAACTGAAATATCTGATGGTGAAACTCCAGAAATTCTTGAAGCTTGACCCAAAGTTCTCGGTTTTATTTTCATTAATTTTTCTCGTGCTTCTTTTGATAAAGATACGAGTTCGCGATAATTGAATTCAGGATTTATAATTTGATCCTCCATTCTTTTCATTTTATCTACGATCTCTAATTCTTTTTCAAAGTAACTTTCGTACTTCACTTTTATTTCAGCCTGCTCTACGGTTTCGAGATTATAACTTTTTAAGAGTTCATCGAATATCGGATCCGCTTTTCTTAAATCTTCAAAACTTATTTGTGGTCGTGTAATTAATTGGAACATCTTCATGTTTTGTGAAATACCAGGTGTACCTTGACTTTCCAATATATGATTCACTGCTGTTGGTCCGATTGAAGTATTTTTTAAATAGTTTACAATTTTATCAGCGTTTGCAATTTTTTGATTCACTTTTTCTAAACGTTCATCACTAATCAATCCTAATTGATGTCCGATTCCGCTTAGTCGGATGTCTGCATTATCTTGTCTTAATAACAAACGATGTTCCGCTCTTGAGGTAAACATCCGATAAGGTTCTTCTGTACCTTTCGTAACAAGGTCGTCAATTAATACCCCGATATAAGACTCTGCTCTTTTTAATATAATTTCTTCTTTTTGATTGATTTTTTGATGAGCGTTAATGCCCGCCATAAACCCTTGGCATGCCGCCTCTTCATATCCTGTTGTACCGTTTATTTGGCCAGCGAAATATAGGTGCTCAATTTTTTTAGTCTCTAATGTTAGTTTCAATTGAGTAGGTGGAAAGAAGTCGTATTCAATTGCATATCCAGGTCTGAACATTTTTGCATTTTCAAAGCCAGGTATTTTTGTGAGTGCTCTATATTGTACATCTTCAGGTAAAGAAGTTGAGAAGCCATTTACATAAATTTCCACTGTATTCCACCCTTCGGGTTCTACAAATATTTGGTGTCTATCACGCTCAGCAAATCTGTTTATTTTATCCTCAATCGACGGACAATATCTCGGACCTAAGCCTTTTATTCTACCTGTAAACATTGGCGATTTTTCAAAACCTTCTTTCAAGGTTTCATGTACTTCTGCGTTGGTATAAGTTATCCAACAGCACCTTTGTTCGGTAGGAAGTTCCACATCGGTATATGAAAACCTTCCACGTTTTTCATCTCCCCATTGTTCTTCCATTTTGGAATAATCCAATGAACGGCCATCTACACGTGGTGGTGTTCCTGTTTTCATTCTTCCTGCTTCGAATCCCAATTCGACCAATTGCTCTGTTATTCCAGTGGCAGATTTTTCCCCAGTTCTACCACCACCAAATTTCTTTTCGCCCACATGTATTATTCCGTTTAGGAATGTTCCATTAGTTAACACAACCGCTTTGGCTTCAACCCTTATCCCCAACGATGTTTTCACACCACACACTTTATTATCCTCTATGAGTAGGGATGTTGCAGTATCTTGCCAGAAGTCAACATTGGGTGTTTGCTCCAGTGCTAATCTCCATTCTTCAGCAAATCTTTTTCTGTCGCTTTGGGCTCTAGGACTCCACATTGCTGGTCCTTTAGAACTATTTAGCATTCTAAACTGCAAGGTTGTTTTATCTGTGATTATCCCAGAGTAGCCACCCATTGCGTCAATCTCACGCACAATTTGGCCCTTTGCTACACCACCCATTGCTGGGTTACAACTCATTTGTGCGATGGTTTCCATATTCATGGTAATTAGCAAAACACTAGAACCAAGGTTAGCTGCCGCAGCCGCTGCCTCGCATCCGGCATGTCCGGCACCTACCACAATTACATCATATTTTTTAAACATAATCTTCGATGTTCCACGTGGAACAATTTAAATTTAATTGTTAAACGTTTCTTTTTTCTTTAATGTTCCACGTGGAACAATTTCTATTTATTCTATCAATCTACTTTTTTTGTAATTGTTTCACGTGGAACATGCTTAATAAAAGAGCTTAATGCAGCCAATACCCAAACCCCTTCAAGTATTACAAAAGGGTAAAAAGATATTAGGTAGGAGGAATATCCACATAGTCCAGCCCCAACAATATTTAGTCCACTATACCATTTATTATCTGTACTCATTATCTTTTTCAGATTTAAGAAAAAGGCAATAAGAAGGAGTGTTACACCTGCTGATGCGATTATATCCGACTGACTCATATACTTATTTTATTTCAGAGAGTTCTAGCCATCTCAATGTTTTTATATCCATCTCGTCTTTCAAAGACTGAATTTTTAATGCAATTTCTGAAAGCTTTGTGTGATCCGTAATACCTGAATTTAATTCCGCCGTTAGGCTTTCAATGTTTTTTTCAAGCCCCTTTGTGTCAGATTCCAGATCATCTAATTCCTTTTGTTCTTTAAAACTAAGCTTTCTTTTAGGTGTTTCTGGCTCAGACTTTTCAACTATTGGCTTAGCTTTTACAGGCGCTTTTGGCTCATCCTGTTCTAAACGATAGTCGGTATAATTACCCGAATAAATACGAACATTTCCATCACCTTCAAAAATAAACAACTGATCCGTTAAGCGATCAATCAAATATCGATCGTGAGATACAAGCATTAATATGCCAGGGAAGTTCAGTAAAAAATCTTCCAAAACATTTAAGGTATCAATATCTAGATCATTTGTGGGCTCATCCAATATCAGATAATTGGGGTTTTTCATGAGCACCCGCATTAATTGCAGTCGCTTTTTTTCGCCACCACTTAGTTTATTCACCATGCCATATTGTTTGGCAGGCGGGAAGAGGAAGTGGGTAAGTACCTGACTTGCCGTTAGGGTTTTTCCATCAGCCATGGTAATGTATTCTGCAATATTCTTTACCACATCAATTACACGCTCGTCTTCTTTAAACTCTAGTCCACCTTGTCGGTAATAACCAAATACCGTAGTTTCACCTACTTGTACACTTCCTTTATCAGGCTGAATAGCACCCGTTACTATATTGAGGAGAGTAGATTTTCCCGTACCATTTTTCCCGGCTACACCAATTCTGTCACCCTTTTTAAACACATAAGAAAAATCATTGATAATTGACTTTCCATTAAAAGCTTTTACAACATGATCAAGCTCTAATATTTTATTTCCCTGACGTGCAACATTCACACTGAGCTCGAGAGAAGATTTAACTTGGCGACCTTTTGTTTTTTCTTCCAAATCATAAAAGGAATCAATTCTTGATTTGGATTTGGTTGTACGAGCCTTGGGTTGTCTGCGCATCCATTCCAATTCTTTCTTTAGGAGATTAGAGTTTTTGCTAAAAGAAGCATCTTCCGCAGCGTTTTGTTCTGCCTTTTTCTCTAAGTAATAACTGTAATTACCATTGAACGATTGAAGTTTTCCGCGATCAAGTTCGATAATTCGGGAAGATACATTGTCTAGGAAATAGCGATCATGCGTAACCAATAATATTGTTTTTTGTCCGCTAGTCATATAACTTTCCAACCATTCAATAGTTTCAATATCCAAGTGGTTGGTAGGCTCATCTAAAATATATACGTCTGGATCGTCAATAAGTAGTTTTGCAAGAGCTAAACGTTTTCTTTGGCCCCCAGATAATGTTATAATTTTTTGTTCAAGATTCTGAATGCCCATTCTCCCCAAAATGGTTTTTATTTCATATTCATACTCCCAAGCATTGGCATTGCTTAATTCATCCATTAGTTTATTGAGGAGCTTTTCGTCTTGAACTTCTTTACTTACAGCCTCCTCGTATTGTCTAATTAATTGTTGTTTTTCATTGCCAATGGAGTAAATAAAGTCGCTGATGGTTTCCTGATTTTGAAATTGAGGATCTTGTTCTAGATAACCAATTCTGAGATCACGTTCTGTCACCACCTTGCCTAAACTTGGAGCCAGCAAACCAGATAAAATTCGCAACAGTGTCGATTTACCCGTACCATTTATTCCCACTAATGCTACCCGGTCGCCTTTATTGAGACCAAAATAAAGGTCTTTAAATAACCAGTTATCATTAAATGAATGTCCTAATTGCTCTGTTGATAGTATGCTCACGCTAATTCTTTTATTTGTTTAGAGGGATATGTAAAAGTTCCTTTTAGTTCTTTTATCGACTGCTTCATCATTGCTTCTGCCACGTCAGACGCTTTAATGCTTCTATAATTTTCAAGTGGACCTAAAAGTATTGGGTTCAATAACTTCATGATCGGCATCATTATCCTTTCTAAGAGACGATTTTCTTGTCGTTTACCCTCTAAAAAAGATGGTTGATATATGTGCAATGATGGTATATTTAGTTTTTTTAATTCATTTTCTAATTCTCCTTTGAGTTTTAGATAGGCGTTTTTAGATTCGGAACTTGCACCAAGCGAGCTAACCAGATGGAATTGGCTTATTCCATTCTGAAGCCCAATTTTGGCTAGATTTAATGGATACTCTAAGTCAACTTTTCTGTAATTGTTCTGCTCTGGCGACTTAGATTTGGTTGTTCCAAGGCAGCAATAAATTATGTCTCCATTAATTTTTGATGCGTAATTATCTATCTTATCGAAATTAAGAACTATTTCTTTGACCTTAGGGTTCGAGATAGAAAGCGGATTTCGCAGCAATAATGTAATTTCTGCAATCTGTTCTGAACGAATTAAAGCCGACAATAAACTGCTGCCTATAAGTCCGCTCGCCCCAACAATTATTACCTTATACGCCATTCAATGAATAATTAAGCTGCAAAGGTACGCATATTAGCATTGGAATTAATATTACATGTTTAAACATATAAATAAATAACAATTTGATGAAAATAGGTTATTATAATAGGGGTGGAGTGATGAGTGATTGGGCTGGACTAAAAACCTCTTTTTGAAAGGTAAAAATCTTCTTTTTGGGTCATGATTACTTTTGCTTCTTTCCCTTTATCAGGGTATCCAAGCAGGTGTAAGGTGCCATGAATCATAACACGCTGCAGTTCATCTTCTAGCTCTGTTTTAAAGCTTTCAGCATTATCTTGAACGCGATCTACACTAATGAATATATCACCAATAATGAGTCCCTCTTTATCGCTATTATCAAAAGTTATGATGTCGGTATAAGTATCGTGATTTAGGAATTGCTGATTGATGGAAAGTAGG
>NZ_JBIIPN010000089.1:0-11065 GCF_044342615.1 Daejeonella sp. | reverse complement strand
AAGATTAAACTATTGGGTATTCTAATTCTCTTGATTTTCATAACATGTAAAAAATCATCTAAATCGCCTGAAATAGCAATTCAGACTCCTGAAATTGAGATTCAGGTGTTAAGTCAAAATTTATCCTTTCCTTGGGAGCTTCTGTGGGGGCCAGATAATTTTCTTTGGATGACCGAAAGAGGAGGTAGAATAAGTCGTATTAATCCTTCAAATGGTATAATTAGTCCCTTGTTAACTATTTCTGATGTTAAGTCGCAAGGCGAGGGTGGATTATTGGGAATGGTTCTTCATCCAAATTTCTCTGTTACCCCGCATGTTTTTGTTGTTTATAATTATGATAAATCAGGTGTTTATACCGAAAAAATAGTTAGGTACACTTATAATTCTTCAAGTTTAATTAACCCAATTATTATCCTGGATAATATTCCGGCAGCAAATTATCACAATGGCTCACGTCTATTGATAAGTCCCGATCTCAAATTATTCATAACCACCGGCGACGCTGTAAATGCAAATACTGCTCAATCTATAAACTCATTGAGTGGTAAAGTTTTGCGTGTGAACCTAGATGGATCCATCCCCACAGATAATCCTTTTGCTGGAAACGCTACATGGTCTTTGGGGCATCGAAATGCTCAAGGCTTAGTATTTGCCAATGGAAAACTTTATAGTTCAGAACATGGACCTGAAAAGGATGATGAAATTAATATCATTATGAGAAACAGAAATTATGGCTGGCCTAATGTAAATGGTTTTTGTAATGAAAGTACCGAGCAGACTTTTTGTAATGCAAATAATGTGGTTGAACCATTGAAAAGTTGGACTCCTACAATTGCAGTATCGGGAATGGATTATTATGAAAAAGGTACTCTCACTCAGTTTAAAAATTCATTGATTTTGGCTACTTTGAAAGATCAAACCTTGTATCAATTAAGGCTAAATACTTCTGGAGATAAAATCGAAGAGACTAAAGAATTGTTTAGGGGTACTTATGGAAGACTTAGAGATGTTTGTGTTGGTGCGGATGGGAATATCTATATCTTGACAAGCAATGGATCAAATGATAAGATTTTGGTCATAAAAGCAAAATAATATTACAGTTTCTAATGCTTTTGGTAATTTAGTGCACTAACCAATTATTTATGATTCATAAAGTTGTTGCGAATGCCGATGAGGCCATCAGAGATATTTCTAGTGGGATGACACTCATGCTAGGCGGTTTTGGTTTATGTGGTATTCCTGAAAATTGCATTAATGCACTTGTTAAGAAAGGGGTAAATCAGTTAACATGTATTTCTAATAATGCTGGTGTTGATGATTTTGGCATTGGATTGATGCTTCAAAATAGGCAAGTTAAAAAGATGATTTCTTCCTATGTTGGTGAGAATGCAGAGTTTGAACGACAATTGCTTAGTGGTGAACTAGAGGTCGAATTAGTCCCACAAGGAACTTTAGCAACTCGTTGTATGGCGGCAGGTTATGGCATGCCCGCAATATTTACGCCTGCTGGAGTTGGAACTGAAGTAGCCTTAGGTAAAGAAATTAGGAATTTCAACGGGAAAGATTATTTAATGGAAATGGCTTTTGATGCTGACTTTGCCATTGTTAAAGCTTGGAAAGGAGATAGTGCTGGTAATCTTATCTATCGCTCTACCGCTAGGAACTTCAATCCTGTAATGGCAATGGCCGGTAAAATCACGATTGCAGAGGTTGAGCATTTAGTTGAGGTTGGTGAATTAGACCCAGATCAGATTCACACACCTGGAATTTACGTTCATCGTATTTTTCAAGGGCAGGATTATCAAAAAAGAATAGAGCAACGGACTGTTAGTTCAATATAAATATCTGATAATCAAATATTTATTTTCAATAGTTATATCTCAAAGAAAATTATAAAACGATATTCATGTTAGATAAAATCGGTATTGCAAAGCGTATAGCACAAGAAATTAAGAATAATTATTATGTTAATTTGGGTATAGGCATTCCGACCCTAGTGGCTAATTATATTCCTGAGGGAATAAATGTCGTTCTTCAATCAGAAAATGGTCTATTAGGAATGGGACCATTTCCAATTGAAGGTGAGGAAGATCCAGATTTAATCAATGCTGGAAAGCAAACCATTACTACTTTGCCTGGTTCTTCTATTTTCGATTCAGCGATGAGTTTTGGTATGATTCGTTCTCAAAAAGTTGATTTAACGATACTTGGAGCGATGGAGGTATCAGAAAATGGAGATATCGCGAATTGGAAAATCCCAGGGAAAATGGTTAAAGGAATGGGAGGCGCAATGGATTTAGTTGCTTCCGCCAAAAATATTATTGTTGCCATGCAGCATGTAAATAAGGCTGGTGAGAGCAAACTTTTACCACAATGTTCTTTACCATTAACAGGTGTAAAATGTGTTAAAAAAATTGTTACTGAGCTTGCAGTTTTAGAAATTGCTACTGATGGTGGTTTTAGATTATTAGAACGTGCTCCTGGAGTAACTATTGATGAAATCAAAAAAGCCACTGCAGGGAAATTAATTATAGAAGGCGATATTCCTGAAATGAAAATTTAATTATAATACCAATATGTTTTCCCTCAGTTGATTAGAAATTTCACTTGTTATTTCGATGATGTCTTCAGCAACATGTGTATTATTCGTAATTATTTTATCGCATTGCTTTTTATAAGGCAATAAGTAATCATTAAAGGCAGGCATCACATGATTATTCCATTTATAAAGAACATCTCCTTCAGGGTAACCTCGTTCGATAAGATCTCTTTTTAGACGTCTTTGTAAAGCGATATCCTCATCTGTATCAATAAATATTTTCATATCTAATATTTCTGAGATTTCCTCAAAATGAAGGATAAATAAACCCTCAACCATAACAATTGGAGCTGGTTGAATTTCTAATAATTTAGGTTCAGCATTTGGATTATTGAAGGTGTATTCTTTTTGATAAACAGCTTCTCCATTAATCAAATTTTTAATATCGTTTACAAATTGACTATTATCGATAGTTGATGGGAGATCAAAATTATAAAGTTTATTTTCTTCAGCAGTCATTGTATGACCCACTCTATAATAATAGTCGTCTTGAGATAATAAACAGATTTCTTCTTTTTTAAAATGGTTTAAAAAGCACTTTAAAAAAAAGGTTTTTCCGGAACCACTTCCACCGGCAACACCAATTACAAATGGTTTCTTACTCATTAGGAACACCGTATATTAAGGTTACTTGAAATCTTTTATCTAAGGCACCAATTAAATTTGCTGTAGCCTTATTCACTACAATAATAGCATCTTTTGATAATTCATTTTGAGTAAATTTTCCAACAACTTTTGCAAAGGTGCTTTTACCAGTCATAGGATTAGTTATTTTAATAACCGTACCAATTGGTGCTGTTTGGTGAAGTGCCAACATCTTTGTTTCATTCAAGTTTTCATCAGCCAAGGTAATGGCAATTCCTCTTTCATTCACTTCTCTTAAACCGTATCTCGCAACGGGTAATTTAAGTCGTTCACTTGCATTTTGTATACTATCTGTTAAAATAGCAGCTGTATTTGTAACTGGTTCTTGGTTAGCTTCAGGAGTTATGTTTATTTCTACAATTGTTTGTTCCGGATTCGAATTTCCAGAAGGAACCTTAATAATCTGCCCTATTGAAAGATTATTACTACTAAGATTGTTTAATGATTTTAGTTTTTCTACAGTGGTGTTAAATTTTCTGGCAATAGAGTAGAGGTATTCTCGTGCACCAACTTTATAGTCGATGCTAGTTTCTGTTGATGATTCGCTTGTTTGTAGATTACTATTTATGTTTGATATACTTACATCTGTGAATGGCCGATCAGTAGGAATTTTAACAATAGCACCAATCTGTAAAGATTTGTTACTGTTAAATTGAATAATTGATTGGGGGCTTACATTATACTTTCTACCTAATGAAAAATAGGTTTCTTTAGGCTCTAATTTATGGACTATGGTTTTTTTGCCGTTTAGATTTTCAACGCCGATAGAATCGATCGCTGCACTTGCTGTGAGCGACATAAAGCCAAAGAAAATGAATAAAACTATAAGTCTTAACATCAAAAGAATATAAAATTTGTGCAATTATACGAAATATGAAACGATTTCATCCTTATTTCGGATGTAGAACAATTGTTTCTTTATAACAAAGAACGACTCAGGTTGTAGTTTTTGTATATTACTTATTAAAATATCTTCATGTAATTTCTTATTATTCTGATAGATAAGTAATTTCTGTTGTAATTTATCTACCAATTTTTCATGAAAGCAAATTATTTGTAAATCATCAATTTTTAATTCAGCAACTACTCCTTCAATTAAACCATGTTCAATAAAATTAGGGAATGTATATGATTTATTTAAATCAGGAAATTTAATAGAACTTGTATTGTGTTTAATTTGAGATGGTTCAGGGAGGATGGATGCATTTAAATGGTTTATCCAATTATACCGTCGGGGTGAAATTTTGGTATCAAATATTTGAATTCCATATTCTGTAGCTTGTTGGATAGCCACATTGTATTTTTCCCATAATATTTTATCGCTTTTGAGTTCAATAGAAATTAATCCCGAACTTTCGGGGCTATCAACATGTTCATTTAATTTTAATAGGAGGGTATCTTTTGACAAATAAGCCAAATTAGCATTCATTGGTTCACCAAAAGCGCTCTCTTTGAAAAAGATTTTACCAGTCTTGAAATTTAAAACACTAAATAATACCTTTTTAGTGTCAATATTTCTACTTTCAATGGCCAGATAGTCATTATCTTCGTCGATTTTAATTCGCCAAATTAATCCATTGAATTTCTCTGCAAAAACTTGCTTTAACTTAATGGTCTCATTTATGCTCATCTTAGCAAATAATCAAAAATCTAAAATTTCTATATTTTAATTTTAATGGAAAGGATTAAAACCTTTTGCCTATTGTTAAAAATATATTATTTCGTTTATTGTCAATATTTGCAACTGGATTTGTTCCATCATTTAAAATATAGGGACTGATTTGAGTATTGTATGCAACTTGTTGATAGGTTAAATCAAAATAAACATCATTAATTCTGTATCCTAGTCCGCCACTATAAGTTTGAATTTTAAACTGTTCTTTAAAGTTTGTTAAAATTCTACCATTATCATCCTTTTTTTCCTGATAAGGATTGCCTTGTACACCATAACCAGCTCTTAGCATTAAATTGTTGAATTTTATTTCGGTCCCTAAACGAAAGTTTATAGCACTTTTAAAAGTCTTTAATATCTCTCTGTTATTATCTACAATTACGTCTGAATCAATTTCATTTTCATATGAAGATAGATTAATTGTAGAATAATCAACATAATCTATGTCGGCAGAAATAAATCCACTTTTATTAAAGAAAACTCCAACACCACCACTCAGCTTAAGTGGTGTCCGTAGTCTATATGAAAAGTCATAAACAGAATCATCATTTACAAATGAGGAGTCAACTCTATTTCTTCCATACTTAGTGTCAAGTCCTTCAGAATATCTATCATCAATGCTTGACCATGTAGGAGTTTCAAGTGTAGCCCCTAAACGTAAAGTTTTATTAGGTCTATAAATTGCACCTAATCTTGCATTTATTCCTGTTCCTCTGGTTGTTTGAGATTGTCTGAAGGATAAATCATAGTTATTATCTTCTGTAACATTATATCCTGTTTCTTTATAAACAGCATCAGTAGAATATCTCAAGCTAGTTATTCCAAGGCTTGCACCTATGAAAAATTGATTACTATAGTTTGCTCCAAAAGCAAAATTGATTTCACTTTGTGAACCAGTTCGAATATCATTTTTTGTTTGCTTATTATTTACATCTGTTTCAGGAAAATACGTGCCGTCAAAATTATCATATCCAATTACGTAATTATCGTAAGCCATTCTTTCTAAGCTTCCTCTTGAAAGCGTATTAGGAGCTCCAAAATTCGATGTAGCAAGTTCTGAATAGTAATCGGCGATAGAGTTTTTGGGGTTTGTTCCAGAAAATAAAAAATTATCTCCGTAAGACTTAGTACGGTTATAACCAATACCATAATTAAAACTTATCCATCCTTTTCCTAAATCTGAGCCCTTAGGTTTAGATAGCTTTTGATTCCAAACAACAGCAGCATGACCAATATTTAATTGATCTTTTTGGCCAATAGAGTTATCATTTAAATAACTAGCATTTGCATTTATTGCATTAAACTCGGGAGTAAAACTAAAATCAGATTTGGTAAACAATCCTATTCCAGCAGGATTACTACCTATAGAGCTTAAATCACCACCTACACCTATTTGAGCCCCAATAGCTTTAAATCTGGCTGTACTCCCAGATTGAGTTAGAGAAAACCGCAATGCATCAGCAGTATATTGAGCAAAAGTTTCTATTGAAGCAGTGGCTAAGACTGCTATTGTTAACAATAATCTAAATTTCATATTCTAATAATAATAATCTAATTTCCTCTTGATGGACGAGTTGAAGAACCACTACCTCCACTTGAAGGGGCATTATTTGACCTAGATCCAGAGCCTGATCCAACATCTTGACGTGGTGGAGCTGTATTCTGACGAGGTGGGGCCGTATATACACGCTCTGTTTGAGGCGCTCTTTGTGGTTGATTTTGACTAACACGCTCCGGACGATTAACCTGTTGAGTTCTAGTTCCAGAGTTTTGTGTAGCACCAGCATTGGGTTGAGTTTGAACCCCATAACGTTCAGTTCTACTTCTTTGAATAGCGCCATTGTTTGGAGAATTAGAACCAATACCATTTGGATTTCCAGATACAGACCCTCTATTTATGCCTAAATTATCAGTCGTTCTGTTGGGTCTAGTACGATAGTTTGGTGCGATGAAAGCAGGACTACTATAGATCCCAGTATACATTCCTCCATAATATCCATTTCCATTTCCAAAAGCATTATAAGGATTATAGAAGGAAGCAGGACCCCAAAAATTTGATCCAAAACCATAATTAAAGCCGAAAGGCCTCCATGGGTTATATCCAAACATTCCAAAACCTGACCCAAATCCAAAACCTGACCCAAAACCTAATCCAAATCCATTATTAAATCCAAATCCGCCCCCAAAACTATTTGGAAAGAACATATTATTATAAAATGGATCATAATTAAATCCATAAATACTATTGTAATATCCTAAAGAAGGCGCAAAAGTTCCGAAACGATTAAATCTAGAAGCATAGTCATTGTAATATCCATAATCATCTCTTACATCTCCATAAAGATTTTCATCAGTTACATAATCATTCTCAATTTTATATTCATTTTGAACAATAGTTCTTGGAGTAAATTCCTTAGCTTTTGCCTCAGTATAGTAAACGTCATCGTCTTGATCAATTACTTGGGCTGTTTTAGTACTGGCACATGATCCCACAAATAAAACAAAAGGGATAGCTAACAAAGGAAAAATTTTCTTTTTCATAATCGTAATTATTAGATAAGAATGAACGTATAAACTATAGACGATATTATTTATGCAATGGTTGCATCGTAAAATATTAGAATACATCGTCTAGTTTTATAACTTTGTTAAAATATTAAATTCTATAAATGTACGTAATTTTTCGATAAAAATAAGATGAGTAAGGGTTTAACAAGTAGAGCAGACGATTATTCGCAATGGTATAATGAACTTGTAGCTAAAGCCGATATGGCCGAACATTCTGCAGTTAGGGGTTGTATGGTTATAAAACCCTATGGCTATGCGATTTGGGAAAATATGCAAGCAGCTTTAGACAAGATGTTTAAGGATACAGGACACAGTAACGCTTATTTTCCTTTATTCATTCCTAAGTCATTTTTTTCAAAAGAAGCCTCTCACGTAGAGGGTTTTGCGACTGAATGTGCAGTTGTTACGCACTACAGACTTAAAAATGATGGCAATGGAAATATAATTGTAGATGAGGATGCCAAGCTTGAGGAAGAGTTAATTGTACGTCCTACTTCTGAAACTATTATTTGGAATACTTATAAAGGGTGGATTCAGTCTTACCGTGATCTTCCTATTTTAGTAAATCAATGGGCAAATGTAGTCCGCTGGGAAATGAGAACACGTTTATTCCTTAGAACTGCCGAGTTTTTATGGCAAGAAGGACATACAGCTCATGCAACCTCTCAAGAAGCTATTGAAGAAACGGAACGCATGCTTGATGTTTATGCAGATTTTGCAGAAAACTGGATGGCTGTACCTGTAATTCGCGGTAAAAAGACTGCCAATGAGCGTTTTGCAGGAGCTTTAGACACTTATTGTATTGAAGCTTTAATGCAAGATGGCAAAGCGCTTCAAGCAGGAACATCTCACTTTTTAGGTCAAAATTTTGCCAAAGCTTTTGATGTTAAATTTACAAGTAAAGAAGGTAAACTTGATTATGTTTGGGCTACTTCTTGGGGAGTTTCCACTCGTTTAATAGGAGCTTTAATTATGGCTCATTCTGATGATTCAGGATTGGTGCTTCCACCAAAACTTGCTCCAATTCAAGTTGTTATTGTGCCAATTTATCGTACTGATGAAGAGTTAGAGCAGATTTCTGCATTGGCTAAAGAATTGTCAAAAGATTTGAAAAACAAAAATATTTCTGTCAAATACGATGACCGCGATACCTTACGTCCCGGTTTTAAGTTTGCTGAATATGAAATGAAAGGTGTTCCTGTAAGACTAGCAATAGGAGGGCGCGATCTTGAAAACGGTACTATTGAAATTGCCCGTCGTGATACAAAGGAAAAACAAACTATTTCTAGAGATGGTTTAGTTCAGCATATTGAGGATTTATTGGTTGATATTCAAAGTAGTATCTATCAAAAAGCCTTGAAATTTAGAGAGGAAAATACGCGCGAAGCAAATTCTTATGAAGAGTTTAAGGAGCTTTTAGAAACCAAAGCTGGATTTATTTCGGCGCATTGGGATGGAACTCCTGAGACTGAAAAAAGAATTAAAGATGAAACTAAAGCAACTATTAGGTGCATTCCTTTAAATAATAAGCTTGAAAATGGTGTTTGCATGGTTACCGGAAACCCATCTACTCAGCGTGTTTTATTTGCTAGAGCTTATTAAGATCAAAATTTAATTTATATGGAAGAGGTTGAATCATACAAGCATATTTTAACTCTACTAGAAAACAAGGCCAGTGTAAAACAGCAGATTTTCAAAACAACTTCCGCTGTTTTTAATCAATTTAAACAGGTTTTGAATGAAATTTGTTTAGATATGCAAGCTGATTTTGCCGGAAAAAGCCAACTAGTTGAAATAAGCTACTCTGATCGTGGTGATTTTGAAGTACAACTTAAATTTTCAGGTGATGTTCTGATATTATCTATGCATAGTAATGTGTTTTGTTTCCCTCCTGAACATGAGGTAAATAAGCTAAAATATGTTCAGGAAGATCCTTACAGACAGTATTGCGGTATCATTCACATCCATAATTTTTTGGCCGATTCATTAAAGTATAATAGAGGTTCTGATGTGGGTAATTTAATCGGACGCATTTTTATTAATAAAGAGGAGCATTTTTTTGTAGATGGACAAAGTCAATTGGGCTTCCTCTTCAATTCCTTTCATAAAGGAAAGCTACAAAAGGAGCAAATTCGTAAAATTTTGGAGTTAGCAATTATCTATTGCATGGATTTTGATCTTCTAACTCCACCTTTTGAAAATGTGCGCTTTATTAGTCTTGAAGAAAAACAATACATGGGATCAACATCAGGATACCCTACAAGCAAGCAATTAGGTTATAAATTTAAGGCTGAGCTTGAAAATAAAGTGAACTAAGCCAAAATTTTTTTAAAAATTAACCAATTATATAATTCATTATGAAATTCGGAACAAAAGCGATACATGCAGGACAAGAGCCTGATCCAAGTACAGGGGCAATTATGACTCCTATATTCCAAACTTCTACTTATTGGCAAAAATCTCCTGGCGATAATAAGGGTTTTGAATACTCTAGAGGGACTAATCCGACTCGTAAAGCATTAGAATCATGTCTTGCAGCTTTGGAAAATGCAAACTACGGACTCGCTTTTTCGAGTGGTATGGGTGCTACCGACGCTGTGATGAAATTGCTTGCACCTGGAGATGAAGTAATTACTGGAAATGATCTTTATGGAGGTTCTTACCGAATTTTCACTAAAATATTTTCAAATTATGGAATAAAGTTCCATTTCATTGATATGACTGATGCTGAAAATGTAAAGAATTATGTCAATGATAATACTAAGTTAATTTGGATTGAAACTCCTACAAATCCTACAATGCAAATTGTTGATATAAAGGCTGTTGCTACTATCGCCAAGCAAAACAATGTTTTATTGGCGGTTGATAATACATTTGCTTCACCTTATTTACAAAACCCAATTGACTTAGGTGCAGATATTGTGATGCATTCGGTAACCAAATACCTTGGTGGACATTCGGATGTGGTGATGGGGGCCTTAATGCTTAATGATGAGGATCTATACAAGCGTTTATGGTTCATTTATAATGCTTGCGGCGCTACTCCTGGTCCGATGGATAGTTTCTTAGTGCTAAGAGGTTTAAAAACCCTTCATTTACGTATGAAAGCGCATTGTGAAAATGGTAGACAAATCGCTGAATTTTTGAAGGATCACCCTAAAGTGGATAAAATCTACTGGCCAGGATTTACAGATCATCCTAATCATGATATTGCAAAAAAGCAAATGCGTGATTTCGGCGGAATGATTTCTATTACTTTAAAAGGAGCTGATTTACAAGAAACCTATCGTATTGCATCTTCATTTAAGGTTTTTTCACTGGCAGAATCTTTGGGAGGAGTAGAATCTTTAATTAATCATCCAGTATCAATGACGCATGGTTCTATTCCTAAGGCTGAACGTGATAAAGTTGGTGTTACCGATAACCTTTTACGTTTAAGTGTTGGTGTTGAGGATGTGGAAGATTTGCTTGAGGATTTAAAGCAGGCACTTTCTTAGAGATTTTATAAAATCATGTCTCAATATCCGGTTTCTTTAAATACGTTTCAGGGACTGAAAGATTTTCTTGATGCAAAGGTTGAG
>NZ_JBIIPN010000207.1:0-3326 GCF_044342615.1 Daejeonella sp. | reverse complement strand
TATAAACACCAATTGGTCGGCGGCCGTAATAATATTTATCATCAAATCCCACTGCTGTACCTGAAGCACCTACTTGAAAGTGATGATCCATCAAATTATGACCTAAATGTCCACTACTATTTCCTAAACCATCAGGGAAGCTATCCGAAACCGAATTCAACAAAATTTGGGTGGTACCTAAAGTAGAGGCATTCATGAAAATTACCTTAGCATAATATTCGATATGCTCATTTGTTTCTGAATCAATTACCAATACTCCTTTCGCTTTTTGGGTTTCCTTATCGTATAAAACAGAACTAACAATAGAATAAGGGCGCAAAGTAAGGTTTCCAGTCGCAACAGCTGCGGGCAAAGTAGCCGATTGGGTACTAAAATAAGCCCCAAAAGGACAGCCTCTATTACATAAATTCCTGTTTAGGCAAGTCCCTCTTCCATTATGAGGTACCGTTAAATTTGCCATGCGATAAACCGTCATCATCCGTTCACGGTTATAATGACTTTCAATTCTTTTCTTCACCTCCTTCTCCACGCAATTCATTTCAAATGGCGGAAGAAATATCCCGTCTGGTAATTGCGCTAAACCCTCATTTTGACCGCTAATACCTGCAAAACGCTCCACATAATCGTACCAAGGAGCAATATCTTTATAACGAACCGGCCAATCTACACCATACCCATCTTTGGCATTTGCCGAAAAGTCCATTTCGCTTAAGCGCAAGCAACCGCGACCCCATGTAATTGATCGTCCGCCTACATGATAACCACGATACCAATCAAAGCGTTTTACTTCGGTATAAGGACAATCGATATCATCTACCCAAAACTTAGCATTAAATTCTGTGTACTGACCACCACGTGTTTGCACCTGATGTCTTGCTGCATCTTCGGGAGTAATTCTACCACGATGCTTAAATTCCCATGGTTTTAAAAGTGCTGTATCATAATCTGTTACGTGTTCTACATTTCGCCCACGCTCCAACATCAAAACTTTTAAGCCCTTCTCTGTCAGTTCTTTAGCTGCCCAACCACCACTAATTCCAGAACCAACCACAATGGCATCGTATGTGTTTTGCTTCTCTGCTTTTATATTAATATTCATTCTCTTTTAAAATCCTATAATTAAAAATTAGGTTGCCCATGCTTTTTGACCCGGTTGTAAAGGAACACATGAATCATACCTTACCGGAATATGCACGTATCTTAATGCCTTGGTAGCACCAATTTCGGAAGTATAGTATCCCAAATATGTCAATTCAGATACCAACTGAAAAAAGTGTGGAGGGGCAATAACTCCATTTGAACTAGATCTATTCTTCTTCTGCGCTTCAGCTTCAGCCTTGAAAAGCTTGAAAATACTTTCGCGCTCCGAAAGTGTTAAGGCTTTGAACGATTTTTGAAAAGTTGCATTTGATACTTCCTCAATAGTTTTTAGTCCCTTGGCAAAATGCGCTTGAATATCAGAAGTATAGCAATCCTGAATCATCATGACAATAAATGGACCTAAACCAGCGGCCTTTGCGCCAGGAACATCCTTCCGATCCGGAATAAAGGTATCGGCAATTTCGGCAACTAAATCTTCCTCAGCATTTAGTAATTTTGCATCAAAGGGGAGATTATTGACAGGCAAGACACCCTCGGCAAAAGCACCTAAACTTTTGAAAGTAATTGCGCCGCCTAATAAAAATGCAGCTCTACCGACTGCTTCTCTTCTATTCATCCGTTCTAAAAAATAAAAAAATTAACAAATTGCCACTGAATGAAGGAAAAACCCACAATTGAAGGCAAAATTTTCAAAAGCTTAATTTAGATAGATTTTTCAGAAAAATAGTATGTTTAATTATGAATTTTGATCGCAAGAATCTCGACAATAATATTTTAATAAAGCTCTACCAACATTTGCTTAAACCGCGAATGATTGAAGAGAAGATGTTGATCCTATTAAGACAAGGTAGAATTGGGAAATGGTTTTCTGGCATTGGTCAGGAGGCTATTGCAGTCGGCACCACCTTGGCGATGCATGAAGATGAGTATATTCTGCCCATGCACCGTAATTTAGGGGTTTTTACTAGCCGTGGGATAAGCCTTTCAAAACTAATGGCGCAGTGGCAAGGAAAGGCAGAGGGTTTTACCAAGGGCCGTGATCGATCATTTCACTTTGGGACTCAAGAGCATAAAATTATTGGGATGATCTCTCATTTAGGTCCGCAATTAGCTTTAGCCGACGGCATCGCGCTCGCCGATAAGCTCAATAATAAACAAAAAGCAACCTTAGTATTTACTGGCGAAGGTGCAACGAGTGAAGGCGATTTCCATGAAGCACTCAACTTGGCCTCTGTTTGGGATCTGCCCGTAATTTTTATCATCGAAAATAATGGATACGGATTATCTACTCCCACTAACGAACAATATCGCTGTAAACATTTGGTTGATAGAGCATTAGGCTATGGGATGGAAGGCAGGCGCATTGATGGAAATAATATTCTTGAAGTTTTCCATACCATTAAAGAATTGGCTGAAGATATTCGCCAAAAACCAAGACCCGTTTTAATTGAATGTATGACTTTCAGGATGCGTGGTCATGAGGAAGCATCTGGCACCAAATATGTTCCGCAAGAATTGTTTGAGGAATGGGAAAAGAAAGATCCGCTGAAAAATTATGAGGAATTTTTAGTGAGCGAAGGGATTATCAATGAGGACTTTATCAGCAATTTACGGACTAATTTGAAGGCTGAAATTGACTCGGAAATAGAGAAGGTCTTTTTAATGGATGAGCCCCAAGTTGATACTTTAAGTGAAGTATCGGATATGTTCCAAGTGCAGAATCTCAAAGAAATTAACCCTCGAAATCCTACAAAAACTGAAAAAAGATATCTAGATGCTATCAGTGATGGATTGAGGCAGGGCATGCAGAAATATCCTGATTTGGTAATCATGGGACAAGATATTGCGGAGTATGGAGGTGCTTTTAAAATTACGCAAGGATTTGTGGAGGAGTTTGGGAAAGGGCGAGTTCGGAATACCCCTATTTGTGAGTCGGCGGTAGTGGGTGCAGCCCTCGGACTTTCAATAAATGGTAAAAAGGCCATTATGGAGATGCAATTTGCCGATTTTGTAAGCTGTGGCTTCAACCAAATTATCAATAATCTTGCTAAAACACATTATCGCTGGGGCGAGAAGGCTGATGTGGTGATTCGAATGCCTACGGGTGCAGGCACAGGCGCGGGACCATTCCATTCGCAAAGTAATGAGGCTTGGTTTACTAAAACTCCGGGCTTGAAGGTGGTTTATCCAGCATTCCCTTCAGATGCTAAAGGCCTGCTTTTGGC
>NZ_JBIIPN010000088.1:0-11132 GCF_044342615.1 Daejeonella sp. | reverse complement strand
CAATTACGTTCGGGATGACAGGTGCATGGCGTTTAAATACATTCAGGATGACTGATTTACAATTCCTTGCGCATCACATAGTCGTTTAACACAAAATGATGGTAATTGATATCTAACTTTTGATAGATTTCAAAAGCCATCTTTTTATAAAAATGCTGTGCTGAATTGCCTCTATTGACGTTCAGTTCAAGTATTTTACCACCCTTTAATTTAGCGGAAGAAGAAACTTCATCAATTAGTTTTTTGCCTGTCCCAGATCCTTGTTCGCTTGGTAAAACATAGAGTTTGTGTAGTTTAAAGACTTGATTTTGAGCATCTACTAATGAGTATGCCGCAAAACCAAGAGCCATATTTTCTCTTTCGAGGATTAAAAATTCAATACCTGCATTCATTTGTTCTAAAAGGCTTTCTGCCGAATACATATCCTGAAGCATGAAGCTAATTTGCTCATCACTAATGATTTGACTATAGCTTGGCCACCATGTTTTTTCTGCAAGGTCGCTTATTACTGGAATATCAAGTTTTGTAGCTATCCTGATCTTCATGTCAAATTGTTTCTGAAATAAAAATAAAGGGTTGATCAAAAGTTAGAGCGTAAAAGCCATCTTTTTCGGTTATAAATAGATGTTCATCTAACTCAACTAATCCGCTTGTATTTAAATTATGCACCTCATGAAGAACTTTTATCTCCTCTCCTGCAGATTGCCATTTACTAAATCCAGAGCGTACCGGGAATATTTTTTGATTTCCTATAAAAACGACAATATCTAAGTCATCTACAAAAAGTACATAATCCTTCAGTGAAAATTCATTGCTAATGATGTTTACCGCTGGATAATGCTCGCCGTCTAAAAACTTCAGTGCATCCTCCAGCGGTTCACTATCTGATAAAATCAGTTTGGTGCTTTCTTGAGTATAAAAATGCGGGTCTTTTGTAAGTACAGCATCTATTTTTATGCCCATAGAATCTACGAGTTCATAAATATCTTCGTTTACAATTAGTGTCGGACTCCATTCTAAGATTTGTCCTAAGTTCTCGCTTTCAAAGCCTTCCAAACTCATAATTAATAAGGCGGGCTCTTGTTTTTCGCGAACTATGTGATGTGATGACATAAATCAAAAATAACAAAGCCTTTTGATTGTTTCAGCTTAATAGATCTTTTTGTGAAAATCTTTAATCATTGATCCCGGATTCCCCGCAAGATTTACAGTGGCAGAAACAGCAATTCCGTAAATACCTGTGTTTAGAAGTTCTTCTGTATGTTCTAAATTAATGCCTCCAACAGCTATCAAAGGAATATCTATCTCAAGCTCTTGCATTTTTTGCACGACTTCATGATAACCCGAAAGGCCTAAAATTGGATAATCATTAACTTTTGTTTTTGTAAAGGCAAATGGTCCGCAACCAATATAATCAACCACCCCTGAAGCATAAATACGTTGAATATCTTCTATAGTATTTGCCGATGCACCTAATGTTTTTTCATCGCTAATGGCATGACGAATGGCCATAAAATCAGCATTCATATCTTCAATATGAACACCTTGAGCATCAACTTGGTGGAGTAAATGATAATGATTTGTAAGTATTAGAGTCGCGCCCCAATCATCGCAAATGGAGGCAATTTCATGTATTTCTTGGATCAATGCCTCATCATTTTTTGATAAACAACGGTACTGAATCCAGTTGGCACCTGCCTGACAGGCTATCTCTACCTGCTCAATATGTTTGCGCTGCGTTAAATCCTGACTCAGGTAATGAAATTTAGAAATGTATTTTCTCATAGCGAATTAAAATTTTAAACCTAAGGCAAGCAGAAAGTTACGTGTTGCTTGTGGATAATAGTAATTTTCTGTTGTAAAATCACCGCCATACATATAGCTAAAGGTATAACCATTTGCTTCGTATAATTCAGAGAAAACATTATTCACCATCAATGTAAGTCCTAGATTTTTTATAGCGCCTATTTTGGTATTATAACTCACGCGAACATCATTAACAAAAAAAGCATCTAATTTCCGTTGGGAGTTGGATGTATTATCTAGGAATTGTTGAGAAACATATTTGCTGATGAAAGCCATTTCAGTTTTTTTCATGGGAATAAAACTGAGTTCACTTGAGCTAATGAAGTTAGGAGAAAAGGCAAGGTCGCTTTTACTGTAATTGTTCACAATCTGTCCGCCATTATCATAATCATCTGCGTATTCAGTAAAGTTTTTAACTTTATTTTCACTCAATGATGCGGTGAAGTTCCAAGATAATTTATTATTAATTTGAACTCTAGAATCGAGTTCTAAGCCATATCTATAGCTTCTTTCAACATTTTGACGTATGTATTCGCCCACATCATTTACTTTACCTGTTAATACTAGCTGATCATTATAGAACATGGCATAGGCATTAATTCCGGCATTAAAATTCTGTCTTCGATGTCTGTAGCCAGTTTCAATATTCAATAAATTTTCTGCTTTTGGGCGATTTGAGCTATTCGAATTGATATAATCATCGCGATTAGGTTCTTTATTAGCTACAGCTAAGGAAGCGTAAAGGTTGCTTTGCGGATTAATATCATAGCTAAAACCTAGCTTGGGATTAAAAAAATTTAGTTGATCAATTTGATCAAGAGCCATTCTGTTTTTATCAGTTCCATTTACGCGATAGTTAACCAGTCGGTATTGTAAATCGGCATAAAGGTTTATTTTCCCAACATTAAACTCAGCTTTTGCAAAAGTATTGAAATCGGTTTTAAATCCATTTCCTTTATAATATGGTGTGATATTATCACTAATCGGGATAAACTGACCTCTAATTACCTCTCCAAAATGATCGCCATCGTATTCATTATAAGCACCACCTAGGGTATAATTTATTTTTGTGTTGGGATTATAATTTAGTGAATAAGTTAAGCCATAGTAATGATTATCGAGCCAACGTCGTCTGATAAGATCACTCCTATCTATCGTAATAGACCCTGCTGGGAAGGATGAAATGCCATAATTTGTTAATTTTTGATCTTCTTTAAATTCCTCAAAATAGCCTCTTCCTTTGGTATAATGAAGAGCGGTATTGGCCGAAAATACAGGCGAGAAAGTGTGTGAATACAAAAGCTGATAATGATCTTGAACGTAATTATCTGTTTGGTCATCATAGGTAAAGCCATTAAAAGTACGATTGCTTTTCAATAAATTTTCGGGAACACCATTCCATGCTTGATATGTTTTTTCGGAGCCTGAAAACACATTAAAGCGTAATAAATCCTTTTTGCCATAATAAGCACCACTTAAGAAATAGGATTTTAAATTGGATGAACCTCTATCGATATAGCCATCCGACTCAATTCTTGATAATCGGCCATCAAAACTAAATTTATTGTTAATTAGTCCCGAACCCACATTAACCGTATTTTTTATCGTATTAAAAGACCCTAAAGTATTATTTATTTCAGCATAAGCAGAATCATTTTTAGTGGTAGTTTGTATGTTTAAACTAGCTCCAAAGGCCCCAGCTCCATTGGTGGATGTGCCTACGCCTCTCTGAATTTGAATATTATCAACTGATGAGGCAAAGTCGGGTAGGTTTACCCAAAACGTACCTTGACTTTCAGGATCATTATAAGGAATCCCATTGATGGTCACGTTTATTCGTGTTGGGTCGCTTCCGCGGATACGAATACCGGTATAGCCAACGCCATTTCCAGCATCGGAGTTGACTACTACCGAGGGACTTTGATTTAGGAGGAAGGGTAAATCTTGGCCCAGATTATTTTTCACCAATTGCGCTTTGTTGATATTGCTATAAGTTGTGGCCGAGTTTTCTGAGGCGCGAGTTGCTCTGACTAAAACTTCATCGGCAATGAGGCTATTTTTGATGAGCTGTAAGTCCAAGCTAGTATTTCCGGTCAAATTGATGGAACGTTCAAGCGTTTGATAGCCTATAAAACTTACTTTTAATAGATAATTGCCCGCTTTTAAATTTTTGAGGGAAAAATTCCCTGATTCATCTGTCCGGCTGTTGATTAATGAATTATCAAGGCTAATACTAGCACCAGAAAGTGCTGAACCTGAATTTTTTTCTGAAATTTTCCCACTAATAGAAAATTGAGCTGAAGCCATAAAAGGCAATAGGATTGCCGTAGCAATAAATAGTAACTTTTTCAATTTGAATAATTTTTTTAGTTAAAAATCCTGCATAATGGGGTTATATGCAGTCCATTAACTCTTACCTCCCTACGCCGGCATTATCCGGATCAGGTGCTCTCTAGAATTGTATTTAAAGCTGTTTTTCAGACAATAAATGAGTGCAATTCTATCGATGGGTATATTCTCAGCCTGTTTTTGTGTTTGATTTCGCAAACAAGGCACCCCTTTTGATTTTACAAAGATACGAATAATTCCGGATTGGGTTTGGAATGAATTTTTTTACAATGTGCTAAGAAAACGGAGGTCCCTCACCTGCTGAAGGGCAGGTTTCGGGATGACAGTGATATTTTTAAACGCCATGCCCCTGTCATCCCGAACGCAGAGAGGGAACTTATTGAGAAAGCAAATTATTTTATCTATCTATATAATATACCTGATGTTTAGCTTTTTGGGTACATATAACACCTTCCCAAATTTCAGTTTAGTCTTTACCACCAAAAACCTTACTTTTGCATTCAATAAAAAATAAAATAATGCTTAGAACACATACTTGCGGAGATCTAACTATCAATGATTTAAATAAAGAGGTAACACTTACTGGTTGGGTGCAAAAATCGCGCGACCTAGGGGGAATGACTTTTATTGATATGCGTGATCGCTACGGAATAACGCAATTAACCTTTAACTCGGATGATAATGCTGAATTGAGAGCACAGGCACGTGAATTAGGTCGTGAATTTGTTATTCGTGTAAGCGGTAAAGTAATTGAGCGTTCTAACAAAAATTTAAAAATATCCACTGGAGAAGTTGAAATTAAAGTTTCCAAGCTTGAATTACTAAATGCGGCAAAGCTTCCTCCTTTCCTTATTGAAGATGAAACGGATGGTGGTGATGACCTGCGTTTAAAATATCGCTATTTAGATTTACGCCGTAATCCGGTAAGAAATAATCTTGTTTTACGTCATAAAATGGCTCAGGAGGTAAGAAAATACTTAGATGGACTAGACTTTATCGAGGTAGAAACTCCAGTATTAATTAAGTCTACTCCTGAAGGAGCACGTGATTTTGTGGTTCCAAGTAGAATGAATCCAGGAGAATTTTATGCTTTACCTCAATCGCCACAAACCTTTAAGCAATTATTAATGGTGTCTGGTTTCGACCGTTATTTCCAGATTGTAAAGTGTTTTAGAGATGAAGATCTTCGTGCCGATAGACAGCCAGAATTTACGCAAATTGATTGCGAAATGGCATTTATTGAGCAGGAAGATATATTGAACGTTTTTGAAGGCCTAATTCGTCAGCTTTTCAAAAATGTGAAGGGTGTGGATATTGCAGAAGTTCCTAGAATGCAATATGCTGATGCCATGCGTTTATATGGTTCTGATAAGCCAGATACGCGTTTTGACATGCAATTTGTACCTTTAACAGATATTGTGAAAGGGTTAGGCTTCCCAGTTTTTGATGCTGCCGAATTGGTTATTGGTATCAATGCGAGTGGCTGTGCTGAATACACCAGAAAGCAATTAGATGAATTAACAGATTTCATAAAACGCCCTCAAATAGGTGCTACTGGATTAATTTATGTAAGACATGGTGCTGATGGGAGTTTAAAATCATCTGTAGATAAATTCTACAGTGAAGAGGAGCTTAAAAAATGGTCTGCCGCATTCAATTCACAGCCAGGTGATTTATTATTAATTATGGCCGGTCAGACGGATAAGGTTCGTAAGCAGTTAAGTGAACTCCGCTTAGAAATGGGTAATCGTTTAGGCTTACGTGATAAAAATGTATTTGCCCCGCTATGGGTACTTGATTTCCCACTATTAGAATGGGATGAAGATAGCCAGCGTTATCATGCGATGCACCATCCATTTACTTCACCAAAGCCTGAAGATATTGCAATGCTCGATACCAAACCCGGTGAAGTGCGTGCTAATGCATATGATATGGTTGTAAACGGGACAGAAATAGGCGGTGGTTCAATTCGTATTCACGATAGAGATTTACAATCATTAATGTTTAAGCACCTAGGATTCTCACCAGAAGAAGCACAAAAGCAATTCGGTTTCCTTTTGGAGGCTTTTGAATTTGGTGCTCCTCCGCATGGCGGTATTGCTTTTGGTTTTGACCGTTTGGTTTCCATTTTTGCAGGTTTAGATTCGATTCGTGATGTAATTGCATTCCCTAAAAACAACTCGGGCAGAGATGTTATGATCGATTCTCCTTCAACTATTGCTGAGGAGCAATTGAAGGAGTTGAAAATTAAAACGGATTTATAAAGTCTAAAACATTATTATTTCTTCATCATCAAATAGCTTGAAAAAATCATTTTTCAAGTTATTTGATGATGCATTATTTTCTAGAATTATCTTTTTATTCTATCTTTAGTTATGATCAGTCGCCGTAAATTTTTAGCCGCCACCTCCCTCACAGGAGCATCTATTGTGGCAGGGAATAAATCTTTCTCAAAAGTTTTAGAAGGAAATTCCAGCACACCTGTTTTAAATTCTCCAATCGTTATTTCCACTTGGGATTTCGGTATTGCAGCGAATGCAGCGGCATGGGAGGTTTTGAAAAACAAGGGTAGAGCATTAGATGCGGTAGAAAAAGGAGTTCATGTTCCGGAGGCCGATGAAAGTAATCAATCGGTTGGCTATGGTGGTTTGCCTGATCGTGATGGGCGAGTAACGCTTGATGCTTGTATCATGGATGAACTAGGAAATTGTGGTAGTGTTGCCGCTCTTGAGCACATTTTGCATCCCATTTCTGTTGCAAGGTTGGTGATGGAAAAAACACCACATGTTATGCTTGTAGGTGCTGGAGCACTACAATTTGCATTGGAACAAGGATTTAAAAAAGAAAATCTATTAACCCCAGCTTCAGAAAAAGCATGGAAAGAGTGGCTTAAAAACGCTAAATATCAACCGGAAATAAATATCGAAAACAGATTGTTTAGTCCGACGAAACTCCCAGGAAATCAATATAACCACGATACCATAGGTATGCTAGCCATCGATGCGGCGGGCAACATGTCTGGTGCTTGTACTACTAGCGGAATGGCCTATAAAATGCATGGCAGAGTAGGCGATTCGCCGATTATTGGTGCTGGCTTATACGTCGATAATGAGGTAGGTGGAGCAACTTCTACCGGAGTGGGTGAAGAGGTTATTCGAAATGTAGGAAGCTTTTTAGTGGTTGAATTAATGCGCCAAGGTTATCCACCTGAAGAGGCTTGCAAAGAAGCGGTGATGCGTATCATCAGAAAAAAACCGAATACAGCTAAGGAAATTCAAGTCGGATTTTTAGCGCTAAATAAAAAAGGTGAATACGGTGCCTATGCTATACAACAGGGCTTCAGCTATGCCGTTTGTAATGAAAAGGACCAGAAATTATTGGTTAAGGCGAATAGTTATTCATAAGCTAATTAATGTCTAACAAGCAATTAGAGATCTGTGTTGGCTCGTGGGAATCTGCTATGGCCGCTCAATTAGGTGGCGCAGATCGCATTGAGCTATGTGATAATCTTGCCGAGGGTGGTACTACACCATCCTATGGGATGCTTTTAAAATGCAAAAAAACTCTCCAAATCCCATTTTTTCCAATTATTAGGCCTCGTGGTGGTGATTTTGTATTTTCAGATGATGAGTTTGAAATCATGAAGGAGGATGTGATAGCTTGCAAAGACTTAGGGTGCAAAGGAATTGTGATTGGTATCCTAAGAAAAGATGGAAGTATTGACACCGAACGTTGCGCTCACTTAATCGATCTAGCTAGAGGATTAGAAATTACCTTTCATAGGGCTTTTGATCGCTGTAACGACTTAAAAAAGGGCTTGGAAGACATAATAGGGCTCGGATGTCATCGCGTTTTAACTTCCGGAGGGAAGGAATATGCTTTTCAGGGCTTAGAAATTTTAAAATCTTTAATTATTCAAGCAGGGCCAAGGATTTCCATTATGCCGGGATCTGGAGTAAAAGAGCAAAATTTGGCTCAAATTGCTCAAGAAACTGGCGCGCATGAATTTCATACTACAGCTAAAATTAAATTGGAATATGGAATTGATGCCACTACAGATTTAGTATTTTCCACTTTTGAGACTTCAATTGATAAAGTAGCTCAGTTAAAACAAATTCTATCTAAAATTTAGACTAGCCTTTGTTATCTTGCTTTTATTATTCTTTTCAGTAATTTAAAATAAAAAAACATGAACAAATCATATTTAGCAGCATTGATGTTATTTTCTTTGCCTGCATTTTCTCAGACTAGTCCGCTAAAGACTAAAGCCAATACCACCACCGATCAAATTGAATCGAAGATAATTGAATGGCGTCGCGATTTCCATGAACACCCAGAATTGGGCAATTATGAAACTAGAACAGCCGCTATTGTTGCTAAACATCTCCAAAGCTTGGGAATGGAAGTTAAAACTGGTGTTGCCCGAACTGGCGTAGTAGCGGTATTAAAAGGTGCTAAGCCTGGTCCCGTGATTGCATTACGTGCCGATATGGATGCATTGCCTGTTACTGAACGAGGAAATTTACCATTTGCATCGAAAGTTAAAACACAATATAATAATCAAGAAGTTGGAGTAATGCACGCTTGTGGTCACGATTCGCATACAGCGATGCTTATGGGAGTGGCAGAGGTTCTTGCTGGCATAAAAGCCGATTTAAAGGGAAGCGTTAAATTTATTTTTCAACCTGCCGAAGAAGGTTCAGCTCCTGGAGTTGAGGGTGGTGCAGAGCTTATGGTAAAAGAAGGAGTGCTTGAAAATCCGAAGGTTGATGTCATCTTTGGATTGCATATTTGGGCTTCAACTGAGGTTGGTAAAGTTGCCTATCGCTCGGGAGGGATGATGGCTGGCGTAAATGATATGCAGATTATTGTGAAAGGTCGACAGGCACATGGTGCCGCACCTTGGGCCTCCATAGATCCGATTGTTGTTTCGGCACAAATCATCAATAATTTACAGACTATTGTTAGTAGAAACTTGAATATTACTGAAAATGCTGGTGTGGTAACTATCGGTGCAATTCATTCTGGTGTACGTTCAAATATTATTCCTGAGCAAGCTGAAATGCTAGGTACTATCCGTTCGCTGAGCCTTGAAGATGAAAAACTATTGATTGATAGAATTAGAACTATCGCAACCAAAACTGCCGAGGCGGCAGGAGCTGTTGCTGAAGTTAAAATTCCTTATAGTAATCATTATCCTGTAACCTTTAATGATCCAGAATTAACCCAAAAAATGGTTCCAAGCCTTGTAAAAACCCTTGGTGCAGAAAATGTGTTAATCACTCCACCAATAACTGGCGCTGAAGATTTTTCTTTCTTTCAGGAGAAAGTCCCAGGTTTATTCTTCTTTTTAGGTGCTTTACCTAAGGGTGCTGATTCGAAGACTGCACCTTCACATCATACTCCCGACTTTTTTATTGATGAGAGCTCTTTTAAAGTTGGAGTGAAGGCATTAACCGGACTCACACTCGATTATATGGAGATGACTAAGAAGTAGTTTTAGGATTTTATAAACGCAAAAAAGGGGATTAAATGTACATTTAATCCCCTTTTTTTGTTGTAAAGAATAGTTTATTATTTTGTTCCTAACTGCTTCATTAATTCATCTACAGCAGTTTTTAGCTGCTCATCAACCCCCTTTGTTCGATAATCAATGGAATTATTGATTAAGATATCAGGCACTGCGGGACCGAGCTCCTGATTTTCGTTGGTTGCTTTAACATACCATCCTCTAAGTGGAACACGTACCGAAGAGCCATCCAAAAATGATTTGGCACCAGTCGAAATTACAGATCCATTAGTTGGAATACCTACTAATTTCCCAATACCCAATTGCTTAAATGCATGAGAGAAAATTTCAGCATTCGAATAGCTGTTCTCATTACAGATAGCGATTGTTGGCTTCATCCAAGCAGCATAAACTAAACGTTCGCCAACTGGATAATAATCGCGGAACTTTAATTTATTCTTTTCTAAATCATCAGTAGCACCCCTAGGAATGGCATAAGAGTGTTGTTTATAGTTTAAAACCGACATTAGATAATCGGTAGTACTTCCACCGCCATTATAGCGCACATCAATCACTAAACCTTCTTTTCCATAGCCTGCAGCAGCAAATTCGCGCTCAGTCTCCTCAAAACTTGGCATATTCATCGCTTGAATATGAATATAACCTAATTTACCATTAGAATATTTCTCTACTAATTTCTTACGCTCAAGCACCCATTCGTCGTATAGTGCACCAGAATTACTTCCCACTGGTCTGATTACTACTTCTCTCAACGCTCCCTTGCTATCTTTTACCGTAATTAATAGCTTTTGGTTTACTGTTCCAGCAAGGTGGCTGTAGAAATTCTCACTTTTATTGACAGTCTCACCATTTACAGCAGTAATAATATCACCTACCATTAGGCGACTTCCCACTCTGCTTGCTGGTCCATTAGGTATCACATGAATAACTTTCATGCCATCTGAAATTGGAGCAAGCTCTGCTCCTAATAATCCAGTAGTTTCTCTTTGTGTTTCCGTTCTATCGGCAGCAGTAAAGCCCATGTGGCTACTATTAAGCTCGCCAAGCATAAGGTTAAACATATCTCTAAAATCGGAACTTGTGGAAGCAGAAATAGTTCTTTCCTTGTATTTATTACGTAGAGCATTCCAGTCGTATCCATGCATTTTAGGGTCATAAAATTGATCGCGTAATGTTCTCCAAGCCTCCTCAAAAACCTGTTCCTTTTCACCCGGATAATCGATGGTCATTCTTGCTAAATAAGGTAAAGATTCCTGTGCCGAACTCTTCATGTCAATTTTTGCAAGTGAACCACCTTGGCGGAAGAAATAAATAGACTTCCCTTCATGATCAGTTTTTAATGAATATGGACTTGTTCCACCTTTAGTGATTTCCTTTAATTCTTTACCATCCCACTTTACGCTGTAAAGATCTCTGCCTCTTGAAGCACTATTTGTTGCGGTATAGA
>NZ_JBIIPN010000087.1:0-11141 GCF_044342615.1 Daejeonella sp. | reverse complement strand
AATAACTTTTTTTCCAGGGTTCGCCAAGGACAAAAGTTGCGGTTAGTAAACCGAAAATGTTTAGGGAGGATAATGGGGCCACTAAATTAACCACTCCACCTTGCATAGATTTTACGAAAAACAATAATCCAAATCCACTCAGTAAACACATTAATACAGCAATGAATAATTGTTCTATGTTAAATTGTTGGAGTGGTCCAACATAGGGACTGAAAAACCCAAAATGGAAATCTAATAACCATAATATTCCGAAAATACTAGTAGTGATTAGGCCTCTGCAAAAAATGATTATAAAAAATGGCAAATCTGAGGTCGCACGTTTCCAGTATGCGTTGCTGAATCCGAAAAACAAAGAGCTGACAATTACGAATATTCCGCCCATTTTGTAATGTTTTTAGACTTCAGCCATTTATATTTTTCGTTAAACCATTGTCCGTCATTAACATCAAAACGGCGAGGATCAACTTGATTTATGTGCTTTAGGGCATTATTGTTATCGCTCGTTTTATCAAAGTATAGGGCTAGCATTAAATTATATTTGTTAATAATTTGTTTTTCAAATACACTCAACTTCTTAAAAGCATTTTGGTCTTTTATTTTGGTAATTAGATTAATTTTTGAAATGTCTTGATTAAAAACATAAAGTAAGCGATAAAAAAATAAATTAAAATTGATTTGCTCGAAATCATTATTTAATCTTTCGAAATAGGTTAAATAATTTCTCTCGTTTAGGTTTAAAATAATTTCCCATGCAGCCACTCTTGCCATAAGTATGGGATGTGCGCTTACCTTGTTGTTAATTTCTTTTAAGGCAAGATTAAGGAACTTTTGAGCGGATTGTATTTCATTTTGTTGGTAAGCCCTTTGGCAAAGCATCACGTTTTTGAAAAATGCGAAATCAGATAATGGGCTGGCTTTTACAGCTATTAGCCAATCTCCATAAAAGCCTGTTAAATTGGTTTCATCTATATACGTTTGTAAAATTATGCTTTGTAAATAAATAGAATTTGGCAATTCTGCTGAAACAAAATCAATGAGTACTTGATTTCCTGCTAAAGCATTTAAATAAATGTCTTGGTAGGCTACATACAATTTATGATGAACTTCTTGATCCTTAATGTCTAATGGTAATTGAATAATTTTCGACAATAAATCATAATGGTTTGTGGTTATGCACAAATCGATAATTAATTTCAGTTGAAAAGCTTCCTCCCAAGATTGAAGATTGAAATGTTGTATAGATTCGAAAAGAAGGTTCGAGTTGATAGATTTCGTGGCTTTATATCTAATCAAAACTTCGTTTAAGGCGTCGGTTTTATATTTCTCAATATAGCTTTGAAAATGTCTAAAATTAGTAAAGCCAAGTACACTTACAAGCGAGTTTAGCGTATATAATGAACTTTGAAATTTTGGGGTTATGATGCCAAAAATCCGTCGTATGGTATTATAGCTTATGGAGGTTTTATGATTGATTAAGAGCTCATTACTAAGTTTTTGGCAGCTGTAACTATCTACAATTTGAAGATCAAATTGCTTTTCTACCAATTTAAATAACCACTGGTTCTCGAGTTGGTTGAGTTGTAAAGATGCTGGCATAAATCATTTATTGTTTTAAAGTTAATACAAAATTTAGGAAATGAGTTTTATAGTTTTTAAACAATTTATTTGGACTTATTTGGACAAATTTGAGCTCGTTTGGTTTCATAGTTTTACAAATAACTGTAGCAATTTAGGTGATTATAAAACACATACAAAATGGAAAACTATAGCATTAGAGTAACAGGTAGAAACAAACAGCATGTAAAACAATTTAGCATTGAAGTAAGTGTTGAGCCTAAAAATTTCCCTGGGGGTTTTTTACAATGGATTGGAAATAGTAGTAATAAAGCTGCAGTGTCTGCATGGTTAGCTACCTTTTGTCCGGGTTATGAAGAATTGAGCGCTAATGGGGTTAACCTCATTAGATAGTATCCAGCTTTTAGACATTTTACCCGAGTAAATATGGATTTTGAATTTAGTTCCTCACTTACAAGAGGAGGTAACATTTTTACGCCCGAAAAAATAATCATTTCAGATTTATCAATTACTTGGAAAAAAAGAAATAAGTATTTAATAGGTTTTGATTCGATAAGTATTACTCGGGATAAAATTTCATCTGTTGAGGTTCAAAACAAAATTTGGGGTGCAGATATAATTATAACTAGCAATGGTTTAAGTAAAATTATAGCTAAAAACTTTACTGTTGCAGACTCAAAAAAAATAAGAGAAATTTTAATTAATAAATAAAATGGCAAAAGACTATACAAAATACGCTATTGAAGGCGTAGCAGAAAATTTAGGAAAATCAAAATTAGCATTAGCTATAATTGAAGATTATGTAAGCAAAAATAAGGTGGATTTTGCTGTGTTAAATGCTGCTTTTCCTGATGAGTGTCAAGGTGGTATACATGGTGTTTTTAGAAAAAAAGTAGACGTTAAAGATCCGAAAAGATACTACATGGATAGGCCCATTTCTTTAATTGATGGAACTGAAATTGTCGTTACTAATCAATGGGGTATTGATAATATTCCGGGATTGATTGATAGAGCAAATGCTTTAGGCTATGTTGTAAATAAAGTTAATCAAACTCAGGAAAGTAGCATTTCATATAAAGACAATAAGATAGCTACAGCATTTATAGATTTATTTAAAAACAAAAATTTAAACATTGATTATTTATCGGAATTTATAAAACCTGCAGAAGAATTACTGAAAATGTATAACTCAGAAATTCCTGCCGAAGCTCAAGCCATAGATGATGTTTTTGAAGAAATAATGGTTTATGTAGCCAAAGAGCCATTATTGTTGGGCGGCTATGCTTATATATTTACTTTTGTAGCACAAAAATTTGACCATTGGCTTGACTTTAGCGAGGATTTAATTAAAGAAAATGCCTACCAATGGAACGATATGGTGGGTTCTGGTAAAAATCCTGTTGCTTTAGTTTGTGAGGAATCTTCGGAAGATAACTTCAAGTCTATCTTTATTTCGAGGATGATGTTTACCCTAATCACAATTATAACGGATACAGATGAAGAAGAACTTGCAGAATTAATCGTTTCTTGTGATATGGATAAATATACTTTTAGTGAGGATGATGAATGTTGGATCTGTGATTTAGTTATTGATATGCTTGATGTGTTTGGTTTTTCATTAGACGATTACGAAGGTGAGTGTGAAATTGAATCGCGTCATTTTTTAGATGGCGATCGAACTATGGGTTATGATTATATAGGCTTAAGCCAAAATTTTATTGGCAGTTTTGCTTAGATTAATTTAAATTAATGAGTTATAATCTTAATGATAAAATTTCAGCTATTTGGAATAAGTTTTCTTTTGAATTTACTGATCTTGATGCTAAGAGATGTATGGAAAGGGTTCCTAATTATTATTTAAAACCTTCACCAAATAAAATTCTTTTTATAGGACTAAATCCTGCATTTCAAGATAATAAAAACAATATTAATTTTTTCTACTCTCCGCCTGTTTCTGAAGAAAGAATGAATGAAATTGCTTTAGACAATGAAAATTCAAAAACAAAAGACAAGGGAAATTATTATGCAAAGTTTTATAATATATTACACGCCATTAGTGATGAATTAAATAGTGAAGAATCTAGTCAAAAAAAATTCGAACATTGTGATATGTTTTTGATGCGTGAAACAAATTCAAAAATCGTAAAAAAGATGGTAGAAAAAAAGGAAGGTGGTTTGAATGATTTTGGATTAGAACAAATTGACATACTCAAAAGCTATATAGAGGATGCTAAACCATCTATAATTATTCTTCCAAATGCAATGACTGCGAATTATTATCAAAAGTATGTTTTAGAAAATCAGTCGATTAATAAAGAAAAGGGTGTTTATTATACTGAAATAAATAAAAGAAAAGTAACCACCATATTATGTGGTTCATGGCAATATGGGAGGTTAGATAAATTTACTAAAGAGATTATAATGTTCCACATAAAAAATGCACTTAAGTCACAATAGCAAATCAAAAAATAAATCAGAAAAGATTATTATTCATTAGGGTACTAATCTTACTGCTTATTTAAACTTACACTAATTCTAATAGTTATTAATTTGCTAATGATTATTCGAATAACCATTTTACATCGTCACGGATAATCAACTGATTGTGGCTTTTAGCCGGAAAAGCCAAACTTGATCTTAAAACAAAAAACTTTTATGTTTATTAGTAAATTTAATTGTTTGGTTTAATTCAACAAAAAAGCCCCAGATTTTTGAATATTAATCTGAGGCTTTTTTTAAAGACAAAAATCATTACCAAAGCTTAGCAGGGTATTCACCCGAAGCAACCAGTTTGTCAATGCTCTCTTGAACAAATGGCTTATCCTCTGAATAAGTAACACCAAACCATTGGTTTTGGGTGGGAATTACTTTGAAAGATGCTTGTTTGTTTTTGATAAGTTTTTCAGCTACTAAAGGAATAAAAAACTCTGATTTAGGATTTTCTTTATTCGCCAATGCAAACTCTTTGAATAAGTCGGCAGAATAATCAAATATTTTAGGTGTAAAGCCCCAAAAATTCATGGAAACACGTGTGTTCTCAATCAATGGGAATTCTTTTTCATTTTCCTCAAATACGATAGTCTTTTCTCCCTCTGCACCAGCCTTGAAAAATACTTTCGTACGCTCCTGAATTTCAGTAAGATTACCATCGCCATCTACTTCACAAACTCCTCTTGAGACTGATCCATGTTCAGAAAGGGTTTTATCGATTTGGTATCCTATCATTGAAAATTCATGATCTTTTACCTCATTATTTAGGAAGTCGGCCATTTTTTGATAAGATTCACGGCCATAAAAATCATCTGCATTAATTACACAAAAAGGTTCCTTTACCGCATCACGTGCAGCCAATACTGCATGTGCAGTTCCCCAAGGCTTTGCTCTTTCAATCTCAATGTCAATCCCGAAAGGTTTTAAATCAAATGTTTGAAATACATAATCTGTTTCGATTTTCCCACTTAGCTTTGGCTCAAAAATACCTTTGAAATTTTCAGCAAATTCTTCCTTAATTACAAAAATAACTTTACCGAAACCGGCTTTTATAGCATCATAAATTGAATATTCGATGATTGTTTCACCATTTGGACCAAATCCATCGGTTTGTTTCATACTGCCATATCGGCTGGCCATTCCTGCTGCAAGGATTACTAAAGTTGGTTTCATTATATCTTATTTTGAATTAAATATTTTATTTCTATTTAGATTTCTAATCGTTTAATATTTATTTTAAATATTTTCTTGATTTTATCTTTAAAATCAAGCTCTAATCCGCAATTGTTGTTCCAATTTCGATTCAAATTTCACAAATTAATACAATTTGAATCTGTTTTTGTTTTTATTTAAATTATAAAATATAAAATAAGTATTTAATTAAATAAATTAATTATAAAAATAGTTTTATTCCATTTATTTTATTTTTGTCTTTTTATCTGCATTTTTTTTACAAATTTTTCAAATCAATTATCTATTTTCTACATACTATTAAAAACAGGTTCATGAAATGCTCCGAACTAATAAAAAATGGGATACTGCTCTAATAGACAATATCCCAAGATAAATTTATACGTGTATTATTTATCTTATTTACACGTATTATTTGACAGATCTAAAATCTTGATCAACTTTAATGGTTAATAGCGATTCATAAATCAGTCGGATAACATTATCAACATCTTCTTTATGTATCATTTCAACTGTTGTGTGCATGTAACGTAATGGTAATGAGATCAATGCAGAAACAACCCCATCATTTGAATAGGCAAAAGCATCTGTATCGGTACCTGTTGATCTAGAAGAAGCTTGACGTTGAAAAGGAATAGCGTTAGCCTCTGCAGCTTTTATTAGCAGTCTATTCAAATTTGTTTGTACTGCTGGGGCATAAGAAACTACGGGACCTTTACCGCAAGCTAAATCACCTTGAGTGATTTTGCTAATCATAGGTGTTTGAGTATCATGCGTCACATCTGTTACAATGGCGATATTGGGTTTAATTCGGTGGGCAATCATTTCAGCACCTCTCAAACCAATTTCTTCTTGTACTGAATTAACGATGTATAGTCCGAAAGGTAGTTTCTTCTTGTTTTCAGATAAAAGACGTGCTACTTCAGCAATCATAAATCCGCCAGCACGGTTATCTAATGCTCTTCCCACATAATAGCGATCATTTAGCACCATAAATTCATCCTCATAAGTGATTACACAACCCACATGAATTCCTAGTTTTTCAACTTCTTCGCTACTTGTACAACCACAATCGAGGAAAATATTCTTCATTGATGGCGCTTCTTCCTTCTCACCGCTACGTGTATGGATTGCAGGCCATCCAAAAACAGCTTTTACAATGCCTTTATCGGTGTGGATATTGACACGCTTTGAAGGAGCAATTTGATGATCGGAGCCACCATTTCTTATTACATAAATAAGTCCGTCTTTGGTGATATAGTTCACAAACCAAGAAATTTCATCGGCATGAGCTTCAATTACTACTTTGAATTTAGCTTTCGGATTAATTACAGCCACGGCAGTGCCATAATTATCTACGAAATGTTCATCGGTATATGGTTTGATATAATCGAGCCATAAACGTTGCCCTTCCCATTCAAATCCTGTAGGCGAAGCGTTGTTGATGTATTTTTCAAAAAATGCCAATGATTTCTTAGTAACCACCGGAACATGCTTTTTCTCTTTATTTTTAGCCATTTTCTTATTTGTTTTTTAATATTTTCTCCATAATCACGAAATCGATACCATCTTTTTTGAAATCATGTTCAGTTTCACGAAAGCCAAATTTACTATAAAAAGCTGATGCATTTTTTCGTGCATTGCACCAAATGCGTTCAAAACCTTCAGTAGCGCATATTTCAAGTAAATAATTTAATAATTCGCTGCCATAGCCTTTGCCTTGGAATGCTTCAAGAGTAGCAAATTTTCGAAATTGTATTGAATGCTCACTTTTAAAATAGGACAATACACTTATTAATTTATTATCATCAAATAATCCCAAATGCGTGCCATCATCATCCTCAGGGAGTCTGATTTTTTCTAGTGGCTGTCCTGGGTATAAAACATCACGGCGTATGCGCCAGGTTAATTCTTGACTTATTTGTTCGATATGTGCCATATCAAAAATTAAAGAGGAATATTGCCATGTTTTTTTCTAGGATTGTTTACCACCTTATTTTCTAGCATCTTAAAGGCTTTAATTAGCTTTTTTCTTGTTTGGGATGGCTCAATAACCTCATCTATAAATCCTCTTTCGGCAGCTCTGTAGGGATTGGCAAAAATGTCGGAGTATTCCTTTTCTTTCTCAATCCAGCGTGCATTTGGATCATCCGCTGTAGCGATATCTTTCTTGAAAATAATCTCTGCGGCACCTTTAGCACCCATTACCGCAATTTCAGCTGTTGGCCAAGCATAGTTCATATCGGCACCAATATGCTTTGAATTCATCACATCGTAAGCGCCACCATAGGCCTTTCTGGTAATAACTGTAATTCGTGGTACAGTAGCCTCGCAAAAAGCATACAATAATTTTGCTCCATTGGTTATGATTGCGTTCCATTCTTGATCTGTTCCGGGTAAAAAGCCGGGAACATCCTCTAAAACGAGTAAAGGAATGTTGAAGCTATCGCAAAAACGGACAAATCGTGCTCCTTTTACGGAAGAGTTTATATCCAACACACCTGCTAAAAATGCTGGCTGATTGGCTACAATGCCGATGCTCCTTCCTGCGAGCCTAGCAAAACCCACCACAATATTTTCAGCGAAATCTTTGTGGACTTCTAAAAAAGAGTCTTCATCTACAATTTCTGTAATTACTTCACGAATATCATAAGGTTGTGAATTGTTTTCAGGAATGATATCGTTCAATTTTAGTCTTTCTTCATTAGAAGACTCGTAAGCTAATGCTGGAGTACTTTCCTCACAATTTTGAGGCATGTAGCTAAGCAATTTTTTAATGTGATTTATGGCGTCAATCTCATTGCTACAAGCAAAATGAGTGACTCCCGATTTTGTGGAATGTGTAGATGCGCCACCAAGCTCTTCGGAGCTTACAATTTCGTGGGTTACTGTTTTTACCACATTGGGGCCTGTGACAAACATGTAGGAGGTGTTTTCGACCATGAGCACAAAATCAGTGATGGCTGGCGAATAAACTGCTCCACCAGCACAAGGGCCCATGATTGCAGAAAGTTGTGGGACTACTCCCGAAGCCATGGTGTTTTTGTAAAATATATCAGCGTAGCCACCCAAAGAAACTACTCCTTCTTGAATTCGTGCACCACCAGAATCATTCAATCCGATTACAGGAGCTCCATTTTTTAGTGCGAGATCCATTATTTTACATATTTTTTCGGCATGTGTTTCAGAAAGTGAACCGCCAAAAACAGTAAAATCTTGCGAAAAAACATAGACTAATCGTCCATTGATAGTGCCATAGCCAGTAACCACACCATCTCCAGGATAGCGCTCTTTCTCCATCCCAAAATCAGTTGAACGATGCATAACCAACATGCCGATCTCTTCAAATGAGCCTTCATCTAACAAAAAGTGGAGGCGCTCTCTTGCTGTAAGTTTTCCTTTTTGATGCTGATTGTCAATTCTGGTTTTCCCACCACCTTGAAGCGCTTCTTCTTGCTTCTGTCTTAAAACATCTATTTTATTATTCAAAATATGTCGTTTTTATTCCTTTGTTTCAGATGTGAAATTACTAAAAAATGATTAAAGACCGACTAATTACAGCTGCTTTTACATTGTTTACATTGGCGTGAAAATTGTCAAAATCTTTAAATAGTAGAAGAAATAATCTCTAAATTTTCCTGATGGTTCTTGATTAATATTATAAATTTGCTCAAAAAACAATAAAATGAGTTTTAGGTTCATACTTTTTGTGGGATTTTTACTTTGTTCAGTACAAGCTTTTGGTCAAAGAGAGCGTGATGAGCGAGCAATGACTACAAACTTCAAGGGCCTCCAGTTTAAAGCACCTGATTCATCTTTTTATATAAATTTTCGTTTCAGGATGCAAAATCGCTTGGGTGCAAGTACAATTTCTGGAACTAATTTAAATTTCAATGAATACGATGCACGTGTACGTCGTTTGAGGATGCGTGTAGATGGATTTATCATGAATCCAAAACTAACTTATAGCGTACAACTAGCATTTACACGTGGTGATCAGGATGTAGATAATACTGGGATTGCAAATATTGTACGTGATGCGGTTATCTTCTATCATTTTACTCCTAAGTTTTATATTGGTTTTGGTCAGAATAAGCTACCTGGGAATAGACAACGTGTAAATTCCTCAGGGCAATTGCAGTTTGCTGATCGTTCTATTGTGAATGGAGCTATGACAATTGATCGTGATTTCGGATTAAAAGCCTATTATCATAATAAAATTGGCGAAATGGATTATCACTTAAAAGGTGCTATTTCAACAGGAGAGGGTAGAAGCGTTAATTCAACAGATGATGGATTAGCCTATACTGGAAGGCTGGAGTTATTGCCTTTGGGCACATTTACCGGTGATGGAGATTATTCGGAAGGCGATTTGGAGCGTGAACCTAAACCAAAAATCTCATTAGCGGCAGGTTATAGCATGAATAAAAAAACAAATCGTTCAGGTGGTCAGTTGGGTAAAGAGCTTTATGGTTCAATAGATATGGCTACATGGATGTTTGATGCGATTGGAAAGTATAAGGGCTGGGCATATTCAGTCGAATATTTAAAGAGACATGTTGATAATCCTCTAACTTATAATGATTTAGGTAGTTTAAGATATGCTTTTACTGGTCAGGGCATAAATCATCAGTTTTCTTATGTTTTCCCTAGTAATTTGGAGCTTGCCATGCGTTATTCTCGATTGAGTCCTTCAGCTAAATTGGCTAATTATGAATCTCAGAAGAATATTTTTGAGCTTGGATCAACTAAATATTTCAATAAACATCGGGTTAAATTGCAGTTAAATGTCAATTATATGGCTATTGACGGCAATTATGCTTTCTCACATGCCGGGAATCGATGGGGAGTATTGACTCAGTTTGAATTGGGAATTTAATTATGTTTTTTTTGAGTACAGAAATGATAATTCATTTATAGGAATTAAGCCATAAAAGTATCGTGCTTTTGCAGTTACTATTCATTAATGTACTCGATTTGGGTTAATTTATAAGGAAGATTTTATTACTATTATTAGTTAGCTTTATATTTTTATTCATTTTTTCAGGTTCAAATTAAAAGATAGGTTTTTGTGGTTCAGTGTCCCAAAAGCACATAATGTTTTATCTAAAATAATTACTAAATCAAAGGCTTCTAATATGTCAGCAGAGAATAGTGAAAAACAAAAGCGTGCTTATGAGGAATTACTTCAGGGTAATCGTGATTGGGTAAAAAAGGAAACAGATAAGGACCCTGATTATTTCAATAAATTGGCTGAAGGACAGGAACCTGATGTGCTTTGGATTGGATGCTCTGATAGTAGAGTTCCAGCTAATGAGGTAACCAATACAAAACCAGGTCAGGTGTTTGTCCACCGTAACATTGCCAATATGTGCGTTCATTCAGATATGAATATGCTTAGTGTGTTAGATTATGCAGTGAATGTGTTAAAGGTGAAACATGTAATTGTATCTGGACATTATGGCTGTGGGGGAGTAGCTGCGGCTTTAAGTAATAAGCAATTTGGTTTGATAGATAATTGGCTTCGCCATATAAAAGATGTTTATCGCTTGCATAGCAATGAACTCGACAGAATTATGGATGATACTTTGAAGGTTAATCGCCTAGTTGAATTGAATGTAATTGAGCAGGTGTATAATTTATGTAAAACTACAATTGTTCAAAACGCTTGGCGCGAACGTGAAGATTTGGAGATTCATGGTTGGGTAATTGATTTGAAATCCGGACTAGTGAAGGATTTACAAGTAACGGCAAAATCAAGTCAAAATCTTGGGGAAATATTTAAGCTCGATGAATCGAAAGTGAGCTAAAAAAAAGAGCTAAATCGTGAGATTTAGCTCTTTTTTTTATGAGTTATGAGTTATCAGTTGACAGTTATCAGGCTG
>NZ_JBIIPN010000086.1:0-11194 GCF_044342615.1 Daejeonella sp. | reverse complement strand
AAAAATCTTCTTTTTGGGTCATGATTACTTTTGCTTCTTTCCCTTTATCAGGGTATCCAAGCAGGTGTAATGTGCCATGAATCATAACGCGCTGTAGTTCATCTTCCAGCTTTGTTTTAAAGCTTTCAGCATTCTCTTGAACGCGATCTACACTAATAAAAATATCACCAATAATGAGTCCCTCTTTATCGCTATTATCAAAAGTTATGATGTCGGTATAAGTATCGTGATTTAGGAATTGCTGATTGATGGAAAGTAGGTATTGGTCGCTGCAAAAGATGAAGTTTAGCTCACGTAATTTATGAGATTCATCACTAATTGTTTGCTTAATCCACTTTCTAACAAGACCTTTATTTTTAAGGGAAAATGAAATATCTTCAGTAAAAAAGCGAATAGCTATGTTAGACATTAAACTTTAAAATGAAGTTCTAATTCATTGCCTTTGGAATTAAAAATACATTGATCAGCCAGCTTTTTTATGATGAAAATACCTCTTCCACTGAGGTTTTCAAGGTTTTCTGGTGCTGTAGGATCTGGGATATTATTAAAGTCAAAGCCATTACCCTCATCGGTAACAGTGAAAACCAAGCGTTTATTCTCTATTACTTCAAGGTTTATGTAAACCTTTTTTTCAGGGTTTTGGTCGTTTCCGTGTAAAACAGCATTGATAATCGCTTCACTTAAGCAAGTAAGAACATTGGCATATACTTCATCGCTGAAATTGTACTTAGCACTCAGTTCATCGATAAAATTTTCCAATAGCGTAATACTGTCAATCTTTGAAGCCAATTGCAGTGTGTACAATGAAGTATTATCTGAATATTCTTTTTGGTTAATCATTTATTGCCCGAATTTAAAAATTTAAAATAATCTAACACCTTTATTTTATAAAATGAATTAAATGATGGTGAGATTGTTTTAAGTAAATCAGTCTCTTTTTCTTTGTTTTTAAGGTAATCAAGCATCAGTTTTGAATTTATGGGTGCCTGGTTTTTTCCCTCAGTACTTTCTCTTTTTTCTTCTTCATCGCGTTCATTTTCAGCTTTTTCGGCATCCAATAGTTTGCTCAGAATTTCTTGCTGTCTTTCTAGTGTTTCATCTTTAATTTTCTTGTTTACGAGATCCGTCTCAGTTTGTTCCATCTCTTTTATTATTTTTTCTAAATTTCCGAGATCTCCCTGCCCATTCTTATTTTCCAACCGATTTATTTCTTGCATAGATTGCCTAATCATTTGCTGTTCTCGGGCCATTTTAGCAAAATTTTCACTCATATTTCCTTTTTGATTGCCTTGCTTTTGCTGACCCTGCTTTTGCATTTCATCTCGAGTTTTTTGCATGTTTTTATTTAATTGCTCCTGCATTTTGCTAAGCTGCGACAAACTTTGTTTCTTTTTACCCTTTCCCCCTGATTTCCCATTCTGTTGAGATTTTTCTAATTGATCTAATACCTCACTAAGCATTAGGGCCAAATTATTAATGGAGGTCATGGCATATTGCTGGTTGCGGTTTGCTTCAGCTGTTTTACGATCAGCTAGGTTTTCAATCGCATTTTTTACATTTAGATTTATTATTTGGACCTCTTTATTAGCTGTTGATTGAATCTGAGGCACTCGTTTACTAAGAGAATAAAGACTGTCTTCAATTAGTTTAAAATTGACCTGTATGTTTTTTTGTTTTTGGATTTTTAATACATAATCTGGGTTAATAGTGCTTAAACCACGCAAATCTTTCATGATTTTTTCTTGTTCAAAAGAGACGCTTAATAAGTTTTCTAATAATTGCCTTAATTCACTGCTGTTTATTTTATCTTCCTGTTCCTCCTCCTCTTCTTGCATTTTTTTAAGCTTATTGGAAAGTTCTTGCATTTTGGATCCCGCTTGCTTCTGATCCTCTGCAGCAGCTTTTGGATCTTTCTTATTTAGTTTATCCAGACTTTCTTTAAGATCCTGATTTATTTGATCTAAATCTTTTTGTGGTTCGTCAAAATTGTTTTGTTCTTCTAAATCTTCATTTTTCTGACTTAAATCATTAAAATCTGTTTTTAATTCCTTGAATTTTTCATTTAATTCATTTTGCTCGTTTTTGAGATTGTTGAGGTCGGCATTTTTTTGTGTGCTCTTCTCGGCTAGTTTGTCTTGCTCTTGTGCCAACAGACCAAGCTTTTCAATGGCGCCACTAAGTAATTGATCAAATTCAAGCTGCTTGTATAGTTCTAAAATTCTATCAAGCTCTTTTTGCAGCGATTTATTATCCATTTGAAGCTTGGATAAATCCTCACGACTTTGCTCTTTCATGTTTTTCTGAAGCAGTTTTTCAATGTTTTTTAAAATTTCTTTTGTCTTCTCATCTAGTACATTGTTAAACAATTCTTCTATTTGCCTTTTTTTCTCTAGAATTTCTTCATTTTCTATTGATTTTTGGCCTAAACTTTTCTCTTTATTTTCGTTTTGTATTTCTTTTACCAGATTTTCTAAGTCATTTTGCTTTTTCAATAGATTTTCAAATTGTTTTTTCTCTTCATAGCCGATCTTACTTTTATTGAGAAGTTCTTGGTTTAGCTTTTTGCTTTCTTTTTCAAGTTCTTTAGCCTTTTTAATGGCCTCCTCCATTTTGTCTTTGATTTTTTCGGATTTTGCTTCAAGCATCCGATTAATGTCTTTTTGAGAAGGCATTCTCAATGTTTTACTAATAGATTTACTTGATTTTGGCCCATTAACCCCATCATTATCAAAAACTTCGAAATAATATTCAATCTCATCGCCTAAAATTGCTGATATATCCCATGCATGAATAAAACTGCTTTGATTGGAGCCTTTATCAAATTCGATAGTTTTTCGGACCTCTTTAGCTTTTTTATTAGGATCTAGAACTTGGTAATTGAATGTTAGTTTCGAAATACCGTGGTCATCGCTAATCTGACCGGTAAAATATAAGACCTGTTTATTAATTGAATCTTGAATTTCACCAAACTCAATTTGAGGTAACAGGTCCGGAATTACCTGAATTTGATAGTTTACCAATTGGCCTGAATTAATTCCGATTTTGCCCGGACTTACACGATAAGTTAAACTTTTTAATGCTTGGTGACTGAATTTAAACTGATTAGACTTATCCTGATTGATCCGATATTTTTTTGTATTTATTTGAATATCAATAAGATCACTGTTTTCAGCATTAAATTTCCAGTTTATTTTTGAACCCTCAGGAACGACTAAATCGCCCGAGTTTTTTAAATGTTCATTTTTCTTTTTTAGGTACTTGGGGTATTCGATAAAAACATCAAAATTTAAAATACTTGGTTTTGCTTTTACTTCAAGGGAATACTCATCCGATTTAAAATTGCCTGCGCTCAGTCTGAATTTTTGGTTTTTTTGAACATTCTTAAAGGTATAATTGAAGCGAATAGTGTTTTCTCGCTTTAGTTTAAAGCTATTTTGACCGCTTTCAAGATATAGTTCGGCTGGTATTTGATTGCCTACCATTTTAACTAACACAGTAAAATCGCTCCCCTGTTCTGCAGAAAGGCTTTCGTTTAAAATTTTAAACTCAAAAGGCGCCTTTTCAACAAATTGCTGATCATAATTAATTAATCGCGTGGTGCTATCGCTTAAAATGCTTGGTGCTGCAAAAAACAAGAATATCAAAACGGCTAAAGGGCTGAGTACAAACTTCAAGTATTTGATATTATCATTTAAGGTGATTGCAGATGTGAAGGGAATTGGTTTTAGTTCTGCAATTTTTTGATTAATGCTAGCATCAATTAATTGGCGCTGCTCAGGATTTGAATCGTATAGCTTTTTTAGTTGAAGGGTATTGAGAAGCTTATCTTTTATGGGTGCAAAATGTTGTCCGATAATGTTTGATGCTTGTTCATGGGATATTGTTTTACCTAATCTGAAATAAGATAATATTGGAATCAAAATATATCCAAGCAATACCCAAAGATTGATTATAATAAATGAGTAATATAAAAAAGCTCTAATTATTGAGTCAAATCGTGCGAAATGCTCTGCGGTTATTATAAAGATAAAAGCGATTAAAGTTGAAGCAAAAAGAAATAAAAGTCCTTTTAGGATCTTATTGAGATAATATTTGCGAATAAAACCATCAATTTTAGCTAATAGATAGATATAATTTTCTTCAGAAGCTTTCATTGATAATCTATTCTTAAAAGAATCAGAGTTTTAAATTTTCTTCACTGCTTAAATATAAGAAATGCTTATTTAAGACTTCCTACAAATTTAGACTCATTTTTTCTTTAGGAGAAGCACATTTGCGACTTTTCTTTGTCCTTCATGATCCCATTTTCTATTGTCTGTGGGATAATTTACAACCCCATTTTCACCCCAATTATTTATCCAAAGAGTGGTAGAACCACCTCCATCAAGGTTTATAGCATCATCGGCTTGAAGCCAGCGCATTAATTTACTTAATTCAAATAAACTCATTCCGGCCGAATTTGCATTGCGCCCATCCACGGTAATTAATAAAACTTTATTGTTTTTTGTGATGGCTACAGCGGTTCTTGGATGTCTGGTTTTGTTGAAGACGTTTGCGGTGTCTAGTTTTTCTTCGCTTTGGTTCAAAATCAATAAGGGACCGCTAACCATGATATCATCTGCCACGAGTGTTTTTTCCCAATCGCTATTACCGTCCCACTTCGCTATACTTAATTTACCTTTTTGAATCAATAGAGCTGATTTTTGATGGTTGGCTCTTTTCCCATTTTTTGAAAGTCGATTTTCATTAATTACCTCACCATTTGATTTAATATAATCAACCGAACCACCATTGGCAATATCAAAAAAGGTACCGTTGAGGGCAGCGATAGCATTGGCTTGTTTTCCAAAATCGCTAGTTGTGATTAGCTTTTTAGCGTCAAAACCAAGGTCAAACACATATTTCCCTTTGCTGTTAATTTCTAAAACACTTACATTTTGATTGGAATTGAATAGGGTGTTTTGAAACCAGAAGGTTTTTAATGTAATACCCTTAGTGATTTTTTCTTTAGTCCATTGAGCGTTTACTACAGCAATCGAATCACTTTGAGCAAATAAACTAAATGAAATAAAAATTGAGATGACCCAGCTTAAGAAAAATGCTTTCATAAATTAAAATATGATACTAATATATTGATAAGGAACGGGATTTATTCTAGCTTTTGTTAAAACAGTAAAAACTAAAAAGCCCCGTTTCTGAAAAGAAACGGGGCTTTTTAAATTGATTTAAATTATTTCTTTGGATTCAATGCATCTTCGATACGAACAAGCACATCTTCTAAGTGTGATTTGATTACTGGATTAGCGTATTTAGGTAAAGAAGCTTTAACCTGAGCAGCTAATGTTTTCAATTCTTGACGTGCCATAGGGCGAATTTCAGACTGAGAAACATCAATTTGTGGGCCTGCCATAGCAGCAAACTGTGCTGGTATCTGAGCTTCGTTTTCATTTAATAGAAAAGAAACTCTTTCAATATAAGCTCTTTGTAAATTACGACGATAGGTATCCATATTCGCACCTGTTTTTAGCTCAGTCCAGATTCCGTTTCTAAGATCAGAAAACAGTTCTGGCATTGAATAAGCATTGGCACCGTTTTTCACGGAATTATCTATCAATCTACTAAGGCGAGAAAAATCAAGTATTCCGTTTAGAACACCAACTTGAGTTCTTCTTAAACGATCAACGATTCCAGCATTATCAAATTTATTTAATATGTTTTGGTCAAGCATCCATGTTGGGGTAGCGAAAGCTTGATCATTAATAAACTTAACAGCTGTTTTTTGTTTCAATTTTTCAACATGCGTGTAAACAGGACCTTTTTGCTCGTAGGTTTTATCATTTTCATAGATACCACCAATATTTGAACGAACATGACCCATGTAACGGTTCCACTGACCTAAAACTTCACCATAAAGTTCTTTCAAGTTATCGTACGGCTTTCCTTCTTCGTAAGTCCATTTTTCAATGTTTGGAAGGATACGCTTTAAGTTAGCGATACCGTAATTTGAAGCTTTAACAGCGTCATCTCCAAGATCTTCAGATTGAGAACGTGGATCGATTGGGTTACCAGTTTGTTGTCCGTAGAAATAAACCGGGTTTCCAGCTCTTTCAATAGTCCACTTATTTAATGTTTTAGCTTCTTGTTCTGGAGTTTGATTATCAAACCAAGTGTAACCCCATTTGATTGCCCACTTATCGTACTCACCAACTCCAGGATATAAAACAACACCTTCATCACCCGGTTGTGCGATATAGTTAAAACGAGCATAATCCATGATTGATGGAGCAGTACCGCCCATTCTCTTAGTGAATGCTGCAGAACGTAATGAATCAACTGGGTAAGTAACACTTGATCCAAAATTATGAGGAAGTCCGAGTGTATGGCCAACCTCATGAGCCGAAACAAAACGAATCAACTGTCCCATAATCTCATCTTTAAATTTTGGTGAACGAGCTTCTGGGTTAATTGCAGCAGTTTGGATAAAGAACCAGTTACGAACAAGGTTCATTACGTTGTGGTACCAACCAATATCTGATTCCATAATTTCGCCAGAGCGTGGATCAGAAATATGTGGACCATAAGCATTGGCAATATTTGATGCGAAATAACGAATTACTGAATAACGAGCATCTTCTGGCGACCAATCAGGATCGTTTGTAGGTGGCTCAAGTGCAGTGATTGCATTTTTGAAACCAGCTGCTTCAAATGCTGCATTCCAATCTTTTACCCCAGCAATAAGGTATGGTCTCCATTTTGCTGGTGTTGCAGGATCGATATAATATACAATTTGTTTTTTCGGTTCTACCAATTCTCCGCGCTTGTAAGCTTCAGGATCCTTAGGCTCTAATTTCCAACGGTGTACATATCTAGTAACCTCTGCTTTTTGAGCATCAAGTCCGTAATCAGTTTGACTTTGACCAAAAAATCCAACTCTATCGTCCATAAAACGAGCCTTGTATGGCACTTTCGGTAAAAGAAGCATAGAATTATGAATCTCAACCGTCATTGAACCAAGCGACTTATCCCCAGGAGCATCAGAAGCACGGTAAGTTTTTAACGAACGTACTTCGATGTTGATCGGAAATGACTTTATTGTATCAACATAGCTACGTGCCTCATCCATTGTACTGATTTTGTATTGAGTACGAACACCTTGAGGAAGACCTAATGATTGAACATCTTTTGTGAAAAGTTCTGTAACATCGATTACAACTGAACTCGAATCTTTATTGATTGCTTTGATATCAAATGCGGATAAAACAGCTTCCAAATTTGAGTTTTGAACCGATTGGAACATATCTGATTTTTGATCAGCGATGTTTCTATAAGAAGGGATTCTAATGAAAACCTGCTTATCACGTTTTTGCCATTTCCAAATCTGCTCATTTAACTCTTCACCACCATAAGTTCCATCTACGGTTGGAGTTTTTGCATAGCGAGTAACCACTAACATTTCACGGTTAAACAATGAATCAGGTATTTCATAGAAATATTTTCCATCCAAGCGGTGAACTTTAAATAATCCGTTGTCTGTTTTAGCCTTGTCGGTTATTACCTCTTTGTATGGTTTTATACCACTAGTACTCGGTTTTGCCGGAGGCGCCGGAGTAGTTGTTTTGGCGGGGTCCTGAGCCGGAGCTCCACCATTTCTGCGATCTTGGCCGTTTGAATCATTTAAGCCAATTGCAATTACCAGCGCTGCTACTGCAGCAACTCGTAGGTTGCGGTAGTTTTTTGTCATAGTTAATTTATATAATGGTTTAGGTTTAAGTATTCTACAAATTTAAAATTAGAACTGACTTTTGAGCATTTTTTATTTATCTATCATAATAAAATTACAATATAGGAAGTGTTTATTTTACCACTTCGTTATAAAAATCTTGTCTTTAGACTCATAAAAACCATAATTGTTACCTTTTTTGTGATTTATAATAATTTCGGCCCTAAGCTTATAATTCTTTACTATTTTTATGATAGCGAACAATCAAGTCAAATATTTAAAAAACAAGCTAATGAAAATTAAAATGTTAATCTGGGCACTAATTTCTCTTTTAAGTATCGAGTCTTTAGCCGCTAAAAATATTCCCCCACGTAAAATTCTTAAAATGTTTAGGAAGTCAGAGGTGCTTAAGCAACAGTTTACTGGCTTTGCCCTTTATGATCTAGAAAAGCGTAAAATGCTTGTTGAACTTAATAGTGATAAATATTTTACTCCGGCATCAAACACCAAACTGTTTACATTTTATGCGGGATTAAAACTTCTTAAAGATTCTATTGCAGGATTGCATTATGTAGAAAGTGGCGACTCATTAATATTTTGGGGTACCGCTGACCCCTCTTTCTTAAACAGAGAACTAAGGGAGCAAAAGGTTTTGAAAAACCTAAGTTCTTCAAAGAAAAACCTTTATTGGTCAACTGGTTTATATAATGGTGATTTTTATGGAATGGGCTGGTCTTATGATGATTATAACGACTATTATCAGCCTGAAATATCTGAATTTCCTATTTATGGAAACGTTGTTTTCTTCAGTAAAAAGAATAATGCATTAAATACTTATCCGGAGATTGTTAATGGCGGACAAATTACTCTTCAAACAGAAAAGACAAGCTCCTCTACTCGTTTTAGAATTCGTCGTAATTTATTCAACAACGAGTTTCACATCCCAAATACCGCTATTCCATCTAATTTTAACCAAACCGTACCGTTTAAAGTATCTGAGCAAGTGGTGAGTGAATTATTGAAACAAAGCTTTCCTAATTTTTCGGGAACTACCTCACAAAAAAAACCAATGGATGCTAAAACATGGTATAGTGTGCCATCAGATACTCTTTTCCGTGCGATGCTTTTGCCTAGTGATAACTTTATTGCCGAGCATATTTTATTAAACATTGCAGCTACAAAGGGGATGGAAATGAATACTTCTCTTGTTATAGAACATGTTACAAAAAACTATCTTTCAGATTTGCCAGATAAACCACTTTGGGTAGATGGATCTGGACTATCCCGTCAAAATCTCTTTACCCCACGCACAATGATTAAGCTTTGTGAAAAGATATATGATGAGGTTTCGGATGAAGAAAGATTATTTGATTTATTGCCCCAGGGTGGGAAGACAGGCACTCTTAAAAACCTCTATAAATCGGATAAGCCTTATGTTTTTGCCAAAACAGGAAGTCTGGCAAATAACCATAACCAGAGTGGCTACCTTGTTGGTCGCAAAGGCAAAAAATATATTTTTTCGTTTATGAACAACAATTTTACTGAGTCGACAGCCGTTATTAGAGCTGAAATGGAAAAAATAATTAACTCAATTACTCAAAATCATTAAAAAATGAAAAAAACCATCGGTTTGTTTTTGGTTCTAGGCTTTTTAATGCTTTCTTGTTCAGACTCTATTGAGTGTGCAGATATTGTATGTACCAAAGAGTTTCGTACTGTAAGTCTTAGGTTTGTTGATGCTAATGGTAATCCGCAAATAGTAAAAGATTTTACCGTTGTAAATAAGCGAACAGGCGAAATAATGACTCCTTTAAATGATATGGCTAATCAAGGGCTTTACATAATAGCCAGCGATTCCGATAAAACAAAACTCTCAGAGAATGGAGATAATGTACAGGTTACAGCTACAAATTCGAAAACCAATGTTAAAATACAAGCCGATTTTGTAATAAGTGGAGGTTTATGTGCTTGTCATATCAATAAAATTTCGGGCCCCGATACCATACAACTTTAAAAATCATATAGATTTTTAATAGTCTAGATAATTGGTCTATTTAAACCATTGAGCTATATTTGATTCTGGGCTTACCATAGAATTGAGTATAGCTCATTTATTTTATTAGTAAATGAAAAAGACCATTCTTATTTTAATCCTTACAATTATAAGTTATGCTTGTAGTAATGCGCTTCCAAGTACCACAACTATTTATATTGTGAGACATGCCGAGAAGGATATAAGTGACCCTAAAAACCAAGATCCCGAATTAAACGATGCGGGTAAAAATAGGGCTAAAGATTTAAATGAAAAACTAAAGAATCAACAAATTGATGCTGTCTTTTCATCAAAATTCAAGCGTACTAAGCAAACCGGTGCTGCTGTTGCAGAACGCAATGGAGTTAGTATTATAGAGTATGATGCTCATAATTATAAAGCCATTTCTGAACTTGTAAAAACAAAATATAAAAACAAAAGGGTTTTAATCATAGGCCATTCAAACACGGTGCTTGAACTTATTGAATCATTTGGTGCTGCTCGTCCATTAGCCGCTTTATCAGATGATGATTATGATTTTTTCTTCGAAGTAAAAATTGACCATATGTTAAAGGTTGCATTGAGCACTAAACAATATGGAGCGTCACATCGTAGTTCACACATTAAATAGAGAAGAAATAAAAATGGCTCCTGCTAATCAAAACAATTTATTTTTTGGTGGTACAGCTTACCTTGGGATGCCTTTTAATGAAAATTTCAGAAAATTGGTTTTTAAGGGTATGGAGATTTATGGTATAAACCATGGAGCGTCGCGGAATAATAATATTACCCTTGATATATTTTTTAAAGCAGAGGAAGCGGCTGCCAAAAGATTTTTGTCAGACGATTCTATAATTGTTTCAAGTGGATATTTAGCTGCTCAATTGGTGATTCAACATTACTATGCTAGTCACCAATTTATTTATGCACCCGACTCACATCCGGCTTTACATATTGGAATTCCCTCAATTCCTAAGATAAATTATGCTGATTGGGTAGAACAAACCGTTGAAAAGATAAACCAGTCAAAAAGTCCCACTCTTATCATAAGTAACGCATTAAATAACCTAAAACCCCAAATTTACGACTTCTCATGGGTTTCGCGAATTGAGGAATCTTGTTCTGTTGTGATTTTAGTTGACGATTCACATGCTCTTGGGATAATTGGTGAACAGGGTGAAGGCACCTATTCTAAAATTCCGGATCTTCCCAATATTGAGAAGATAGTGATCTCTTCAATGGCAAAGGCATTTGGACTGGATGCGGGTTTAATTCTTGCTAATTCGTCTATCATTAAATCGCTTCGAGGTTCAGCAATTTATGCTGGAAGCTCGCCACCCTCGCCGGGAATTCTTTATGCTTTTGTTCATTCAGAAGAAAACCATCATCAAGAACTTAGAAAGCTAAGAACAAACATTAATTATTTTGTAGAATTACTACAT
>NZ_JBIIPN010000206.1:0-3367 GCF_044342615.1 Daejeonella sp. | reverse complement strand
CATTCCCTTAATTTCTATTGCCCATACTTTAAAATCATAGCCAACTGCCCGGCATGATATGCCGTGTGCGTGATAATTCGTCCGAGTGCTTCGGCTTTTGTTTTGCTGCCAAATTCTTTGGTTATCACAAGATTATCCCATTCATCTTCTTTTTGCTGTAAAATAGCAGATTTTAAGGTCTCAAATGATTTTTGAGTATAAAGCAATAGTTCACTTAAATTAGTCCACTCACCACTATCCTTCTGATCAATTACCGTTTTAGCATGCACTTGAACATCAGGTATTTTGAATACATTCTTAGCAAATAAAAATTCGACATCGCCAATATGTCTGATTAAAAATCCGGCGGAATTAGGGGAGGGTAACAATCTTTTCTTTAGATCTTCTTCATGTAATTCAGCTAAGAGTTTTGTAAATCGAGTATGGCCTTCTTCTAATGACCCGATGAGTGTTTCATTGATGTTCATAATGCGACCTAAATATGTTGTGAAATTAATCTGCTATAATCCAGCTATTTAACTTTCGGCTTGGTTGAGATGCCAAATGGTAAGTAAAGCGGACAAAAACTCATGAAGCTAGTTAGGATGAACACTCCAGCAATAACTAATAATATTGTTGCTAATGTGCCTGAAATTAGATTGGTGAAATAAAGAACAGCAATTAAAACTGCAGCCAGAATACGAATGATTTTGTCGGTATTACCCATGTTTGCTTTCATAATTCTTGTTTTTATATTTTAGTATTTAATTAAATCAATATACTAAATTTTCATGATATTATCAAGCCGCACGGTTGGATTTTATCCTAATAGGCATCATTAAAGCCTATTATCCTAATCCTAATTTCTTATAAAATCCTTTTTTGAGTCGCGATTGATTTTGCGAACCATATATTCCTTTATGCCCTGAGAAAAAGTAAGAAAGGAGGCAGGCTATTCCTATAAAAACAGCACTTTCGACTCCGAAAAGCTCTATTCCCATTAGGGTGCAGGCAATTGGGGTATTACTTGCTCCTGCAAATACAGCTGCAAAGCCCATTCCGGCTAATAATGCAAGAGGAAGCGGAACAATCCAGACCAGCGCATTGCCTAATGTGGCGCCAATAAAAAAGAGGGGAGTTACTTCACCGCCTTTAAAACCTGCACCAATGGTGAAGCTTGTAAATAGTATTTTTAAGATGAAATCGTAAGGTGCTAAGTCATTATTAAAGGCACTTTGGATAGTGGGAATACCTAAGCCAATGTACTTGGTATCAGCAATGAAAAAAACTGCCAATGCAATTACAATACCGCCAATCATGGGACGAAAAGGGGCGTATTTAACCCATTTCTTGAATAAACTGCTCCAAGTTTCCATTGATTTTGAAAAAAACCAGGCAACCATTCCGAAAATAATACCCACAAATACCGTCCATAAAAGATTGATAATTCCCAATTCGGGTACAATCGGTATGCTATAAGTACTATGACTTACATTCCAGGCTAGACAGGTAAAATCGGCAATAAATGCAGCAATTAAACTTGGGAAAATGGCATCTGTTTTTAAATTTTTAAGGACTAAAACTTCGATTGCAAATACAGCACCTGCTAGGGGAGTGCCAAATACAGCTGCAAACCCAGCGCTTATGCCAATAATTAATAGAATTTTTCGATCATTTTCATTTAAGCTAAACAACTTACTGAACTGATCTGAAATAGCTGCTCCCATTTGTACGGCTGTCCCTTCGCGACCAGCGGAGCCTCCGAAAAGGTGTGTGGCTAATGTGCTTAAGAGAACCAATGGGACCATTTTTAATGGAATAGGCTTATTGGGATTTTGGAACTCTTCCAATATTAAATTGTTTCCTTTTGCCACATCAGAACCCCAATAATGATAGGCCAAGCCAATTGCTAATCCTGCTATTGGTAAAAATGTAATGATCCAAAGGTGGTTTTCACGCCAATTTGTTAGAAAATCTAAGGCGACTAAGAAAAATGCCGAGGCAGAACCTGCTAAAATGCCAATCAAAGCAGAAAAGAAGAGCCACTTTGTTAAATAAAATAAAAAAGGAATACGTTTTGCTTTTGAGATAATTGATTCATAATCAGAGTTTTGCATTTTGTTATTAGGCTTTCCTTTATACAATCAATTTAAAAGGCAATTTATGAAAATTTTTAATTGAGCTGTGCATGCAGATTTTTGAGGACTTATTTTCCTTTTCGACATTTATCGCTACAATATTTGACCTCTTCCCATACTTTTTCCCACTTTTTACGCCAGGTGAAGGGTCGGCCACAAACAAGGCAAATTTTGGAGGGTAGATTTTCTTTTTTTACCCCTTTCATTTAGCGTTTGCTGATTTTATTCATGCTGATATTGCGCTGCAAAGTGCATTTAAAGCGGTTAATTTCATCAGTGCGTTTATGGAGGTGCTTCTGACTTACGCCGCTGTTTACGCGTTTGCGCCATAGATTGAAGCTACTTCTTTTCAGTTCTTTTCGCATGAGTGCAATTACATCCCCTTCGCTGAAGCCGAACTGTATTTTTATTGCTTCAAATGGGGTTCGATCTTCCCATGCCATTTCAATGATGCGGTCGGTTTCTATGTCGGTCATGCTCTGATAATTTTTTTAATCCTTAGGGTCTCCGAAGTTAAAACTTCTGAATGATAGCTTTTGTATTTTTCTGCCTTAAAAGTGAATAATATATGGTCGCCAGTTTCTTTGAAATCGATTTTATAGAGTAAAATGCGTGCTGATGTGTTTTTAAGCACCTCATAGTTGTTCCAACTTTCTAGTAAATTGTTTTTTTTGAGGTAACTATTCTTGTCAAAGGTATTTCCACTTCTTTGTCCCAAATTTTTAACCAGCTTAAACTGCTCAGGATGAAGGAATTGTAAAATAGCCTGTTCAGATTTATACATGTTTTCTAAGGTCTTGGTATTCTTGTAAATAGCGATGGCATAGATTTTTGGCTCCATGCTTATGGCAGTTACATAGGTGCAGATATTCATGTTTACTTGTCCATCACAGTAAGTGGCTAGGCTGTAAACAGTAGGGTCAATTAGATTCCAAGGTCTTCTCATTTCAATTTTGGATTGTTCTACTAATCAGACAATTCAATAGGGTGAAATTAAGACCTTTTATTGGATGAAATTTCTTTTTAAGGTAAAATTTGAGGGTGGAGGATGAAATGTTATCAATTTGAATGAAATTCCTTAAATATATTCACATAAAAATCACCTTCAGATATTGTGCACTCAATTAGCACACAATATCCAAGGGATCTTCCTCTCCTTTCCCGGTTGGTATTTTAATGTTTTGGATGGAATAAATCAGATAAAAATATTGAAGCGTTTTTTATTTTGATTGGGGATACCCTTTATCTGA
>NZ_JBIIPN010000205.1:0-3375 GCF_044342615.1 Daejeonella sp. | reverse complement strand
GTTTTTACGGCTTCAACAGTGCCAAAAACATCTTCGCTATTTACCTCTTTGCCCAAGGTATTGATATCTACATAAACGATATCGCCCAATTCATTTTGAGCAAATTCAGTAATACCAACAAAGGCTTGGTTGCCTTCAACGCGAATCCATTCGTGATCTTTAGTGTATTTTAATTCAGCAGGAAATTCCATTTTATTGTCTTTTTAATTTTTACAAAAATACTTTATTTGATCAGACTTCCAATTAATTATAGAATTGTTAAAGCTGATTTATAGAAATTGTACCTTCTTTCACAAATCTAAGAATCTGAGCTTAACCTTATAAATTAAACCTCAAATTAATTCCAAAATTACTGAATGAAGTATTAAATGATTGAGAAGTATAAGGCTTAGTGATATTACCATCATAAAATACGCGCATCGTAAAACGTTGATTTAGAACATAATCCACTGATGGCCTAACCGTGATGTTCTTTGCTCCTGAAGAAACCTCTGCTTCGTCTATATCGGCCCGGTAAATAAGCATCTTACGATCATTCAAAGCAAAATCCATTTTGAAATTCATGTCGTTATCAAGCTTTAGCGATTTAAACAAACCGAAAGGAAAGCGGAATCCGTTGGTACGATAACCCATACCTATAACTGCCCCATTCTCATTTTGCTGAGCAAGCTGCCCATTGGATAAGCTAAAGCTCAAGGCTCTTGATTTACGGTATTCTAAATTCAGAGTCATATTATTTTTAAGACGCACATCTACCCCTAGCAAAGGCAAAAACTGCTCAAATAAGGTAATTTGAGAGAATTGATAAAAAGGTAAGAAGTTACCATTGGCATCTCTCACATTGACACCACCATTAGCCTCCTGATAACGCACCAAAGAGTTAAAACCATTTACCGTATAAGTTGAACGATAAGCATGGTTAATATCAATAGAAGTAAAAATATCGCTTAATACTGGTAATTTATTTAAACCATTATAACTCAAACGCCAGTTAGGAATTGGGATTTTAGGGAAACGACCTAAGGATACTTTATTAGCATCTTTACCGGTGTATGCCGCTAAAAATGAGGATACTAAGACATCCTGTGAGTTTTTATTATAGCCATCCGCAAATCCACCACTTGAACCAGCAGAATTTGGATTTTGCGCTCCAAGCCTCTTCGAGATTATTATTCTATTCTCCTGAAACTGCCTAAATAAAGCTGAAGTATTTGTTAATTTATTCTCTTTACTAAAGGCTGTGAACAAAGTGAAATAGGACATGGTAAAATCTCCGGTGGTTACGGGACTTAAATTCTCGAAGCTATTGCTAGAGGGTAAGAATTTGAAATTAGTGGAATAGTTAAAATTCTGACTCTTAATTGCCGTCAATTCGATTCGTAAGTCACTAAGAGGTTCCACCAAACCTCTAAAGTTCATATCCTCCTTAGAGGTAGTAATGTATAATTGGTTCTGAAGCGAATCTCTGGTAATCCAACCACCTTGCAATGCTCGGTTTCGAATATCACCCTGACCACCTATCAAGAAGTCATAACCCGGCGCTCCTGTATTAAAATCCTGACCAAAGAAGTTTGTCTTTGGTAAATATCCTGGCAAGAATGTGCCCTGAGACCTTGTATAGGCACCACTCACATTTTTTAAGCTTGTTAATAAATTAATTAAAAATGCAGCTTTCGATTGTTTATCGGTTCCATTCATGCTCCTTATAAATCCGAATTTATTGTACAGAGCTACCAAACTCAAGGTTGGATTAATTTGAATGGTACGTGAGTTTTGGATATTATTTCCAATGTCGATATTTGGATCATTTAATGTAAGCAAGGGCTCAGTTTGCCAATTAAAACCTGCTCCGTAACGTGTTGCAACCGTAACCCAGTCTAGACCAGGTACCTTATTGATGGGAATATTATAGGTCAGGTTAAGCGTATGACCATAGTCTGTAGTCCGGCCCAATTTCTTTAAATTCTCCCAAAGTGTATCGCGCTTCAATCCATTGATACGACCCTCAGGCTCATCAATTATCGAATAATTTGTTGCATTAAAGTCGATTTGCATCGATCTAGTAAGATTCCAGCTGATGCCATAAATACGCGACATCTGGAAATTCTTGTTAAAATTGGTATTGATAGGCAAGAAATTATTAGGATCATTATTTCTTAGCGTATTTTCAGAATACAATCGATTTACATCAATGCTGAAGTTTAAAATGGAAGGTAAAAGGTTGAAATTCAGGTCACGTATTAAACCGAGGCTCTTTGATTTTATTAATTTCTCAAATGGGGTGATTGGCTTCGCCTGACTAGAATAACTATATTGGAGTCCGGCGCGATATGTTTTCTGAATATTATTTTCATTGATAAAATCGCGGTGACTAAACTCATTAAAGGCATAGGTTACGCTTAGATTTTCGATATCCCAAGGGTAAGATTTACTTTCTGAATTTGTTTTAATTTTACGAACATTGGTAAAATTGATACTTTTGCGCGATGTAAAATCTTCGGTAATATAACGAATAGAGTCTTTTTCCTGCTTAGTTGCATTTTCAAGAGTTGTTTTAAACTCGGTATCTCGGTTTCGAGGGTCAAATTGTGGTGAACCAATTTGAGTAGAGAAATTCACAAACATGGGTACTTTAATCCCGGTTTTCTCTGGGAAGAATTTACCTAATTCAACATTTCCTGAAACATCAAAGAGTACATTATCTTCACGATTACGCTCACTTACTCTACGATCGATAGAGCCAAAGCCAAAAGTGCTTTTACTTCCAGAAATGGTGATATCAGCAAAATCAGCAAGCTTTGCATTCATCCGTGCGGTGGCTCCCCAACCTCCAGATTCATCAAAATCAGTAAGCCTAAGCTCATTAAACCAAATTTGTGCCGATTTGTCCAGCCCATCATCTAGTCCCGGATTTGCCTCATTCCGCAAAGGATTTCGAACCCCAAGCATATAAACACGTACTCTACTAAGATCGGGCTGACCCTTCACAGTTACTACATTTACCCCATCCTGAAAGGTAAAAGGAACATTTATAGGCCATGGCTGACCATTAAGTTTGGCACGATTTCGAGCAGCTTTAGCCTCCAAAAACAGCTTTAGCTCTACATTCATCTTATTTTGTTCCGGCCAGATTAACCCAGGGTCATTTGTCCCAGGATTTGTCACCTTTAAGGGAATATCATAATCGTAATAATTATCTTGATTGTCTGCACCTATCCTTAAAAATGCACGCAAGTCATTGTCTTTTAGCTGATTACCCTCGGCGTGTATAAACATTTCCATACGTCTGTACGATCGGAAATCGTTGGATGTAGTTCTAAAGGTAGCACGCCCATAGCCATCACGTAAATTTTTAACATTTAGGGCTAGCGACTG
>NZ_JBIIPN010000204.1:0-3416 GCF_044342615.1 Daejeonella sp. | reverse complement strand
CTGAAGATTTTTCATCAGCACCACCAGAACGACCAAAACTTTTAGGGCTTCTTTTTTCGGATGAAAAACTTGATCCTGATCTATCGTCTGTCTTTTTAAAACCTGCTTTGAAAGGTTTTTTAGAATCATCTGAAAAGGATTTCTTCTTTGTACTGCTAGCGCCTTCAGCACGATCAGATTTAAAAGAATTAGTTTTTGATGACGAACTTGAAGTCCGTTTTGAATTGGTGGATTTGTCGTCCCGACTGTTCCTGTTGTTTTTGAATGGCATGATTAATGTATATACCTTTTAGAGAGAACGACAAAGATAGTTAAAAATACGGAAAAGAGCTGAATTAATGAGAATTACGAATAATAATCTCAAGCTTAAATTCGCAAAAACACAAAGCCATTAATTAGGCTCTAGTTCATAACTATTTGAAAATTAGATAAATATTGGTATCTTTGCATAAGATTGATACCTAATATTATAAAAGAAAGGTTCAAAATGATAAAAAAACACCTGATAACCTGTTCAGGGATGCTAGCTTTGCTATTAACTGCCAAATTGTTTATTTTTAGTAAACCGGCCGATATTGACAGCTTCATGAATATCGGTTCAGCATCATCCCAAAAAACAATCACTAACGATATTTACCTTCGAAATTTAAGCTTTGCAGATGAGGATTTTCCTATTGAAGATCAGCGAGTTATACGTAAAATGAAGGTTTATCTTAGAGCACATTCCTATCAAAAAATCCAAACAACTAAGCTTCACCATCTTGCCGAAAAATGGTTTCCTATCATCGAGCCCATTTTGCAAAAACATGGCATTCCTGCAGATTTTAAATACATGCCCTTAGTTGAAAGTGGATTTAGGTATGGAACCTCACCAAAAGGTGCCGAAGGTTATTGGCAGTTTATGCCAAATACTGCTCGCGATTTCGGGTTAAAAGTTAATTCTAAAATTGATGAACGACATAACATTGAAAAATCGACCGTAGCCGCAGCAAAATACTTGAAATCTTTATACCGTGAATTTGGAAGTTGGACACTTGCTGCAGCAGCCTATAATATTGGGGAGGGCGGACTAAGAAAGCAGATTAATCATCAAAAAGAAGATAATTACTTCAAAATAAAACTCAATAGAGAGACCGCCTCTTACGTCTATAAATTGATTTCCATGAAAGAAATCATTGAAAACCCCACTCGCCATGGCTATAAAAGCAGAGTGACGACGTTATTAGCACAAGTAAATAAAAAACCGGAAAATCATTTTCCTTTTGAAGCTGGAAAGGCCTCAAAAACACCACAGATTTTGATAAACTAATCCAAATAAACCGAACAAAATGGGCTGAAGAAATTCAGCCTTTTTTGTTTTGATGTTATTTCACTGAAATTTTAGATTTTTTAGCATAATCAGGTAAAATTTTAGAATTTTTGGCCTATTTATCACTACAATAAATAATCCCTACCTTAAAAAATCGCATCTTTGCAAAAATTTAGAGCGAGTATTCAATTTATGAATAAATCTAATCCCGACCTTGGCGAACAAAGTGAAGTAGAAGTATTTGGTGCTAGGGTTCACAACTTAAAAAATATAGATGTTTCCTTTCCCCGCAATAAGCTGGTTGTAATCACCGGACTAAGTGGTAGCGGGAAATCATCCTTAGCATTCGATACCATTTATGCTGAAGGTCAGCGGAGGTACATGGAGACCTTTAGTGCTTACTCTCGTCAGTTTTTAGGTGGCATGGAGCGCCCTGATGTCGACAAAATCTCAGGCTTAAGCCCCGTAATTGCCATCGAACAAAAAACGACCAGCAAAAACCCTCGCTCTACCGTTGGAACCATTACCGAGATTTATGATTTCATGCGACTTTTATTTGCCCGTACTGGGGAAGCTTATTCTTATGTAAGCGGACAGAAGATGGAACGCATGACAGAGGATCAAATTCTGAAAAGCATCATTGAAAAATTTAATGGCCAAGCAATAAACATCCTTGCTCCTGTGGTAAAAGGCCGTAAAGGTCATTATCGTGAGCTTTTTGAGCAAATTCGTAAGCAAGGTTATTTAAAAGTGAGAGTTGATGGAGAGATTTTAGACCTCTCACCTAAAATGCAACTCGACCGATATAAAATACATGATATTGAGATGGTTATTGATCGCTTGCTAGTAAGCGAAGACGATAAAAAAAGACTTTACGATTCTATACAGTCGGCCTTAAAAGTATCAAAAGGCATCATCAAAATCAGCGATAAAGAAAATAAGGAATATTTTTACAGCAAATACCTGATGGATCCCATTTCGGGAATATCTTATGATGAACCACAGCCCAATACCTTCTCATTCAATTCGCCTTATGGGGCATGTGAGCGATGCAATGGCCTTGGTTATATTTTTGAGGTAGATCGAAACTCCGTAATTCCCAATCCGAAATTGAGCATTTTGCAAGGAGGATTGGCTCCACTGGGCGAATATCGCGAGACTTGGGTATTTCAAATTCTAAAAGCTCTAGCTAAGAAATATAATTTTTCTCTATCCACACCCATTGAAAAAATTCCGGAAGAGCTCATTGAGATTATTTTAAATGGCTCTGAAGATATCATTAGCGTTCCTGTTGAGTACAATAAATGGAATGTTCAAAACTATCAGATTGAGTTTGATGGCATCATAAAAATGCTGGAAGAGCAAACGGAGCGTCGTGGCGATGATATTGGTGAAGATCTAGAGAATTATCGAATTCTGAAAAGCTGCCCTGAATGTTTGGGTGCGCGACTTAAAAAAGAATCGCTTCATATAAAAGTCGACCAGAAGAATATTCACGAACTCGCTTGCATGGATATTTCCAATCTAAGTAAATGGTTCGAGGGATTGGAAAATCGACTTACGGAACGTCAAAATACCATTGCCAAGGAGATTTTAAAGGAAATACGTTCAAGAATAGGCTTTTTATTGGATGTGGGATTAAACTATTTAACCCTAGATCGTACGGCAAAAACCTTATCAGGTGGTGAGGCACAACGTATCCGCCTAGCCACACAAATTGGCTCTCAATTGGTGAATGTGCTATATATTTTAGATGAGCCGAGTATCGGACTCCATCAAAGAGATAATGCACGCCTAATTTCGGCACTAAAAAATTTACGTGACATCGGTAATACAGTTCTTGTTGTAGAACACGACAAAGATATGATCATGAATGCCGACCATGTAATTGATATGGGACCAGCAGCGGGTGAGCATGGCGGACAAGTAGTTGGCCAAGGTACCCCTGCCGAATTTGCTAAGGCTCAAACACTTACCAATGATTATATCAGCGGAAGGAAGGAAATTACCATTCCTAAACAAAGAAGAAAAGGTAATGGACATTCACTAATCCTTAAAAATGCAACAGGCAATAATTTGCAGAATGTTTCTGTCGAATTTCCTTTAG
>NZ_JBIIPN010000085.1:0-11582 GCF_044342615.1 Daejeonella sp. | reverse complement strand
CAGGGTTTTGATATTGAAAAGCAAATAGATTTAGGTTACTGGCCATTAAAATACATCAATAGATGGATAGTTTTACCTGTTTTCAACTTCCTTGAAGGATTTGGATGGGGATATGGTTTAATCATTTTAGTATTAACTGTACTCCTTAAAATGGTATTATTACCATTAACCTACAAATCTTACCTTTCAATGGCTAAGATGCGTGTACTTAAGCCAGAAATGGATGAAATTAAGGGTAAGGTTGGTGATGATAATCCTACTCTTTTACAGCAAGAATATTTGAAATTATACAAGAAAGCAGGAGTAAATCCATTGGGTGGTTGTTTACCAATGTTATTACAATTACCAATTATCATGGCTTTCTTCTTCTTCTTTCCAAACTTATTTGAGCTTCGTCAGCAAAGCTTTTTATGGATGGAGGATTTATCAACCTTTGATGCTTTCTTCAATTTAGGTTTTACCGTGCCATTTTTGGGTAATCACATCAGTTTAATGTGTATCCTTATGACCATCTCGACCTTGATTTATACTTATTTTAATAATCAAGTATCGGGTGCTACTGGTCAAATGAAATACATTGGTTATATCACCCCTATCATATTCTTTGGAGTATTGAACAGTTATCCTTCAGGACTTAACTATTATTACTTCTTGGCCAATATGATGACCTTTGCGCAGCAATATATTATTAGAATGTTTGTTGACGACAATAAAATTCATGCTCAAATTCAGGAGCACAAGAAAAAACCTCAATCTGAGAAGAAAAAATCTGGATTTCAGCAAAGAATGGAGGATTATATGAGACAACAGCAACAGGCTAAAAGTCAGCCAGCTAGCTCAGGAAAGAAAAAACTGAAATAATAATTTTCGCAATTAAAAAAACGCTAACAGATTTTATAATTTGTTAGCGTTTTTTTTTGCGCTAACTCTAGTGAAATTCTTTTCCATTGTTTGAAAAACCAATTCGTTCTCGTTTAGTTTAATAATCAAGAAAGGGAATTCCCTTGTGCGTCCACCTTCTAGAAATTCGGTATAGCGAATCATCTTACCATCTAACTTAAACTTACCATGAGAAATTTGTTTTGCCCCCCATTCAATAATTAGATCATTGTTGTCACTGAAAAATATAGAAGGATTTTGAATTTTAACCTCAGCATCCGTTATGATATCCTCGGGATCTGCATTCTTAATCGAAATATAATTCCATTTACCCTGAAGATCTTCAATCTCAATAGTTTTAGAACAAGAAGTGGTTAATATCAATAAAAATATAAATATGCTTGAGCTAATAAATAGTTTGAATGAAATAATTTTGATCATCATTTTCTTATAAATTCATGAAATAGTTGGTAAAATCATTGAAATTATCAAATTTAAGATCATAATCATCAGAAGTACCGAAGCCATAGGTAACAAGAACAAAAGGCAAATCAGCTTTTCGAGTTTCTATGCTATCACCATGAGTATCTCCAATATAAATAGGTTTTTTTAATTGATGCTTTTCGACCAATAATTTAATATTATGATGTTTTGGCATTGAATTAACACCATGAGCCATTTCATCTGTAATATATTGTTCTAGATCAGCCCATTTCATGAATTCAACGATCAAATTTGCGGGACAATTACTTACGATAAAAAGTTGATATTTTTCAGAAAGCTTAATTAAACCCTCGCGTACACCTTCATATAAAACACCACCCATTTGAGGCATAATTTTCAAGCGGAATTCATTGATTGTTTTATAAATCTCCTCTTGCCTCAATTTGCTAGTCCCTGGAAACATATGATCTAACACATTAGATCGCTCCCAGCCCATTACATAATGCAAATCATCCCGTGTAAACGTTCTAGTTAAGTTTTCGGCTTGAGCCCCTAAATTCCAAGATTCAAGATAAGTATCCAAAGCATCCCATAGAGTGCCATCTAGGTCGAAAATTAAACTATCTGGTTTATTCATTATTAATAGATATTTCTAAGCAAAAAAAATGCGCAAAATTTAAAATTTGCGCATTTCATTGATTTTTAGTATATTATAGTCTAAATGCCTGTCTGGCATATAATTTCCAAGCAGAACCTTCCTTGCGCCATACCATCATGATTCCAATTTTAATATCAGTTGGCACTCCCGCATTAGTTGCTTTAGCAATAAAAGTATGTCTAACGATGGCCGTTTTACCTGAGATTGATATACGTTGATCCGTAGTTTCTATACTTAAAAAATCAAAAGGCCCATTTAACAAATCATCCACAAACTCGGCTTTATTTTGAACCTTACCAGCAGAGTGGCCATAGGACAGTGACTCGGATGCAAGACCTTCTAAAACAGCTTTATCTGGGTCAATAATTGCTTTTCTTAACTTTTCTACAACAGCAGACACATCTTTTGCATCTTTACTTTGAGCATTCGAATTAAAAGCTGAAAAAGCAATTAATAAAACGAATAGGATTGATTTATACATAATAATTAGTTTAATTCTTTAATAATTAATGAGAACGAACTTCACCTTCAATTTCTGGCTCAACATAACCTTCAGGTGTTTTCTTATGCCAATAAGAAGCTAACATGGATCCAGTAATATTCATTAAAGGACCAAATACAGCCGGTGCTAAGCCCATCGTAGCAATCTTTCCGAGACTATTAGCAATTCCGGAAGCTAATCCACCATTTTGCATACCCACCTCAATAGCAACCGTTCTCGCATCACGCTCAGGCATTTTAAATAGGCGAGCAAACCAATATCCTAAGAAATATCCAAAAACATTATGGATTAATACAACCAGAATTAATAATCCACCAATTTCTAAAAGACTATTACGACCAGCAGCAGTGATAACAACAATGATCAACGCAATTCCAGACATGGATACTATTGGCATCGCATCATCAAGCCATTTAGCTTTTCCTGATAATAATTTATTGAACAATAAACCAGCGCCAATTGGGATAATTATCATTTTAGCGATATCCCACATCATGCCAAGCATATTAATTTCAATAAACTCACCTGCAAGAAGTTTCATTAGCAAAGGAGTTAAAACTGGAGCTAGTAGTGTTGCAATCGAAGTAATTGTAAGAGATAAAGCGAGGTTAGCTTTTGCCAAATAAGACATCACATTGGAAGCTAAGCCACTTGGAGAACAACCAATCAAGACAATTCCGGCAGCTATTTCAGGAGGGAAACTCGTTGTAGATGCTAATAAATAGCCCATTCCAGGCATAATTATAAACTGTGCAAATATACCAACAACTACTCCTCTTGGAGTTTTAATTACAGCCACAAAATCCTTTGCACTCATAGAAGTACCCATACCAAACATAATTATTTGGATTAAAGGAGTAATCAAACCAGTTAATTTAAAATCACCAACAGTGATAAAATAACTAGGATAATAGAGTGCCATAGTAACCGCTGCAAATATGATAGTGGTATAAGAGAAGCCTTTAAGACTTTCATAACCTCTAAAACCAAAAGCCAAGGCCAGAAAAAAGGCCATCAAAACGGGACCGGCAGTTTGAATATTGCCAGTAAATATCATTCCCAGAGAAATTAAAAATAATAATGCTGCAATACCAATTGCTGCAGAATAAGAGTTTAACTGTTTCAAAATTTTAGATTTAATTTAAATTATAATTTATTAATAATTACCAAGTTCTTTTACTCATAATAACATCAAGCTCTGCTCTAGTCATTTTCCCTTCTTCAGGATGTTTTTCCATCCATTTTATAAAATCATCTTTGATCTCGCTAGTCCATTCACTATCTAATTGACCACTTGAGAATTTGCCAGATTTAATGACTTCAAAGGCATATTTATCTCTTCTAACAATAAATTCTGCGGTAGAGACTACATGTTCTGCAAGATGTGCTGGGACGAATAATACACCAATTTTGCCAGCAATAACAAGATCGCCAGGTACAGCCATAGTTCTACCAATACGAATTGGTGTATTTAAACCCATTAAGACCATATCCTCCATGAAACTCGGATGAAAATCACGAACAAAGGCATTAAAACCTTTTATTTCTTCGAGACCTTGAACATCTCTTGCCGCACCATCAAATATAACCCCGTTACCAGATTTTGTATAGATTGAGGTTGCTAATGTGCTTCCCATTAAGGTTCCCGCTACTATTTTCCCAAAACCATCGGCCACATATACATCACCTTTTGTAAGCGTTGCAATAGGCCATGAATTTGTATTTCCAACACGACCTTGCTGGGCACCTCTTGTCTTAAGATTCTTTTCAATATCGGGCCTTGTAGGCATGAACATAGCTGTAACTGCCCTTCCAGTGATCATATCATCATTTAGAGTTTTCCAACCATGTTCAAACTGATTAGTATAACCCATCACTTTTAAAACCTGCCAAGCATCATCAATTCCTATTTTTTTTGCCCTTTCTAATAAATTGTCTGCAATTTTTGGGCGACCATCAGGGAATCTTTCACCCTTCCATTCAGAAGTTAAAAACGTTAGCTCCTCTTTTGGGATAGTTTGAGCTGTTAAAATCTCTATGTTTGAACTTATAACTGCTGCAACAAAAACGAATATTTTAAATTTCATATTTTTTTTCTTATCTAAATAAACAAAAATTTTATTAAAAATGCTATAATTCAATAATTTAAACATGATATTATTTGATTTCAATCATCAATTTCTTTTTAACTTCTTTGGTCCCTTAGGCAAAGTGATTTTCCAGATACTAGCTTCAACAGCATCATATTCAATAACATACATTGTATTTTTGACTAAAATTGCGTCTGTAGGATTATTAAAAGAATCAATAATTTTTGTCGTTTTAACAAAATAGTTATCGCTTCCTTGATCATAAAACATTTTTAAATGCAGTAAATCACGACCTTGATCAGTAAAGGCTTTCATCATGCTTGAGCGACTTCCTAAAGAGTTTCGAAGAACAAATCCATCACCTTTAAAATCTGAAGCTAAAGCATGCTTTGTATCAAAAACTAATCCGAGTGGCGAACTATGCGGAGTAAAAGTACTAGTGGTAACACCAGTATTATCGCCATCTAAAATTTTACCTGAGTGACCTCTATATTCATTAGCATCGGGGCCAAGGTTTTGTACTCCGGGACTAAATTTTACACCTTCAGGAATTTTAGGGAAATCGGGGTCATTTCTAAAATATTTTACTGCCCAAGCATGCGCTGAACGAGGAATAAAAGGGTCTGTATCAGGATTAGGCTGCCAATCAGGATATTGTTGTGGATTTTCAATACCACTCATCACCCAAGGAAAACCATAATGACGACCTTCCCTAACCCAAAACATATCCTCATTATGATCATAATCCGAAGAGTTTACCACTGCAAACAAATTCCCAGAAGGATCTAAAGCGATATCATAGGCATTACGAATCCCTTCTGCATAAATATAACCTTTCAACTTAAGCTCATTTAAATCATCAGTTAATTCAAGATTTAAGGCATCGACAGGAAATCTAAAAATTTTGGCAGTTAGGGCATTATCTCTAGCATTGGGATAAGCTCCCCTATTATCTTGAACCTCACCATGATCGGTTCTGGCACCTGTATTCGCATATATATATTTACCATCCTTACTTATTTCTAAAGCATTCCAACCATGGTCGAAAGTGGTGGCATTGGTGCCATATTCTACGGTGTTAAAAACTACGTTTAAAATTGGTTTAGCACTAGATATTCCATCGTAGCGCACCATTCTGCCCTTTGTTCCTTTACCATTATTTACACTAATATTACCACATAAAAACAATTGATCATTTAGAAAAACAGCCCCTTGAAGTCGAGTAATTCCATGATCTGAGGCAGAAAAAATCAATTTAGATTCTGGTTTATCAGAATGATGATCAATTCGATACACGCCACCATCAAAATCAGTATAATAAAAAACACCTGTTTTGGAATGCTGGAGTAATCTAACCGCTTTAGGGCCAATTGAAAGATATTTTTCAACTTTAATATCGTCTCTTAAGGGATTCGGAATAGTTTTAGGCGGTACTTGACGTCGCGGTTTAGAATTTTCATTTTGTGCTAAACTAAGTAGTGGATTTAGCAGTACAAACAGTGTAAAAAGAGCTAAAATTTGAATTTTAGGGTTCATTTAAGCTGATTTTTATGGTTGTTTCCCTAATTCTCTAAGATAAGTAATCAGTTGCCATCTTTCCTTCTCTGATAGGATTTCTTTGTATGGTGGCATATTTCCATTGCCATTTGTTAATTTCCAAAAGATTGCACCATCCTTTTGTTTAACAACTCTCTGATCATGAAAATTAGCAGGTCTAATACCCATTGAGCCACCAGCTGGACCATCACCATAACCTGTATCGCCATGGCAGGAAAAACAATACATATTATAAAGTTCCTCCCCTGCAGATATATTTTCAGGATTTACTGGTAAAATATTTTTAATTGTATCAGCCCATTCAGGTGCTACCCATACTTCTTTTTTTATTGTATCATTTTGGGAATAAAGGGCATCAATCACTTTTGAATCAGACGAATAATTCTTTGAAGCCGATAAAACAAAAGAACAGATTACTAAGAATAATAATGTTTTAAAAAAACTAATGTTTTTCATTAGAGAAACAGATAAAAAATAAGCGTAAAATTTGATGAGGTCAATTAATAAATTAACAGCCAAACAAGATTTACTTGGCTGTTAATTTAATTTAATTAAAGATATGCGATACAATCCATTTCAACTAATGAGTCGCCAGGTACACCACCTTTAGCAACAGCAATTGTAGAACGTACTGGAGGTTTTTTGCCAAAACGACCTTTATATACTTCATTCATTCCTTTATAATCAGCGATATCATTTAGGTAAACAGTAACTTTTAATACCTTTTCCATTGAAGAACCAGCTTTAATTAATTCTTTTTCTAATTCTTTCAATACAATTTCTGTATGAGATTTAATATCAAAAGGATCTGTATGAGCTCCTTTACCAGCGATGTAAACTAGTCCGTTATGAATGGTATGCCCCGAGAAAAGTGGCACATCTTGGAAATTAGTAATGTTTCCAGCTTCTTTTTCGGAAGCTGATGAAATTCCCTTCGCATTAGCAACCGCAGCAATACCAGTAACACCAACTACAGAGGCAAATAATTTCTTTAGGACTGATCTTCTTTCTGTTTTCATATTATTTTTTTGATTAGTGAATATTATTTCTTTTTTAACATTTGCCATTCACGGCCAGGTTTATCTACTCTAAAACTCTCCAAATAACCTTTATCTTGAAGAGTAATATAGGCTGTTTTACCATCCTTACCGCCAAAAGCAATATTACTTGGTAATTTACCCAAAGTGTTAATTTCTCTAATTAATTTACCTTCTGGAGATAGTTTAACAACTGTGCCTTTACCATGTCTGGTAATATATAAATTACCATCAATATCGCATCTCATGCCGTCCATTCCAAAATCTGGAAACTCATGAATTAGTCGCTTATTACTTACCTCTCCCTTTTCATTTAGATCATATTTCCAAACTTTACGCTGAACAGATTCGTTGACGTATAAATATTTATTATCAGGGCTAACTTCAATACCATTAGTGGTACCCATACTATCAAGCATAGTGGTTTTACCATCAAGATCAACTCTCCAAATTCTTCCTGTTCCAGCTTTCCAATTTGGGTCACTAGCGAATAAACGATCTTTATTATCTATGGCAATATCATTTGGCTGACTCATTTTTGGGTTATGTGCAAAAACAGTGATTTCCTTTGTCAACATATTGATTTTAAGGATATTATGTTTTGTATAATCAGCAATAAGCATATTACCTTTACTATCAAATCGAATTCCGTTCCCTACGCTACCTGAAGGTAATTCAACAAATAAACTTGCTGTACCATCAGCAGTTACTTGTCCGATTGTTCCTGGTTTAGCAAAATTAACCGCATAAACAGTCCCATTAGAACCAACTGCAGGTCCTTCAACCCCAGAAGGAAAGCTTTTCTCAGGTGTTAAAACTTTACTATTAAAAAGCTCTTGAGCATTAGCTCCAAAAAAAGAAGTAAAGAAAAGAGCTAAAAAACAAAAAATTCCATTGATTGTATTTTTCTGAAAAACCATAAATAGTTATTATTAATTATTAAACATAAGAGTTAAAATGGAGTATTATCCCCTATTAAAAACTAAATATAATGATGCTTAATTTAAACTAGGTATAATTATCAAAGAATATGGATAATGTTACAAATTAAAATCAATTTAGAAAAAATGGGAATAATTGAATTAGAATGAGCTAATATTATTTTACTTCAAACTTAATATATATAAAATCATATCGCGAGCATTATCATCTGATAAAGTTGGATGAGGAGACATAGGGACAGCCCCCCAAACGCCACTTCCACCCACTTTAACTTTATTAACGAGGTAATCGATATTGGCTTTATTTTTTGCGTATTTATTAGCAATATCTTTATACGAAGGACCTAGTACTTTATCTTGAACTTTATGGCATGCAAAGCAATCAGATTTTGAAATAAGGACTTCGCCATTTTTAATATTTTCAAGGTCTGAATTTTCTTCTGCTTTAACTTGAGAAACAACTTTGATTTCTTTAACAGCTGGCTTTATATTCTCCTCTAAAGTGTTTGCTTTAACTTCAGCTACATTATTTTCAGTTGCAGCCTCTTGTAAATGTGTAGTACTAGATGTGTCGGGAGAAACACTAATTTCAGTTGTATCAGCTGCTTTTAAGACAGTTGAATCAGAGGAATTTAATTTTTCAGTTGAATTGTTACATGCCATTAAAAGGGTACCAATACCCAGTATTAAAATTCTTTTCATTTTTAGTTAAACCTATATTCTATTTTACAAAATTGTATAACACAATTCTATTCAAAAAATCTCGGATTTTAAATTAAAAAATGAAATATAGTTGCATAATTAACGCTAAACGGGCTAATGTTGAAGAATTGTTACAAATTGTATAAATCTAAAAAGCAATTAAAATTGAAAAGCAATCAGATTTAAATTCGGTATCAGTTTAGTTAAATTTTGAACAGACTAATGAACCAATTTTTTTACCTTCTATTAAACCCTCTTCAATTGCTTCCCTATAATGAATACCACCATAAATACGGCTTAATGATGCCTCTTGTGCAGCATGCTGTACATTTTTATAATCTCTATCAGGCCAACCCCAAGCTCGCTCAGTATTATCAGTAAAAGGCGTATTTGGGCCGAATATTTTATCTAAAATGGTTGCAGATGCGCTAGAAATAATTGAGTGACCACTGGTATATTCAGGAAATGGTGGTGTTTGTAAATAAGGTCGCCATGAATAATCTATATGTTGATTTATATAGGTTTCAGGTCTTAATAAATCATATTTAAACTTGGTATTCCAACATGCGATAAAAGCGTCGAAAATACCAATAGAAACATTGGCAAATGCATAAACTGTCTTATTAAAATCGGCAGATTGATTTTTACAAACAATACCAGTTATACCCATCCAATGCCCTCCCGGGGTCATTGCTTTAGTGGCAAACATAACATGACCTGCAACATTCATTCTAAAGCCATTGCAATCCCAAAAATCTGCAATAGCTTTTTGTTCTTGTGTGAGATTTGTACCTACATCATAAACTTCTTTTGCTAGATTATAAAATTTTGAATCCTTTTTAGTACTAAAATCACTTGGAGGTTTTGGCAGAAACTGACTAGCGGAATCAATTAATAAGGGTCTAATTTTCATCCAATTAGGTTCAACAGCAGACATATATGCAGGAGGAGTTGGAACCCATCTGCTTGAATCACTGTTGCTAACATCATATTTAATTGCACTTCTAGTTTCTTTATAATTATCTTTTTTACTCCATTCAAAAACAGCCTGACTTACATTTTTAGCGTAAATTTCAGATGATTTTATCATTTCACTTGGCATACCATGTTTTTCAGCCAAATCAAGATGATTGTCAATTATAATCTGAAGAGAATCTTTACTAAAAATCAAATTTTGTCCCATATACAAAAAAGCAAGAAGAGCGGTAAATTCTGTATTTATTCCATCATTAGGCGACAAATTTAATTTGAAATCTTTTAATTTGGGTGCGATGGAAGAATATTCCGTATTAGACGCAATCACTTCATAGGCTGCAATATTACTATAAGCATAGATTCTACTTGCTACTGGGGGAGAAAATATGTCGTGGGTTATCACTTTAGTTAAGCCACCCACAGCATTGCTATAAAGTTCTGGATTATTAAAAACAGATTTATAATCTTCCTTTTTTTTACATGATGTTAGCAAAAGACAAAGAAAAAAAGCAGCAAATATATTTCTCATTATTGTGATAAAAAATTAAAGAAAAGCTTTTAATTAATCATTTTTATGTTGCAAAGGTAATATTCGTAATAATAAACCTGTATCTTCTGTAAAGATATACAAGAACTGATCTTCACCGAAATTAACTCCCCTAATTCTGCCAAAATTATGCAATAATGATTCCTCTTTAATCACTTTATCATCTTTTAAAACAAGACGGAAAAGTTTTTTTGTGGCTAGGCCACCAATAAAAATATTTCCATTCCAGGCTGGATATGTAGTGCCATAAACAAAATCAAGATCTGAGGGCGCAAGAGCAAAATGATATAGAGGAGGCTCTATACCTTCTAAATACGGACTTTCTGAAATAATTGCACCATTATATTCTAAACTAAATGTAGCAATTGGCCAACCATAATTAACACCAGATTTCAAAATATTTAATTCATCACCACCTAATTCGCCAAATTCAACACTGAGCATTCTATCAGATTTCGGGTCTTTTCTCAAGCCTTGATGCATACGGTGACCGAAGGTATAAATTTCTGGCAAAGCGCCTGGAGTTTTAAAAAAAGGATTATCCTTAGGAATAGATCCATCATCATTTAATCTCATAGTTTTTCCATCGTAATTAGAAAGGCTTTGAGCATTTTTGCGATCGCTATGAATTCCAACGGTAAAATATAAATAACCCTCAGAATCAAAAGCAATTTTGCTACCAAAATAATTTCCGGAATTCTTAAATGGACCAGCTTTATATATTATTTTTTCATTAATTAACTGATTACCAATTAGTTGGGCACGAAGTAAAGCTGTATATCCACCTGTGCCTAATTTCTTATCAGGATCAATATAAAAGGAAAGATAAATTAATTTATTCTTTTCAAAATTCGGATGAAGCTTAATATCACGTAAATTTTTAGGAATATTCCCAGATAGTGAATCAATTTTTACTCCATTTTTAAACTGCAAAATCCGACCACTTCTTTCAACAATTAAGCTTATACCATTAGGTAAGAAGCTCATACTCCATGGCCTGATTAGTCCCGAAGCAATAGTATCAATCATAAAAACTAAATCATCAGATGCTGTAGCATTACTTACATACTTTGGAACCGGGAAATAACTACTTTGTAAATTAGAATCTATATAATAATTGTTTATTGGGACAGATTTAGATTTAACGTTCGCGCTATATTTAGCAAACTGCCTAATATAGGCTATTAGTTGCCAACGTTTTTCTTCGGATAATGCAAAATTATATGCTGGCATAACACCTTTACCATTAC
>NZ_JBIIPN010000223.1:0-3482 GCF_044342615.1 Daejeonella sp. | reverse complement strand
GCTTCGGGTTTAACTACTTATCAATTACTTTTAAACTCATACAAACCAGAGTCTGAGGTATTGCCCTTTCCATCTCTGCTTATTACCTTCCAATAATAGGTCGTGTTAGCATTCACAGATATATCTGTTAGGCTTGTTGTGGTATGCTGAGATTTAATCAGGGTTACATTATTAGAACTTGTGCCTAAATAAACATCGTAGTTTACAAGATCATTGTCGGCGTCTGAACCTTTCCATTGGAAAGAGATTTTTCCAGCATTGAGAATCACTGCTTGGCCCATCGTCGGACTCACTATTTCTGCTGGGTAGGGTGGGAAACTTGATGCGCCCAAGCCAGGATTATAAAACTTCCAAATAGCACTTTTAGCTGTCGTAGCAGTTTTACTTGATTTAGAAGTAACAAACCAAGAATAGGGCGTATTACGCTTCAAGGTTATTTCTGCGCTCGTAGAAGTAGTGCTTTCCGTTTGTTCAGCTTTTGTAAGTAGATTGGTAATCCTTACTTCATAGCTTTCCGAATTGGCTGCAGAATTCCAAATCAATTTAATCTTACTCTCTGTGTCTGATAAGGTCACCCCAGTGACACAAGCCTCATTATTTAAAGGAGCATTTAATATTGCTGCTGATGGGTCAGGAATAGGAGCCTGCTTTTTACCACCACATGCACTAATAACTGTTAAAACGATTAGTGTAAATACTATTCTTCTCATTGCTTTATTACTTTAAAACTATGTTTGCCTATAACTACAAAATAATAGTCATTGTCTAATTTGCTCAAATCAAGGCTTACCAAGTTGTTTATTACCAAGTGCTTCGCTTCATAAACCGATAAACCATATCGATCAACTACCCGTACCAAAAGTTCTTTATTCTCCTGATTTTCAATCTTTAAGTTAAGAATGTCTTTAAAAGGATTAGGATAAGCTTGTATCTTTTCATCCACATATATTTCTTCCGTATATACACCTTGGCATATTTGCGATGAGTTTACCGTAATTTTATTTAAACCCGCTTTTAATCCCAAGCTCATTTTTGAGGTATAACTCGTATATTTTTCTCCATTTAGAGTAATATAATAGGTATCACCACCCGACATCAATAAGTCAATGGTATTATTTGTGGGATTCACTTTCGAATACACCGATAGATCCAATGGCTCGGTAATGGTTAAATCAAAGCATTGTTTATATTCTGTTTGCCCCGCTACCGTTATGCATAAGGTATAATTACCTGATTGCAAACCTGTTAAATCGGTGCTGGTATTGAAATTAGCTGTTTTTACAGTCTGTCCAGACTTGCTTAAAGTTGCGGTATAATTCAAGCTCTGAGCCGCTGTGATAGCAATTTTTCCATTATCACTCGCGCGGCAGGTCTCACCTTGAATGTTTATTTGATAGTTATTAGCGGGTAATACTAAGACCGACTTAATAACCGTAGCTGAAGAAAGGGTTTCACAGCCCGTTGCATTGCTTACTTTAACGGTATAGCTGCCAGCGGTGCTAGCCGTGTAGCTGCTGGTTGTGGCAGCGTTGATTGCTACTCCGTTTCTAATCCACTGGTAATTGAGGCCACTTCCTGTATTGGCACTTAATACCACATTCCCTGTTTGGGTAATCGTGGTTGGCCCGCCTGCACTGATCGTAGCTGCTGGGAAGGGGCTAACTGTAACCGTAGTAGCTGCGCTAGTGGCCGAACATCCATTAGAATTGGTCACCCTTACCGTATAGCTACCGGCTGTGCTTACCTCGATGCTTCTTGTAGTTGCTCCTGTGCTCCATAAATAACTACTACCTGAACTAGCCGTTAAAGTTACCTTGTCGTTCTGGCAGAAGGTTGTTGCGCCCGAGGCCGTGATCGTGGCCATAGGTAAAGCATTCACCCTTACCGTGGTGGCGGTGGAAGTGGCACTACAACCTGCGGAATTGGTCACCTTTACCGTATAATTACCGGCTGTGCTTACCTCAATGCTTCTTGTGGTGGCTCCTGTGCTCCATAAATAACTGCTGCCTTCGCTCGAAGTAAGAGTTACCTTGTCGCCCTGGCAGAACGTAGTTGCGCCCGAGGCCGTGATGGTGGCAGTGGGAAAGGAGTTTACCGTTACGGCCGTGGCGGGGCTGGTGGCTGAACATCCACTGGCATTGCTTACCTTTACCGTATAATTGCCAGCTGTGCTTACCTCAATGCTTCTTGTGGTGGCTCCGGTGCTCCATAGATAACTGCTTCCTTCGCTTGAAGTTAGGGTTACTTTACCACCCTCACATAAAGCTGTTGAACCAGAAGCCGTGATCGTGGCAGCAACTTGATTAACTGTTACTGCAATAGCTTCGCTAGTAGCACTACAGCCATTGGTAAGGGTAACACTTACCGTGTAGTTACCGGATGTACTTACCTCAATGCTTCTTGTGGTGGCTCCTGTGCTCCATAAATAACTACTTCCTTCGCTCGAAGTTAGGGTTACTTTTCCGCCCTCACATAAAGCTGTTGAACCAGAAGCCGTGATCGTAGCCGTAGGTAAAGGATTCACCGTTACCGTGGTAGCGGTGCTGGTGGCAATACAACCGTTTGCATTGGTGACCCTTACCGTATAATTACCAGATGTTTTTACTTCTATACTTTGAGTAGTGGCGCCTGTTGACCACAGATAACTACTACCTACACTTGCCGTTAGGATTACCTTGTCGCCTAAACAAAAACCAATCGGACCACCGGCAGTAATCGTAGCCATAGGTAAAGGATTCACCCTTACCGTGGTGGCGGTGCTGGTGGCTGAACAACCGTTTGCATTGGTAACACTTACCGTATAGTTACCAGATGTTTTTACTTCTATACTTTGAGTGGTGGCGCCTGTTGACCACAAATAACTACTACCTGCATTTGCCGTTAGGGTTACCTTGTCGCCTAAACAAAAACTAGTCGGACCACCGGCTGTAATCGTAGCCGTAGGTAATGAAATAGTAACCTTTACAATCAAGCGAGACTTACTTTCTAAACCATTTATTGTCTGAGAAGCATAATATGTTTTATTAATAACTAAAGGTATTGAAGAGGCAAGTGGTAAACCTCCAAATGCAACATCATACCATTTGATGGAAGTCCCAGTAGCTTGCAGAGAAGAAATAGTAGCTAGTGGTGAACATATCGGTTGCAACGCTTCTCCGGTAGGTGTAGGAGTAGTGTAAATTAAATTGAAATCAATATCAAGTGGTGTAGGATTAATACGTTCAAATCCAATTCCTAATTGTCCGGAAGAGTTAAGTCCCCAAGTCCATAGACTCCCATCACTTTTAGTAGCTACTGTATGACCAGTACCTAAACTAACCATTTTCCAATCCGAGTCTGTACCAATTCTGGCAGGCTCCCATTTTTCATTGTATGTTCCATCTCCTAATTGTCCGAGATAGTTAAATCCCCAAGCCCATAAACTCCCATCATTTTTAATTGCTGCCAAATGACTATATCCTCCAGTAATAATTTTCCAATCC
>NZ_JBIIPN010000084.1:0-11680 GCF_044342615.1 Daejeonella sp. | reverse complement strand
TCACTTTATCAAATAAAGCATCAAATTTTAATGCATCAAATTTGATATTTACATCACCCCACCAAACTGATTGTTCAGTAATTTCATCACACACTATGAATCGATCACGTGGCGAACGACCGGTAAACTCGCCAGTATCCGCCGCTAGTGCACCATTTTCAGCTAGTATAGCTTCACCATTAGCAATTGAGTTTTCAATTAATTCGGATGGAGATAGTTGGTAATGAATAACTTGCGCCTTATCAAGCTTTAAATATTGTAAATCAGGGATAGATTTTGTTAGCTTCATTCTAATCGTTAAATTATCACACAAGCTAGTCAAAAACAATGCCCATTTTAGCAATTATCCTAATAAATAATTGCCAAATTTTAAACTACTGTATTTTTTACACTAAGTATTAAAATGCTAATTATCAGTATTTTATAACAAAATATTGTCGGTTTTTAGCCGCCAATTTTTTTTACTTTATATCCATCAGCTTGAAGCATTGTCATTACTTTTTCACGAAAATCTCCCTGAATAATAATTTCTCCGTCTTTAGCGCTACCACCTACACCACATTTTTGTTTCAACTTTTTACCTAGCATTTCAAGATCATCCTTTGTTCCGATAAAACCTGTTATCAAAGTAACTGCCTTACCACCTCTTTGCTTTCTATCCAATTGAACACGTAAATCTTGATGTTGTGGTTTTAAAGTTTCTATAGCCTCCGATTGCTCAGAATCATATTCAAAGTCAGGATTTGTAGAATAAACTACTCCCTTGAAATCTGTACTTTTTTTTGACATATTATTAATTTAAAACAATTAGCGAAAGTGGTTTAATTGAGATATTTAATTCAAGTCCCATTTGAATAGGTTCTCCATCCAGATGCACTTCAGCAACATTTTCTCGAGTAATTTTAATGTTACGAGCACTCAAAATTTCTACAAAATTACATTTATGGGTACTTTTAGTAAACATTCTTATACCCAAAAAGAAAGCTTTATAAACTGGGAATGGTTTAATAATACAAATATCCAAAAAACCATCAGTTAACGAGGCAAATGGTGCAATATGTGCATTATTTCCAAATTGAGAAGAATTAGCCAAACTAATCATAAAAGCTTCTCTTTCAATTAATCTACCATCAATTTCAATTTTATAATTTTGAGCTTTATAAGCTGAAATCTCAAAAAATATTGTTTTTAAATACCCAAAAAGGCCCCGTTTTACATTTTCGGCAAAACGAGCACTAATCAAGGCGTCAAAGCCAACACCAGCTATATTGAAAAATTTCCGACCATTGAAAAGTCCTGAATCTACGGCTTGAAACTTTAAATCATTCAATCTTTTAATTGCATTTATTTCGTTCATTGGGATGTTAAGCGACCTAGCCAAACCATTACCAGATCCATAGGGTACAATACCCATCGCTAATTTAGTGCCTTCAAGAACTGAAGCAATCTCATTAATGGTTCCATCTCCACCTACCGCTACAACTATATCAAATCCATCATCAACTGCCTTTCTTGTGAGTTCAATTCCATGACCATGCCATTGTGTAAACTCAAAACTCGGATCAAAGAGATTCAAATTCAGATATTTAAAAACCTTTTCAGCAAAATTTAATTTGCTTTTTCCGCCCGAAATTGGGTTAATAACGAATAAAATATTTTTTTTCAAAAAATTTAAAATTAAAGCTCAAAAATAGTCTTAAATTTTTTTAGAACTTGAAATTTATCCTACTTTTGTAGTGCAAAAAAGTGGATCGATTTGCGTTGATTGCAACCACGTAAAAAAAAGTGCTAAAACATACTGCAATTTTTAACCGTTCGGTAACATTTCCATTTTTCTGCATTGTTTTTTCGAAACTTATAATTTATTAAAAAACTATGCCTTATTTATTCACCTCAGAATCTGTATCAGAAGGACATCCAGACAAGGTAGCTGATCAGATATCAGACGCATTAATTGATAATTTTCTTGCTTGGGATGCAGATTCTAAAGTTGCTTGTGAGACTTTAGTAACAACTGGTCTGGTAGTTTTAGCTGGAGAAGTAAAATCGCAAGCCTACCTTGATGTTCAAGCAATTACTAGAGATGTAATTCGTAAAATCGGCTATACTAAGTCCGAATACATGTTTGAAGCAAACTCTTGCGGAATTATCTCAGCTATTCATGAACAATCAGCAGATATAAACCAAGGTGTTGATCGTGTTAATAAACAAGATCAAGGTGCTGGCGACCAAGGAATGATGTTTGGGTATGCAAGCAATGAGACTGAAAATTACATGCCTTTAGCATTAGATTTAGCTCATAAAATTTTAACTGAACTGGCTCTTTTAAGAAGAGAGAATTCGGATATTACCTATTTACGCCCTGATGCTAAATCGCAAGTAACCATTGAGTATAGCGATGACCATAAGCCTGTGCGCATCGATGCTATTGTGGTATCTACACAGCATGATGATTTCGATTCAGAAGTAGCGATGCAGAAAAAGATTCAAAATGATATCATATCAATCTTGATTCCAAGAGTAAAAGCACAACTTAAACCTGAGCTTCAATCATTATTTACTGATGCAATTAAATACCATATTAATCCTACTGGGAAATTTGTTATTGGCGGTCCTCATGGTGATACAGGGTTAACAGGTCGTAAGATTATTGTAGACACTTACGGCGGAAAAGGTGCTCATGGTGGTGGCGCGTTTTCTGGTAAAGATCCTTCAAAAGTGGATCGATCTGCAGCTTATGCTACTCGTCATATCGCAAAAAACCTTGTTGCAGCAGGTGTTTGTAACGAAATTTTAGTTCAAGTGTCTTATGCTATTGGTGTTAAAGATCCAATGGGAATTTTTGTAGATACCTACGGGACTGCAAATGTAGATTTAACAGATGGAGAAATCGCACAAAAAATCTCTTCGATTTTCGACATGACTCCTTACGGAATTGAAACTAGATTAAAACTTCGTAACCCAATGTATTCGGAGACAGCTGCATACGGACACATGGGTCGTAAAAATGAAGTCGTTACTAAAACTTTCAAAGGCTCAAACGGCGATTCAAAAACTCTAGAGGTAGAATTATTTACTTGGGAAAAACTTAATTTTATAGATGAAATTAAGAAAGCCTTCAATTTAGCTTAATATTTCTCAACCGATAAAAAGCCTTCTTTCTTTGCAGAAAGAAGGCTTTTTTTTTAATATTGTATAGATGGAAAAGGAAAACAGAAACCCTTGGAAAACCCTTTCAAGTAAAAAAATTTATGATAATTCTTGGATTAGTTTGACAGAACATCAAGTCATAAATCCAAGTGGTGGACAAGGCATCTATGGCGAAGTAAACTTTAAAAATTTGGCCATTGGGATAATTGTACTCGATGAAAATAACTATACATGGTTAGTTGGACAATATCGTTTTCCTTTGAAATCTTATAGTTGGGAGATCCCGGAGGGTGGCGGACCAATACAAATTGATCCATTAATGTCTGCAAAAAGGGAATTATTTGAGGAGACAGGAATTAGTGCCAATTCTTGGACAGAAATACAAAGGATTCATCTTTCAAACTCGGTAAGTGATGAAATTGGCATCATTTTTCTTGCTCAAGACCTAAGCTATGGTGAATCAGAACCTGAAGAAACCGAAGAATTAGTTCTTAGGAAATTACCCTTCCTAGAGGCTTATCAAATGGTATTAGATGGCGAAATAACAGACTCTTTGAGCGTAGCCGCTATTTTAAAACTTAAAATCACCCATTTTAATTCATAAGAATTAAAATTGATTGTAATTTTACCACATCAAAAAAACATACATGAATAAAATTTGGGGATATATTTTAACACCAATACACTATTTATTTTTCGGTGTTTTACTTTTAATTTTTCATCCCATTCAATGGATTTGCTTAAAAATTGGAGGACAAGAGGCACATAAACACTCTGTTGACATTTTAAATTTCTTTTTATTGGGGAGCTATACTTTATTGGGGAGTAGAATTTCTTTCAAAAACCCTCATCATTTACCCATTAATAGGCCAATAATCTTTATTGCGAACCATCAGAGTATGTATGATATTCCAGCTCTGATCTGGTTTTTAAGAAAATATCATGCTAAATTCATTTCCAAAATAGAGCTCACCAAAGGGATCCCAAGTATCTCATTCAATTTGAAATATGGTGGAGGAGCTAACATTGATAGGAAAGATAGTAAGCAAGCCGTGGCTGAGATTTTAAAATTAGCTGAACGAATGAAAAAATATAATTGGTCGACCGTTATTTTTCCAGAAGGAACAAGAGCTAAAAATGGCCAAATGAAAGCATTTAATGCCGGAGGGATAGCAACCTTACTCAAGAAGGTACCAAACTCTCTAATTGTTCCCATAGCTATCGACGGATCATGGAAACTAGTTCAATATGGAAAATTTCCTTTAAGTTCTTTTGAAAAAATAAGTTGGGAGGTTTTAGATCCCATTGAACCCGCAGACAAAACAATTGATGAAATTGTTGCCGAATCGGAAGAAGCTATAAAAAAAGCCCTATATTTTTAAGATTAACCTATATTTTTATCTTCAATTTGCTTGAAAAAATAATCACGATAGGTATCGCCAATAGGAATAATTTTATCGCCAATTTGGATACGGCTACGTTCTATACTTTCAATCTTAGCTAAAGCAATTATATAGGATTTATGGACTCTCACAAATGATTTTGATGGAAGCGACTCTTCCATTCTCTTCATATTTTGTAAAGTTATTATACGCTCTGTTTTCGTAAATATTGAAATGTAGTCTTTGAGTCCCTCAATATAAAGTATATCATCTAGATAGATCTTTTGAATTTTGTGCTCAGTTTTAACGAAGATAAAATCATGTGTTTTCTGAGCGATTGGTGCATCAGAATTCCCTGAATTAGAATGATTTGAATTTGGGAGCACTTTCTGTGCAGCCTTATAAAAACGGTCAAATGCAATGGGTTTAAGCAAATAATCTACTACATCAAGCTCATATCCATCAAGAGCGTACTGAGAATATGCAGTGGTAAGGATTACATCGCATTTTCCATTGATGATTTTGAGAAATTGAATTCCTGTAAGTTCAGGCATTTGAACATCTAAAAATACCAGGTCGATAGCATCACTTTGAACCAGCGAGAGTCCCTCTATAGCGCTTGTAGTGGTTTTAACAAGTGTTAAAAATGGAACCTTACTAATATAATCTTCCAAAATATCCAGAGCTAATGGCTCATCGTCAACAACCAAACAACGTATCATTTTATAAATTTAGATTTAATTCACAAGAATAAATATCGTTCTTATCATCAATATTTAAGCTAAAGTGATCTTTGTATAGCAATTCTAAACGCCTTTTAACGTTTGCTAATCCAATTCCACCAGTAATGTCCTTATTCATCTCACTCTTTTTATTAAAAACATTAAAAAACAGGCTCTCTTCGGATATGTTTAAGGTAATGCTAATCGGGTTGTCTACATCGGTGGCTATTCCATGTTTGAAAGCATTTTCTACAAATGGAATCAAAATCAATGGCGTGATTTTATGCCCGTGAGGGTCACCAATTATTTCAAATTTAACATGAATATTATCTTTAAACCTTAATTTCTGAAGCTCGATATAGTTTTTAAGATACCTAATTTCATCCGATAAAGTTACTTTGTCTACATTGCTCTCATACAGCATGTACCTCATTATCTCAGAAAGTTTAAGAATAGCTTCAGGTGTTTTCTCTGCTTTTTGATAGGCAAGTGAATAAATATTATTGAGTGAGTTAAATAGAAAATGGGGGTTAATTTGAGACTTCAAAAATGCTAACTCAGCAATAAGTTTTTCATTCTCGAGATGGCTCTTAACTTTCTCATTTAAAAACCAATCTGAAATGAATTTCAAAACCGTTCCTAGTGTAATAAAGACAGCACTTACAAAAGCTGCACCCGAATAATAATCCCAAAAATCAATAATTTGTTTAGCGCCATATCTTTTTATAACAATATCATAAAAATAATAAGCAAGTCCGCATTTAATGAATGCGCCTATCACAATCAAAAGAAACATGGCGAAACCACACCATATATATTTCTTTTTATTCAAAAATGTTGGGAGAATAAAAAGATAGTTGATATAGAATATGGAGATGTTTATGATGCCGAAATAAACAAAAAGCACAATTGTAGAGTGAACAATCTTGCCATCACTAGCCAAATACATGAAAAATAGCAAGATTGCTGCCCAAATACATGCATGAAGAATTACCTGCTTCAACTTATTCATAAATAAAAGTATTATTTACTCTTGCCAGAGGATACTAGATTCGACCAAAAGCCAAAAACTATCTGCAAACAGCCTAATTTACACTATTAAATTTAAGCAAAAGAAAAACACTGTTGGTCTTGTAAAAAAGGAACTTGGTCTAATACATTTCTGTAATTAATTAAATAGTACTTATTTGCATCATCAAATTATGATGATATGAAAAAGTTTAGAAACTGCACTTCTCCTTTTATTATGCTGCTTATTCCAGTATTTTTGTTACTAGGTTTATTTGCTTTTAATTATAATAACGAAGTCTCCATTGAAAAGCATCATACCATCTTAAAATTACAAGTCCCAAGTTTAAAAATGATTGTTAAATCGGTAATTAAATAATAAAGAGTGCCTGATAAAATTATTGAAACCAGAAATCTATCTTATCATTTTGGTTTAAATCAGGTATTAGATCAGGTATCTTTACATGTTGAGTCAGGGAGTATTTATGGTTTTATAGGGCCAAATGGTGCTGGTAAAACTACATGTATTAAAATCTTACTTAACCTATTGCAAACAGAAAACAATAAAGTTTTTCTATTTGGTAAAGAATTTAAACATAACCGGATAAACATCCTTTCTAGAATAGGTTCTCTCATAGAACAACCCGCAATATATCATCATTTAACCGGCAGAGAAAATTTAAAAAACCGTGCCCAACTTCTTAAAATTCCGATTAACAGAGTAAATGAAATTTTAAGTCTTGTTGACCTAAACGAACATGCCGATAAGAAAGCTGGTAAATATTCTTTAGGAATGAAACAACGTTTGGGTATTGGGCTTGCACTTTTACCGAATCCCGAATTATTAATTTTGGATGAACCCACCAATGGCTTAGATCCTAATGGCATTATTGAAATAAGAAATCTACTTCGTAAACTCGTTTATGAAATGGGAAAAACCGTTTTTATCTCTAGCCATATGTTATCTGAAGTAGAAAAAATGGTTAGCCACTTAGGAATAATAAATCAAGGCAAACTAGTATTCCAAGGAAGTTTAGAAGAATTACATCAAATCAGTAAAAAACAAATACTCATTCAAACAAGTATGCCCACTAAAGCAAAAGAGTTATTATTGAACATGGGCTATTCTGTAGAATTAGTGAATGAAACTCTTTATTTGCCATTCCAATCAAAGGAACAAGTTGCCAAAATTAATCAGCTTCTTGTATCAAACAATCATAGTGTTTTTAGCCTAAGCCAGAGCCAGGATGATCTAGAAAATTTATTTCTCACTATCACACAATAGATAATTATGCGGGGTTTTTTACTTTCATTATCATCTGAATATTTTAAAACAAGGAAAACACTTGCCTTTTTATCAGCAATAGTGCTACCTCTTATACTTTGTATACTAGTTTCTATAGGATTTTACACCCATGCAGAAAAAATGGCTAATTATAGCCCAGAAATGCAATGGGCAAGATTTAGCAGTGCATTTATGGGTGTAATGGGAAGCTTGCTTTTACCCTTATTAATTATATTTCAATGCTTCTCTATTAATAATATTGAACATAGAACGGAAATGTGGAAAAGCCTTTTTTCATTACCAATACCGAAATGGAGTATCTATTCAGCCAAATTCTTTTATGCACTTATCTTAAATGCACTATGCCTTACATTATTTGCTTTTTTCATAATTATATCTGCAACAATACTTGATTTATTAAAGCCAGAATATAAATTTAACGAATTCAGTTTTTCCGCAACACTTTTCAAACTCCACTTTAAACTTTTCCTTGCATCAACAGGCATTTTGGCAATACAATTTTTATTCAGTTTACTTTGGTCGGACTTTTTAAAACCAATGGGTATCGGACTCTTACTAACTGTTTTCGGAATAATTACAGCCAATTTAGGCTGGAAGTATGCCTTCACAATTCCTTATACCCATCCAATGCTCACCATAAATGCCTTTATGAAACATCTAGTGAACAAAAAAGGTGAAATAAGCAACTTTGATTTAATGAGCAAAGAAATTTGGTTTGGCCTTGCTATTGCAGGTTCAACCTATATTATTGGTTATTTTGTTATTCGGAACAGAAGCATTAAATAATTATCTAACCGACCTAGGAATTACTACCAAGCTTTCATGTCCCTCATTATCAACAGATTGAACTCCAAAATAATAGTTATCTTTTGAATAATTAAGCACGGCCTTGGTATCAGTTACAAAGAATTTTTTCTCCCAAATAGGGCTTGTAGTTTCTCTCATCACAACATAATAACCAACAGGTTTTTCACCTACTGGGCTTTCCCATTTCAATTCAGTTTTATTGGTTAATCCACTAGTAACAATACCAACCTTTTGTGGCTCTCTTGGAGCGAGTGCTACATTGGCAAGTGATGCCAAATTCATTTGGGTAACTTTACGAGTATATTCATAATCTACAAAATCAGGCAAATCTCCATAATCAACGCCATTTTCTTTACGTACATCTTGATGTTGACGCTCAAAATTCTCATTCATTTCGGTTACGCGGATACCTGCATAACCTAATTGAGAAAATGGAGTATGATCACCCCCACGTAAATATCTATCACGACGATAAATGAGTTTAACATCTAATTGATCAACGTATCGCTCACCTACCTCTTTTAAATATCTTGCAAACTGACGAGCAGATCCATCATTTTCTGTCCCAGTGCTAGCTCTACGAGTAGCTTCTTCAGGTGTTTCAACAACAGATACTCCTTCACTAAAAATACGAACGCTTCTATTGTCTTTAATACCTGTTTCCATTCCATACGTATTTCCAACAATATCATTAGTTATCATACCAGCAAGATTCCATTTTTCGGCTTTGGCGCGTTTTGCTAAATTAGCAGCACCATATAAACCCTGTTCCTCGGCAACCATAGCCACAAAAATCAGGGTACAGTTAAACTTATATTTACTCATTACTCTTGCTAATTCCATCGCGGCAGCGGTCCCAGAAGCATCATCATTAGCTCCAGGAGCAAAAATTTTAGCATCATTCACATCAGAAGCCCTTGAATCATAATGGCCCGAGACAATAAATACTCTATCATCCAAGGGATCAGTCCCAGGTAGTATTGCCAACACATTCTTCATAACTGTTGGGGTAGCCACTCTTCTACCATCAGCAGCCTGCGTAAAAGTATCAAATTCAACTTTTAACCTGCCTCCAGATGCTTTAGAGTAACGTTCTAGTTCCGCTTTTATCCAATTACGAGCTGCACCAATACCTATAGTTTTGCTTAAAGTATCACTCATACTATGACGAGTTTCAAAACTCACTAGTTTTCTAACAACTGTCTCTATATTTTGAGATGAAACCTCATCAACCATAGTTTTTATTTGCTGATCTTGCTTAACAATCGCAGTTTGTGCCCAACTAATAAATCCTGAGGCAATAAAAATGATAGAAAAAATGTATCTCATAATGTTTTTGTTATTTTATATAAATATAGAAAAGATGGAATTAAAAAATTTTAATCAAGCATAAATTCTTGATGCCTATCTGGGATTTCAACATTTGCAAAACCTTTTTGCTCAATTTTTAGCTTAAAGGCTTGTTGTACTTTTTCTTCACCGTGGACTAAAAAAAGCTTTTTGACTTTTTGCGGATCTTGGCAGGAAATAAATTTCAATAAATCTTCATAATCACCATGTGCACTCATCGAACGAATAGATCTTACTTCAGCCTTTACATCAAAATCCTCCCCAAAGATTGAAACTGTATTATAACCAGCCATTAAACGGCCACCCAAGGAATTAGGTTCACAATACCCTACCATTAAAATGGTATTATTTTCATTAGAAATATTGTTTTTGATATAATGTTTAACCCGGCCTGCTTCTGCCATGCCTGAAGCAGAAATAATTACACACGGCTCATGATTTGTATTTAATGCCTTTGATTCTGCAGTATCTTGAATAAAAGTCAATTTATTGAAGTTGAATGGATCATCATCATGTAACATCACATCCTGCACATGTTTATTGAAATTTTCTGGATGACTTTTGACAATATTGGTGGCTTTTATTGAAAGGGGACTATCTACATAATAATTTACATCTGGAAGAATTCCTCTTTCTTCAAGATGGTTTAAAGAATAAAGTAGTTCTTGTGTACGCCCTACACTAAATGCAGGAATAATAACTTTTCCTCTTCGGAGAATACAGGTTTGATAAATAATCTCTCTAATTAATTCTTCGGCAGGTTCAACCTTTTCATGCAAGCTATCACCATAAGTGGATTCCAGAATGATATAATCAGATTGCTCAAAAGTTTGTGGCGATTTTAAAATTAAATCACCATAACGACCCACATCCCCACTAAAGGTTATACGGCTTGTTTTACCATTTTCAAAAAGAGTTAAATGTACCGCTGCACTTCCAATAATATGTCCAACATCGCTAAGCTCAAGCTTAACATCATCCGAAATTTGTATTTCTTCATTGTATTTAATAATGCGAAATTGACGTAAACAAGCCATTGCATCGTCTTCACTGTATAATGGTTTAAGCAGAGGAAGGCCCTTTCGAGCTCTATGCTTATTGCTATATTCTGAATCCTGTACTTGGATTTTTGCTGAATCCATGAGTAAGATCCGGACTAGATCCATGGTTGCGGCAGTACAATAAATTTCGCCTTTAAAACCTTGAGCTACCAAACGTGGAATTAAACCGCTATGGTCGATATGCGCATGACTTAATACTAAATAATCAACATCCATTGGGTTAAAACCAAAGTGCTCATTAAGTGCATCTGTTTCTTCTCCCATACCCTGAAACATGCCACAATCCAATAAGATTTTTGTACCATTATCGAGCCTAATTAAATGTTTACTTCCTGTAACGTTTTTTGCAGCACCATGAAAACTTATACGCATATCAAATCCCTTTATTTAGGGCCTCCGCCAGATTAATTGAAAAAATATCAAAAGATAAGATACAAAAAAACCCAGAAATTTTTAAAATATCTGGGTTTTTATATATCTATAAGAGATATTTATTCTTCAGACTTAAATAATTTAGCTGTAAAATAATCTCTGTTCATTCTAGCGATATTTGTAATTGAGATTTCCTTAGGGCATTCAGCTTCACAAGCACCTGTATTAGTACAGCTACCAAAGCCTTCTGCATCCATCTGCGCAACCATAGCCTGCACACGACGCGAACGCTCTGGTTGACCTTGAGGTAATAAAGCTAGCTGAGAAACCTTTGCTGATACGAAAAGCATAGCTGAAGCATTTTTACATGCCGCAACGCAAGCACCACATCCAATACATGTTGCCGAGTTAAATGCTTCATCTGCAATAACTTTTGGAATTGGTGTAACATTCGCATCAGGAGCCCCACCAGTATTCACAGAAATAAAACCACCAGCTCTTTGAATACGATCAAATGCTGAA
>NZ_JBIIPN010000083.1:0-11776 GCF_044342615.1 Daejeonella sp. | reverse complement strand
ATAAAAACAAGAATATATTTCATTTTCTTAAAATTTATAAATCCAATTTATGAAATATAACCGAATATTATTTTAACAAAAGAGGCTAAATTATTTAATTAAGAATATTTAATAATTTTTTTAAATCAGCGGGGGTATCAATTGCCTGACTTTCTTTATCTGTTATGGCACATTGTATGGAATAGCCGTTTTCAATCCAGCGTAATTGTTCCAAACTTTCGGCTAATTCTAAGTTCGATTGGGGCAGTTTAATGATTTCAGAGAGACTTTTATTTGTAAAACCATAAATCCCAATATGCTTATAAAAAGTATGCTCTTTAAGCCAAGAATTACTTTGTTTTCCTCTTAGAAAGGGTATTGTTTGGCGACTAAAATAAAGGGCTTCTTGTTTCTTGTTAAGAATCACTTTTGGAGTGTTTTCATTAAAAAGCTCTTCAGCTGAATCGATTATTTTAACCAGAGTAGCTATTTGAGTTTCTGATTTATCGAAGCAGGAGCAAAGAAGATCGATTTGAGAGGGATCAATCATAGGCTCATCACCTTGAATATTAATTAGAATTTCAAATTCTGGATATTTTGATGCCACTTCACCGCAACGATCTGTTCCACTAATATGATTTGAATCGGTCATAATACCATCAGCACCAAAGCTTTGCAAATGATCCATGATTCGCTGATCATCTGTAGCAACAATCACTTTATCAAGTTTGGTAGATTTTTGGCATTGCTCATAAACACGTTGAATCATGCTTTTTCCGGCAATATCAATTAATGGTTTGCCAGGAAAGCGGCTAGATTGAAATCGTGCTGGAATAATTCCGAGGGTCTTCATTTGCCAAAGAATTAATTGCTATTAAAATAATCCGTTGATTTCTCGTTCAATGCTATTAATTACAAAACCTAGATCCTCTGGTTTATTGGCAAAATCAAGTTTATCCTTATCTAAAACTAATAATTTACCTTTTGTATAAGAATCGATCCATTTTTTATACTTTTCATTAAGCTTAGAAAGGTAATCAATACGAATTCCAGCCTCATACTCTCTGCCACGTCTTTGAATATTATTTACTAAAGTTGGGACTGAAGCTTTTAAATATATCAATAAATCGGGTGGTTTGATAAATGAGGTAATGTTCTCAAAAATTGAACAATAATTTTCATAATCTCTAGAAGACATTAAACCCATATCGTGTAGGTTTTCGGCAAAAATATAAGCATCCTCATAGATGGTTCTATCTTGGATTATCTTTCTATCGGTATTTTGAAGTTCTAAAATCTGCTGAAAACGACTATTTAAGAAGTAAATCTGCAAATTGAAGCTCCATCTTTTCATATCGCTATAAAAATCTTCAAGATAAGGGTTATTGTCAACAGCTTCAAACTGTGCTTCATAACCCAGATGCTTCGAAAGCAATTCTGTAAGGGTAGTTTTCCCAGCCCCGATATTTCCAACTATGGCAATGTGCATGATGTTTCCTTATATATTAGCCTTTAAAGCTATAAATGTTTTTATTAAAAATTGTTATGATCAAACGATTTAAAAATTTTTAAATCCAATAATTTCACGAACTTCTCTAATTGTTTTTGAGGCACTTTCACGTGCTTTAATTGCACCAAAACGGGCTACCTGCCTTAAATATGTCTCATCTTTTGCAATTTCATTAATGCGTTCGCGCATAGGTGCTGTAGCAATAATCATATCTTCTGCCAATTGCTTCTTGAAATCTCCGTATCTAATTTCACATGTATTGTAAAGATTATCGAAGTGCTCATAAGTACTCAACGGTGATACAATCTTCATCAAATCAAAAAGATTTTGAATTGATTCTGGTTTTGCTTGGTTTTCTTCTGTTGGGCCGCTATCGCTAACCGCTCTCATTACCTTTTTACGGATAATTTCTGGTTCATCCGAAAGGTAAACAGCATTTCCTTCACCTTCTGATTTTCCCATTTTTCCTTTTCCATCTAAACCTGGTACTTTAACTAATTTTTCGGTGAAATTAAATGCAAATGGTTCAGGGAAGTATTCGTTATTATAAAGTCTGTTAAATCTATTGCCAAATGTTCTAGCCATTTCTAAATGTTGCTCTTGGTCTTTACCCACTGGGACTTTAGTAGCCTTATGGATTAAAATATCAGCAGCCATTAATACAGGATAAGTTAATAATCCTGCATTCACATTATCGGGATGTGCACGAACTTTATCCTTAAATGAAGTGCTTCTTTCAAGCTCACCTAGGTAGGCATTCATATTGAGATAAAGGTATAATTCAGCTATTTCAGGCACATCCGACTGGACATAAATAGTAGCTTTTTCAGGGTCAATTCCGGCAGCGAGATATTCAATTAATACTTGCTTCACATTACCATGAAGATCTTCAGGGGTAGGGTGTGTGGTTAATGAGTGAAAATCCGCTATAAAAAAATAGCAGTTAAACTCATTTTGCATCTGTACAAAGTTTTTTACAGCGCCATAGAAATTCCCTAAATGCAGTTTACCGGTACTGCGAATACCACTTACAACAGTTTCCATATCCGCGAAAGTAAGGAATTTTTCTGTAACAGAATCTCATTGTTATACTATTGAAGCTATAATTAAAAAGCTTCACAGAATTTCGTATTTTTGACATGATGAAAAGACTTTTTAAGAGCGTCCATCTTTATTATTTTCAGATTTGGCTTGGCCTATTTTTTACGAGCCTTTATCCTGTAATTTATTACTTTTCTCGTCATCCTGTAAAATTTCATGCCATGAATAGGATGCGTTGGATATTTAGTTATTTAAGCTCTCTTTTTTCTGGTTTTTTATTTAGTTATACCTTTGAGGAAAAGCTTGATTGGTCGAAAACATACATCATTTGTGCCAATCATACCTCTAATTTGGATATTACGGCCATCATTCTTTTAGCAAAACGAAATTATGTGTTCTTTGGAAAAGAAGAATTACTCGATAACTTTGTGACTGGAATTTACTTTCGAACTATTGATATTCCCGTAAATCGAGAGAGTAAAATATCTGCTTTTAGGGCATTTAAAAAGGCTGAAGAGAAGCTAAAGGATGGTAAAACTGTTGTAATTTTCCCTGAGGGAATGATTAGTGAGCATTATCCGCCAGTCTTGCAGCCATTTAAAAACGGTCCCTTTAGGCTAGCTATTGAGCAGGGAGTCCAAATTTTACCAGTTACCATTTGCAATAATTGGAATTTAATGTGGGATGATGGTAAACGATACGGTACTCGTCCCGGAATTTGCGATATTTGTGTTCATGCGCCCATCGATACTGCAAGTTTAACTACTGATGATGCTGATGAGCTGAAAAATAAGGTTTATGATATTATTTATAATCAACTAGATTCTTATCAGAAGAAGATTCAATAAAAATGTCTCTTCGTTTAATATAATGATTTTTATTCAATTATGAAAGTAAATTCGGAAACAATCGATAAAATCGCTCATCTGGCCAGATTGGAAGTTCAAGAGAATGAAAAACAAGGTCTTTTAGACGATATGAATAAAATTCTGACCTTCATGGACAAGCTAAATGAAGTGGATACTCAGGGAATAGAGCCTTTAGTTTATATGAACGATGAAGTTAATGTACTACGTGAAGATGAAGTAAAACAAGAGATTAGTACAGAAATGGCCTTAAGAAATGCTCCCAAGGCAGATGGAAAATTTTTCAGGGTAGCCAAGGTCATTAATAAAGCCTAATTTTAAAAATATTGTAACAAAATACATATACCGATAGTCTAAAAAATAAAAAAATGGCACAAGATTCCCTAATCACTTTAACAGACATTGGTAGGAAATACGTAATTGGAGCAGAAACTATTCATGCTTTAAAATCGGTTTCTTTAACTATAAATAAGGGTGAGTTTGTTGCTCTTATGGGTCCTTCAGGTTCTGGTAAATCCACCCTAATGAATATTCTAGGTTGTTTAGATACACCATCAAAGGGTGTTTATATCTTAAACGGTAATCAGGTTAGTGAAATGACCGACAGTGAGCTTGCCGAAATTAGAAATAAAGAAATTGGTTTTGTATTCCAAACATTTAATCTTCTTCCTAGATCTTCATCTCTCGAAAATGTTGCTCTACCATTAGTTTATGCCGGTGTTGGTCGTAAGGAGCGTGAAGAGCGTGCTCAAAAAACACTAGAAAATGTTGGTTTAGGGAACAGGGTTGATCATAAGCCAAATGAACTCTCTGGAGGTCAACGTCAACGTGTAGCTGTTGCTAGAGCCCTTGTAAACAATCCCTCGATTATTCTTGCCGATGAGCCGACAGGTAATCTAGATACTAAAACATCGGTAGAGATTATGGGACTCTTGGAAGAGATTCATTCTAAAGGAAATACCATTATTCTTGTCACACATGAGGAGGATATCGCTCAACATGCCCATAGGATTGTTAGAATGCGTGATGGATTAATCGAAAACGATTATCTCAATGAGAATGTAAAAACCGTTTCTCCACGTTTGGCTGATATGAAATCCAAAGATTCTGATTTTGAGAAAATTCAATAATTGTATTTTACTTGAATTGTATTCTTAATTTTTATCTATTCTGATTTTTATTTTGGTTTACACCCAATTTATGTTTTATAAATGTCAAAATAAGGGTATTAACATTTCCACAATCCTAATATTCTGCTTAATAATTCTTAATATCGCAATTGTTAAAAATGAATTCTGCTTTACCTAGAAATCTAACGATTAAAAAGAAATGAAAATCTATACCAAAACTGGAGATGAGGGCTTAACCTCACTAATTGGTGGGACACGTGTTCCAAAATATGATCTTAGGATTGAAAGCTATGGCACTGTTGATGAGCTTAATTCATATATCGGTATGATACGTGACCATGATATTGATATTTCTCAGAAGGATGTTCTAAAGGAGGTACAAGATAGGTTATTTACCATTGGTGCTGCACTTGCTTCTGATCCTGAGAAATCGAAAATGAAAATTCCAGATCTTCATCTTTCGGATATTACATTTCTTGAGAATCAAATTGATGAGATGAATTTGGTACTGCCTGAATTAAAGCACTTTATATTGCCTGGTGGGAGTCCGGTAGTTTCATTCTGCCATGTTTCTAGATGTGTTTGCAGAAGAGCAGAACGTATCATCGTTCACTTAAAGTCGGAAAGTTTTGTAGACGAAAAGGTAGTAGTTTATTTAAATAGACTAAGCGACTATCTATTTGTTCTTGCTAGAAAGTTGTGTTTTGATAGAAATGTACCTGAAAATCAGTGGTTTCCACGCGTATAAGTCAGGTGTTGAAAAATAATTAATTTTGTTATTTAATTTATTATACTTTTGCAAAAAATAGTATAAACCAAATTCTAAGAAATATGTATTGGACATTAGAATTAGCATCTCATTTAGAAGATGCGCCATGGCCGGCTACCAAAGATGAACTTATTGACTATGCAATTCGTTCTGGGGCACCAGTGGAAGTTATCGAAAACCTGCAAGCATTGGAGGATGATGGTGAGCCATATGAGAATATAGAAGAAATTTGGCCGGATTATCCCACAAAGGATGATTTCTTCTTTAATGAAGACGAATATTAAGATTTAACCCTGCACTAGCAGGGTTTTTTTTGTCCCATTTAAATCGATTTCAGGAGTCCTTTTAAACATTTTTAAAAGTTTAGTGTTATTATTTAATAGTTAAACTTAAAAATGAATTATGGGAAATTTACTTTATTTAATCGCAGTTATTTTGATTATAGCCTGGATTTTTGGCTTCTTTATTACCCCATTTGGCGGAGGATTAATTCATATCTTGCTGGTAATTGCTGTTATTGCAATACTACTTCGTGTAATTCGTGGCGGGACTGTTTAATGATTTAAATAATCGTATTTGTCAAATTCGGACTGGTACGATTATTTTTTTTTGATTTAAGTAGAATTCGGCAAGCTGAATATCTTCAGGGAAGGTGATTTTTATATTTTTACTTTCACCTTCAATGATATTTATTGAGATTCCTATGCGCTCTACAACTGAGGCATCATCAGTAAATTCGTTTCTAAAATCCTGATTATAAGCCTTGTTAAGAATTTCTGATTTGAATGTTTGTGGTGTTTGTACTAAATAGATTTCATCTCTATTTAATGATTGGCTCCTGTTGTCATTTTGTTGCCTCACAGAATCCTTGGATTTAATAGCTGCCACTGCATTTCCTAATTCTTCTGCTGCTAAAAATGAACGTGTAATTAGGTCATTACTTGCTAATGGTCTCACTGCATCATGAATTGCGATGATTGCTTTTTCTTTGACACAATTTATTCCGTTTTTAACAGAATGAAAGCGTTGTAATCCGCCTTTAACTAATTTATGAGGAATGGTGAAATTGTGTTTTAAGCAAAGATCTTCCCAAAAAGTGTGAAAATCTATGTTTAGGACAAGAATAATTTCTGGTTTTAGGTCTGAATGGTAGAAAGCTTCAATGGTATGCATTAAAACGGGCTTGCCATTCAAAAGCATAAATTGTTTGGGTATTTCCGATTGCATTCTGCTTCCGGAGCCTCCACCAACTATAATTCCGTAGTATTTCAAAGCTAAAAATCAGATATTATTAAGCGTTGGTGGATTGGAATTCACATTCTTTACCACCTAAGCAATTATATGATCAGCATGGCATCTCCATAGCTGTAGAAACGATATTTCTCTTTTACAGCTACTTCATAGGCATTCATTACATGCTCATAACCACCAAATGCAGCTACCATCATCAATAAAGTTGATTCTGGAGTGTGGAAGTTAGTTACCATGCTGTTTGCAATGCTGAAATCGTATGGAGGAAAGATAAACTTACTTGTCCAATCGTTTGCAGCTTTCAATTCTTTATTTGCAGATACAGCCGATTCAATAGATCTCATGGAAGTTGTACCAACAGCACAGACTCTTCTTTTTTCAGCAATCGCTTTGTTTACAATATCTGCGTCTTTTTGCTCAATGATAAACTGCTCAGAATCCATTTTATGTTTGGTTAAATCCTCAACCTCAACAGTTCTGAATGTTCCAAGTCCTACGTGTAAAGTAACCTCCGCAAATTCAACACCTTTTAATTCGAGGCGTTTCATTAATTCGCGACTAAAGTGTAAACCTGCAGTAGGAGCAGCAACAGCACCTTCGTATTTCGCGAAAATGGTTTGATATCGCTCTTTATCTTCAGCAGTTGCTTTGCGCTTGATATATTTTGGGAGTGGAGTTTCTCCTAGGATTTCAATATTTCTACGAAATTCTTCATCTGTTCCATCAAAAAGGAAACGGATAGTTCTTCCACGAGAAGTAGTATTATCTACCACCTCAGCAACTAGAAGGTCATCATCCCCGAAGTATAATTTATTGCCTACTCTGATCTTTCTTGCAGGATCTACAAGTACATCCCAAAGACGAAGTTCACGGTTAAGTTCACGAAGTAAAAAAACTTCAATTGTAGCACCAGTTTTTTCCTTATTTCCATATAAACGGGCAGGGAAAACCTTGGTGTTGTTTAAAATCATCACATCCTTTTCATCAAAATAGCCTAAAATATCCTTGAATATTTTATGTTCAATTGCTCCGGTTTTCTTGTCCAGAACCATTAAACGTGCCTCATCGCGGTTTTCAACAGGATTGTGGGCTATTAATGATTCAGGTAAATCAAATTTGAACTGAGATAATTTCATAATTATTTTTAATGGATTTCAGGGCGCAAATTTAGCAAATTAAAACCACATTTGTTTAATCAATAATGATAGAAATTTAGTAAATTTTAATTATATTCGTAATTCTTATAGCGACCTGTAACGTTTTTCTGTAAATTTGGTCTAATCTCGTATATGATATTTCTCAAACTATTAAAAGAGAGTTTTTTGTTTGCCTTCGAAGCTCTTAGGCAAAATAAACTTAGAACATTATTGTCCTTATTAGGAATAACAATCGGAATAATGACCATTGTAGGCGTTTTTTCTGCCGTTGACACTCTGCGTAATAATATTCAAAGTAGTGTTGAGAAATTGGGTAGTAATACCATTTATATTCAGAAATGGCCTTGGGTTGGCGGACCAGATTTTCCGTGGTGGAAATATATCAGCAGACCGCAACCTTCCTTGCGCGACTATAATAAACTTACAGAACGATTACAAACTGCAGAAGGTATATCATTTGAAGTTGGAATTGGCAATAGAACTATAAAATATAGAAATAACAGTATTGAAGGTGCAGAAATTAGAGCAGCATCTCATGACTATTATAAAGTTTGGAAATTTGATTTTCAAGGGGGGCGATATTTTACGGAAAGTGAATCAAAGAGTGGCAGACCAATTGCAATTATAGGTTATTCTATTGCCGATGGTTTGTTTCCAAATGAAGATCCGATAGGGAAGGTAATTACAGTTTTGGGCCGAAAAACTACAATTATCGGGGTTTTTACGGAAGAAGGGGAGGATATGTTAGGCGTTTCCGCGGATAAAACAGTTTTAATTCCGCTAAACTTCGCAAAAGGTGTGATCAAGGTGGAGGATGAACGCTACGGACCGCAAATTACGATTAAAGGCAGGGAAAATATATCTGTTGAAGAGCTTGAAAGTGAATTGAAAGGAACAATGCGATCCATTCATAGACTTAGTCCGAAAGATGATGATGATTTCTCCTTAAATAAAACAACAGTCCTGACTGCTCAACTCGACCAACTTTTTGGAATTATTGATTTTGCTGGTGCCTTTATTGGTGGTTTCTCCATTTTAGTGGGCGGCTTCGGAATTGCAAATATCATGTTTGTTTCTGTGAAAGAGCGTACCAATATTATTGGAATCCAAAAATCTTTGGGCGCTAAAAATTACTTCATCATGCTCCAATTCTTGATCGAATCAGTGCTTTTATGCCTTATGGGTGGATTTATTGGTTTACTTATTGTGTTTGGCTTGGCTTTTATTTCGAAAACTTTCTTTGATCTTACCATTGTTGTTGATATGAGTAAGGTTGTCTTAACAATTGTGCTTTCTACGGTAATCGGACTCGTTTCTGGTTTTATTCCTGCATTTAATGCATCAAGGCTTGATCCTGTGGAGGCGATTAGGAGTAAGTAAATCAGTTGTCTGTTGTCAGGCTGGGCGGAGAGGGATTATCGGTTTGCCGGTGGCTGAGGTTCTCGAAGCCGGGTTCTCGAAGCCAGGCGGAGAGGGGGCTCCTGCAGATTGCGCGGATTAGCGCAGATTTGAATTTCTCGCAAAGGCGCAGAAAGGGTATCAAATAATTCTCTTTGTTTTTGTGTTCTCACCAATCAATACATTAGTTGATGTTTTCATCACTTTTAAACTGTGAAATTAAGTTCAATGAAATTCTGTGGGATTTAACTGATATGCCTCTTTTTTAGGTCGCCAGCCTCAATACTGATAAATTTTTTCCTACCCTGAAGAACTTGGCTTCGAGAACCAAAGTCACCGGTAAAAGATGACGCTAGTCTAACCAAAAATTAGAACAAGGAATAAGGTGCAAAGAGTAAGTTCAAAAAATCTTTAACTAGCACAAAACATTTCAGATGTCGATAGCCTGATAACTGATAACGGCTAACTGATAAATTTTTCCTACCCTAAGAACAGGCTTCTAGAACCTCAGCCACCGGTAAAAGATGACGCTAGCCTAACTAACTAACCAACTACTAACCAACTACCAAAAACCACCTAATTTCCCCGCTTCCCTCATCAACTTTCCCTTATCAATCGGCACTACGCCAACATGTTCGCATACTAGTCCGCCAGCTAAGTTGGCTATTTCAGCTGTTTTAAGCTCATCTAGGCCTGCAGCAAGGCAAAGAGCTGCAGTTGCGATAACAGTGTCTCCAGCGCCTGAAACATCGGCGATATCGCGCTTGTGAGCTAGAATGTGCTTATTTTCTTTTTCAGAGCTAATGTAAACTCCATTTTCTGAAAGGGTTAACATGACTGATTTTGCTCCTAGAAGTGTTTTTAAGTCCTCAACCGCTTTTTTTACCTGCTCAATATTTTTAGGATCAAGATCTATTTTTAAACCTTCCTTTAGTTCTTTTAGATTTGGTTTGAATAAATCTACGCCTTTGTAAGAATTAAAATTTCGTTTTTTGGGATCAATGACAGTGATTATGCCTTTAGATTGAGCAAGATTAACCGTTTGACTAATCAGGTTTTCGGTGATAAGTCCTTTATCATAATCTTCAAAAATGATTGCATCGATTTTATGACCAGAGATAATTTGCTTGATTTTTTCGAATACCAAAGCTGAATCCGATTCATTTAAATTACTTTCCGTTTCGGCATCTACACGTACAATCTGTTGATTATGAGCGATAATTCTTGTTTTTACGGTTGTTGGTCTTGTCCCGATTTTCAGTATTCCTTGATCAGACAATCCTTGACTTTTTAATAGGGAAAGGAAGTTTTCGCCATCATAATCATCGCCAACAACGGCACATATTAAAGGAGTTGCACCAAGCGATTGGATGTTTAATGCCACATTTGCAGCACCTCCTAATCGGTCTTCCTTTTTAGTAACACGTACAACAGGAACAGGGGCTTCGGGAGAAATACGATCTACTTTACCCCAGATATAGCTATCGATCATAACATCCCCAATAATCAACACATTTAAGGAATTGAACTTTTCAAAGATGTTATTCATTTAGCTGTAGAATTAGAGTTTAAGAAGCGGGTTATTAGCCCGCTATTTGAAAAAATATTATTTTAAAGCTCCAAGAGCATTTTTGATACGTTTCATGGCTTCAACCAATTTCACATTTGCCGCGGCATATGAAAGTCTGATTGAATTAGGATCACCAAAAGAATCGCCACTTACTGTAGCCACATGTCCCGTATTTAACAGGTATAATGAAAGGTCTTCTGCATTTTTAATCAATTCACCATCTGGAGTAGTTTTTCCAAAAAATGAGCTAATTTCAGGGAAGAAATAAAATGCGCCAGCCGGTAAATTAACCTTCAAGCCTGGGATTTCTTTCAATAATCCAAATACAAGATCTCTACGTTCTTTAAAAACAGCTTTCATTTCATGAATAGTCTCTAAGCCGCCCTCATAAGCCGCAATACCAGCTTTTTGGGTAATTGAACAAGTCCCGGAAGTTATCTGACTCTGAAGTTTATCACATGCAGCAGCAATAGCTTTACTACTTGCTGAATAACCAATACGCCATCCTGTCATGGCATAAGCCTTTGATAATCCGTTGATTATGATTACTCTATCTTTTACAGAAGGAAATTGAGCAATTGATTCATGGTCACTTAAAAAGTTAATATGCTCATATATCTCATCAGAAATAATATAAATATCTGGATGCTTTTCGAAAACCTTAACTAATGAAGCTAATTCCTCACGGGTATAAACACTTCCGGTAGGGTTATTAGGTGACGAAAACAAGAATAGCTTTGTTTTTGGTGTAATTGCAGCCTCAAGCTCCTCAGCAGTAATTTTAAAATCACTTTCTAAATTAGTGTTAATAAGAACAGACTCACCTTCAGCAAGTTTTACTAACTCAGAATAGGATACCCAATATGGAGTAGGTATAATTACCTCCTCTCCAGGGTTTACGAGACTAAGTATTGCATTAGCTAAAGATTGTTTAGCTCCAGTAGAAACAACAATCTGGTCAAAATCATAATCCAAACCATTCTCACGTTTAAGCTTTGCTGCAATTGCTTTGCGCAATTCAGGATAGCCCGGAACGGGAGTGTAATAAGAAAAATTTTGATCAATAGCCTGTTTGGCTGCTTCTTTCACGAAGTCGGGTGTGAAA
>NZ_JBIIPN010000082.1:0-11801 GCF_044342615.1 Daejeonella sp. | reverse complement strand
ATCTCTTTCCATTCGCTATTCCGCCGCAATATTCTTCTGAGTATATAAATTCTTCTACTGGTAGTCCCAGTTCAATTTCATAAACCCCTGGCTTAACCAAATTCCCAGAAGCAGAAATCAATTTTGTACCGGTACTTCTTCCAATTCCTACTTTGGCATATTCTTCACCACCTTCATTGATAATTGGAACAACAGCTGCTATAGTTTCAACGTTATTTACTACTGTTGGGCAACCCCAAACACCCGAAATTGCTGGGAATGGTGGTTTAATACGAGGATTACCACGCTTACCTTCAAGCGATTCTATCAAAGCTGTTTCTTCACCACAAATATATGCTCCACCACCTGGCTGAACATATAATTCAAGATCATAACCTGATCCAAGTATATTTTTACCTAGAAAACCGGCATTTTTAGCTTCCGCGATTGCTCTTTCCAATATTCTAATCTGTGGCATCATTTCACCACGAACATAGATATAGGATGTTTTCGCACCAAGAGCAAAGCTAGACACAATCATTCCCTCAACCAATAGATGAGGAATGTGAGTCATTAAGTAACGATCTTTAAATGTTCCTGGTTCAGATTCATCTGCATTACATACCAAATAACGCTCACGACCTTCAGGCTTAGCTAAAAAGCTCCATTTCATACCCGTAGGGAATCCTGCACCACCTCTACCACGTAAGCCTGATGTTTTAACCTCTTCAACCACGGCATCAGGTGTCATCGACGTTAAAGCCTTTTCTACCGCACGGTATCCCCCATTCTGACGATAAACATCGAATGTGTGAATTCCTGGTACATTAATATTCTCTAATAATAACTTGCGAGCCATTCTTTTATAGATATGAGATGTGAGATAAGAGATGTGAGATGTGAGGTTTATAAATAAACTCAGTTGAACTCCAAATACCTATCTTATATCTTACTTTTTAAATTTTCTATCAATTTATCTACACTTTCTTCTGTTAAATTCTCGTAAAAAGTATATTCAGGACCTATTTGTAAAACAGGTGCCATTCCGCATGCTGCTAAACACTCTACCCCTCTCCAACTGAAATTGCCATCAGAAGTTACTTCACCCTCCTTCACACCCAAAGTTTTTTCAATGTGATTCATGATTTTTTCAGCACCTACTAAGCAACAAGGGCCAGTGCGACAAACTTCCAAAACAAATTTGCCTTGTGGGCGCAGGAAAAACATGGTATAAAATGTTGCAACTTCATAAACCTCAATAGGCTTAATTTGAAGGAAGTTAGCTACTTTGTCCATAGCCTCCGGACTAACCCAGCCATATTCTGCTTGCACAAGGTGCAAGACTGGCAATAAAGCTGATTTCTGTTTTCCTTCCGGATAACGCTTTACAATTTCCTCAAACTTGCTAATCAAGTCTGCTGAAAATTCAATTTCTTTATGTTCAGTTACACTAAGCATCTAATTCTCCTGCAATTACGTTCAAGCTACTCATATTGATAATGGCATCTGATAATAACATACCAGCACTCATTGGAGCATACATTTGATAATTTATAAAACTTGGTCTTCTAAAGTGTAAACGATACGGCGAACGGCCACCATCATTAACCAAATAGAAACCTAATTCTCCATTACCCCCTTCAACAGCGTGATAAACCTCAGTTTTTGGAGTTTCAATTTCTCCCATTACAATTTTGAAATGGTAAATCAAGGCCTCCATATTATTATAAACCTCTTCTTTTGGAGGAAGGTAAAACTCAGGAACATCCGCATGGAATAAACCTTTTGGTTCTTTTTCAATTTTTTGTAAAGCTTGTTCAATAATTCTCAAGCTCTGCCACATTTCTTCATTACGAACAACATAACGATCGTAAACATCGCCAGTGGTACCAACAGGAATTTCAAAGTCAAAATCCTGATACGAAGAATATGGTTCATTTACTCTAACGTCATAATCTACACCTGTAGCTCTCAAAATTGGTCCACTCCAACTGTAGTTTAAAGCTGTCTCTGGACTTACAGGAGCAACTCCTGATGTACGCTCAATAAATATTCTGTTTCGGTTAAACAATCCTTCAAACTCCTTCAGAATTGGCGGGAACTTAACTAAAAACTTTTTGATTTTCGCAAATGCGATATCATTAAAATCACGCTCAAAACCCCCAATACGGCCGATATTTGTGGTTAAACGAGCACCACAAATTTCTTCATAAATTTCATAAATATGCTCTCTCTCCTCCATCAAATAAAGGAAACCAGTAAAAGCACCAGTATCTACACCTAAAATTCCATTACAAATTAAATGATCTGAAATTCTAGCAAGTTCCATAACGATAACTCTCAAGTAATCAACTCTTTTAGGAGTTTCAATACCTAATAGCTTTTCAACAGTCATATGCCATCCCATATTATTGATAGGAGATGAGCAATAGTTCATGCGGTCAGTTAATGGAGTTATCTGGTAGAATGGTCGGTGTTCAGCAATCTTTTCGAAAGCACGATGAATGTAGCCAATCGTTGAAACGCCGCTTACAATCCGCTCGCCATCCATTTCTAAAACATTCTGGAATACACCATGGGTTGCAGGGTGTGTGGGACCAAGATTTAGGGTAATGGTTTCCTTTTGAGGGTCGTTATCTGTAAATATGGGGTGATTCATCATCTTCCGAAGAAATAATCCTTTTTATCAACACGATTAGGGTCTTCCAATGGATGCTCTCTGCGCATCGGGAAGACCGTCATATCATCAACATTTAAAATTCTAACAAGATTTGGATGTCCTTCGAAATTAATTCCGAAGAAATCAAAAGTTTCGCGTTCCATCCAATTTGCCCCTTCCCAAAGGTTTGTTGCCGTAGGGATTTTAGGAGCTTTTCCATCAAGAAAAACCTTAATTCTAACACGAACATTATTTGAAAGACTATGCAAATGGTAAATAACACCAATTGAAAGTTCCTCTTCCGGGAAATGAATTCCGGTAATGTCCGTTAGATAATTAAATTTAAGTTCTGGGTCATCTTTTAGAAAACGTAAAACTTCATTTATTTGGTCGGCCGAAGTTTCAAAAGTTAAAAAGCCAAAGGGCTCAGTAGGAATGGTGATTTTATCCCCAAACTTTGAAGTTAAACTTTGTACGACTTGCTGGTTGCTTATTTTGCCCATTACTGGATTCCGTATCTAGCTAATAATTCTTTATACTCTGGTGATTCTCTTCTACGAAGCGACTCATTTTTAACCAGTTCTTGTATTTTATTGAAACCATCAATAATTGCTTCTGGTCGTGGTGGACAACCCGGCACATATACATCTACCGGAATGATTTCATCGATTCCTTGCATTACTGAGTAGGTATCAAATATCCCACCACTACTTGCACATGCTCCAACTGCAATTACCCAACGAGGTTCAGCCATTTGAAGATATACTTGCTTTAAAACCGGTCCCATTTTTTTTGCAATGGTTCCCATAACCATCAATAAATCTGCCTGTCGAGGTGAAAAACTCGGTCTTTCTGAACCAAAACGAGCAAAATCATAGTGTGAACCCATGGTAGCCATGAACTCAATACCACAACAAGATGTTGCAAATGGCAATGGCCACAAAGAATGTGAACGTGCCAAACCAACAACCTTATCCATTGATGTTGCAAAGAAACCAGATCCTTCAATACCTGGAGGCGCTTCAACTATTTTTACTTCACTCATAATCTTTTAAAAGAAAAAGCCCAATTCAGACAGGTCTGAATTGAGCCCAAATTTAAGAAATTAAATGCTTTCAATTTTTTAAACCAATATTTAGAACCAGTCTAAATACTACTCCCAATCCAGTGCCTTTTTCTTAATAATATAGATGAAGCCTAGCAAAAGAGTGCCCATAAATATGAACATCTCAATTAATCCATTAACTCCAAATTCTCTAAAATTTACAGCCCATGGATACATAAAAATGACTTCAATATCAAAAAGAACAAAAAGTATTGCTACTAAAAAATATTTTATAGAAAAGGGCTGACGCGCATTTCCTACAGATTTAATCCCAGATTCGAAGGCTACTAACTTATCAGATGTTTTACGTTTTGGCCCAATTAAATGGGTAAGAGTCATGGTTAAACCCACAAACCCGAGTGCCACAATAATCTGAAAGATTATTGGTAGATAACTTAATGATGTGCTTTGTGCTTCCATAATGTATAATACGCTGCAAATATATAAAAAAAATAGCCCCTAAACAATGCTTAGGGGCTATTCAGTAAATAAATTTTACAGTTTAATTATTACTACCTAATGCAGTAAGAACCTCTTTAGCAGTAGCATTAGCAGGATCGAGTACTAATATTTTTTCAAAATATTCTTTAGCTTTCACTTTATTCTCCTCTTTTCTAAGTGCAACTGATCCTAAATAATTATAGGCTTCAATTAATCCAGAGCCACTTTTAGCTGCCAATTCAGGCTTATCAATCGTAACAAGCTTAACATAGGTCTCATAAAAAGGAACCGCCAAACCTTGAGCATCATTTTCATCAAGTAAACGGTTAATTCTACCTCTATACTGCCATCCCGCTTGTGTTGTTGGAGATCTCTTAACAAGAAAACTAAATGCGGTATCCGCTTTTACTAAAAGATCTTTAGGTGGATTTAATTTGGCCGCATTTTGCGAACCATAGGTGAAATAATAAGACATTCCTAAATAATAATAATCTAATAATGCTCTTTCTGGATTTTTAATCGCTATCTCATATGCACGAGCTGCATCAACATACTTTTTACCTTTATAAAGTGCTTGCCCTATTTCACTCATCACCACTGCATTAGTAGAATCAAGCGCAACTGCCTTCTCAATATTAGCCAAACCCTCTTGAAACTGAGTAGTGTCCTTCATTTGAGCTCTACCTAAATATAAGAAATCCTGAGAAATCAAACGAGTTGGTTCAACTTTTGCAATAAAATCCTTTAGTGCTTGTGTGCTTGAGGTAAAATTACCATTTTCAAAAGAAGAGTAAGCCAGATAACGTAATACTCTTGGGTTAACCTTATCCAATTTAGCCATTTCATTAGCCTCAGCTTCAAGAGCTTTGAAATCTTTAGCTAGGTACAAGAAATCAGCATGACGTAAACGAGAATCTAAAGAGCGATCTGTTAAATCCATGTATTTCTCATAAGATTGCAATGCCTGCTTTATACGACCTTCATACTCCTTCTGAGAAGTCCATGCCCATTGATAAAAAGTTTCAGCAAGCTCTCTGTAAGCTGGTCCATAATTAGCATCCAAAGCAATCACGCTATTAAATTCAGCAATTGCCTCCTCAAATGCCTTAGACATTTTATTAATTTTACCTAATTCGATTTTTGATCTTAAAAAGGTTTTATCTAAATCAAAAGCAGTCCTATATGCACTAAAAGCTTCACTATTCTTCATTTCTGAGCGATAAGCATCACCTAATACTAAAAATAATTGAGCATCTTTCTCATTCAATAATTTAGCTTTATTTAGATGAACCATTGCCTCTGCAATCATCGGTTTTGTAAGATTAACGTATGCACGTCCGATATAAAGATCTGTCAAATGATCTTTCTTCTTAGTGAGAGCAATTGCCTTATCAAAATTAGCTTTTGGATTTGCCTTTTTAGCAAGATCAACAGCGCCCAAACCCACAAAATTTAAAGCATACTCAGCATTTGCACTGATACCCTTTTCAAACACTGCTTTGGCAGAATCAATGTAATCTGGACGAATATTAATTGATGCTGTGCTTAGGTATAAATTACCTAAATAAAAAAAGTTCTCAGGATTAGTAGGTTGACTACTAGTTAATGTGTTTAACATTGCTTTACCCTTTTGATACTGCTCTGCGTCAATAGCTTTTCTAGCATCAGTTAAATTCTGAGCAAAAACCAAAGAACCTAATAACATTAGACCCAGAGTCATCTTAACCGCCTTATTCATCATTTTCAATCTAATTTAATTTACAATATTAATCTCTCTTGAAGGAATGCTATCAGGTAAAAGACCAGATTTTAGCACAATCCTTTGACCACGATCTCCAGTGATAAAGGATGCAAAACCCGTGCCCAAACCGGCACCACCTTCACAATTTATAACATATAATGATCTTGTAAGAGGATATTTTCCTAATGCAATATCATTTTGGTTAGGCTTATAGTAAGCATCCGCACCAGGACGACCAACTATGTTTTTAACCCCTAATATCTTTAAATCCTCCACAATAGGTTCTAGTTCTAATGGAGGTTGTACCATCCAATTAACTCCTACAACACCTATTGAACCAGGATTGTCATTTACATATTTAACAACATCTGCATTCGACTTTAACGCATATATGCCGGTTGCGGGAAGTTTGTCAATAGCAGCCAATTCTTTAAAATATCTGACTGTACTTGAATTGGCATTATCAAAAACTAAACTTTCAAGAGCAGAAGCCTCTCCTTTTAATATCTTGACGATATCCGAAACATCAACATTGACATATTTAGAAGAATTGTGTGTGATAAGCGCAATTCCATCAATAGCAAATCGATTTAAACGAATTTTAATATTTTTTGATTCAAAATGCTTCCTTTCATCATCTTTTAATTCGCGTGAAAGAATGGCAACTTGAACGCTATCACCTAAAAACAAATTTAATAATTCATTTTCAGATTTCATGAGCAAATTTAGCTTTGCGTTAGGATAGGTACTTTCAAAAAGAAAAGCCTGATCCTCAATAATAGGGGCAAAGGATTCGTCGACTAATATTTGCTCCTTGCCGCTAGTGTACGACTGCTTTTCACTAGGTTTACTCTGGCATGAAATAAGTAGAATACAAGCAAAAACATAAAATATAGAAACTAATTTTCTCATTTCATTTTTTTTAAGAACGAAGTAAACGAACAAATCTAATAAATGAATAAACAATTAATAAGGTAGCAAAAGCGAGTCTATACTCAAATGATAGGTCGATAGGAAAATCCTTCCAGAAAACAATAGCAATGCCCAATGCGAAATAAAGGGCAAACATACCTAGCCCTAAAATAAACAGAAATCGCTTTGCGGGCGATTTCTGCTTGAATTCTTCTTTCTTTAAAAAAGACATTTTATTCTACTGTCCAGCCAATTGGAAGAATATAGGCATAGTATAAGCTACCCTTACTGGGCGACCATTCTGGATACCTGGTTTCCAAGCTGGTGCATTCTTTAATACACGAACTGCTTCTTCATCACAACCACCACCAATACCACGTAATACTTTGATATCAGTTAATTGGCCATTTTTCTCAACTACGAAGCTCATAATAACACGACCTGTGATATTATTTTCACGAGCAATAGGTGGATATTTTAAGTTTTTCTGAAGATATTTTCCCCATCCTGCCATACCACCAGCAAATTCAGGAAGCACTTCAACACTAGCAAAATCTTTAATGCTATTATCTTCAGTTACTTCAGCTTGCTTAGGTGCTTCACCTACAGGCTCATCAATTACGATATCTGCATTTGGATCACCCTCAATAGTCTTCTGTCCAGGATCAGCCACTTTCAATTCTTCAACTGTTGGTGGTTCTTCATCTCTAACTTCTTCTGCAGGTACAACTACCGGAGGAGGAAATTTGATCTGATCGATCTTTGGTTTAGGGGGTTCTGGAGGAGGTGGAGGAAGCTCTTCCTTATTAATTGGTGGCGGAGGTTGTAATACAACTTCAGTTGACTTAAATTGCTCATCCTCTGGCATTATCCCGGAAATATACTTGATAATCAATGGTAAAGAAACCATTGTAATAAAAAGTAGCGAACCAATAATAACAGCACGGCTTGTAGTCTTAGAATTATCTTTCCTTAACTCATACGCACCGTAGCTCTTATTTCTGCCAGCGAATATAACATCCAGCCACTGGTTATTGAATAAATCTATTTTAGACCCTAACATATAATCAATCTTTAAAGGGTAAATATTTGTTTAAAATAATTATTTGTAGAGACCATCACGCTTTAATAAAGCAATATCCGGATCAGAAATTTCAACTATCGCATATCTTTCAATATTTGATACTTTCATTTCATCTAGAATGTCTACAAAATTTCTGTAATTTGATTGTGCACTTGGTTTGATCAAAACGATTAAGCCTTTACTTGGATCACCAGTGGTAGCAATAACTTTTTTCGAATATTCGACTAAAGCCTTTCTTATGCCATTTCTGCCATAATTATCAACCTGAGGAGCAGTTAAAGGTTTGTCAACAAGTCCCATATACCACTCGATACGATTATTAGCACCAAGTAATATCGTCATTGTTCTATTATCAGCAATCGTTAATTCCTGCTGATCGTTTTTTTCCTTATCAGGCATGGCTAAATCCATTGCCTGAGGCTTTGCCAGCGTAGTGGTAAGCATAAAGAAGGTGATAAGAAGGAAAGCCAAATCTACCATTGCAGTTAAATCCACACGTGTTGATTGCTTTTTACTTCTAACTTTCCCGCCTTTATTTTTACCCCCGCCGGAGGTATCTAATTCTGCCATCGCGTTCTTATTTTATACGAATTAATTTTCGCTTGCCCTCAATGAGGTTATCAAACTAAATTTGTTAATATTTTGATCCTGAAGAATATTCAATACTTTTTTGATTGAAGGATATTCTTCTCCTGAATCACCTTTGATACTGACACGCATATCAACATTATTGAGTTCTTTGGTTGCATAACGTGCAGACAAAATCCAATTGTGCAATTCGGATGGACGATCACCTACTGAATCAGTAGGAATTCCTGGCTGTAAGCCCTCTGCATTACGCTCATCACCTTTCAACATAATGATTTGCTTAAGATTCCCAATAGGAACTCCAAAACTCTCCATCAGAGAAAAACGCATTTTTTCTTCGTCGGTAAACGTAATCTGATATTTTTCGCCCATTAATTCTAATGTACGAACTCTTATCGGTTGACCTGGAACTCCGAAAAATACTTTTTCTTGTCCAACAGTTAGCGTAGCAATATCTACATCAGGTAACTTGAACTTAACTGTTGATGCCGGAGTATCAACAGGTAGCGGTTCTGGCTGACGTGCTGTTGCTGTAAGGATAAAAAACGTAAGCAACAAAAACGCCACATCACACATTGCTGTCATGTCGATAGCTGTACTTTTTCTGGCAACTTTAATTCTTGGCATTGCTTATTTTTAAATTAATAACTAATTAATATAGAGTCGAAATATTCCGGGTTAAAAAACCCGGAATAAAAATCAAATTCTATTATTTATGAGTGCTTGCATACGTTTGAACGATAGAGAAACCAGCCTCATCAATAGCGTATGTCAATTTATCAATTTTAGAAGTAAACAAGTTGTACATAACAATTGCAACAGTTGAAGTAGCAATACCTGTAGCAGTGTTAATCAATGCTTCAGAAATACCATTTGCAAGTGCAGCCTGATCTGGAGAACCTGCAGTTGATAATGCCGCGAAAGCCTTAATCATACCTGTTACCGTACCTAATAGACCCATCAATGTACCAATTGAAACTAAAGTTGCAATAACTGTTAAGTTTTGCTCCAACATAGGCATCTCTAAAGCAGTTGCTTCTTCGATATCTTTCTGAATAGCAAGACATTTCTGCTCAGTATCCATTTTGGTCTCAGTTTCCATTTCCTTATATTTCTTTAATCCAGATTTGATTACGTTAGCAACAGAACCTTCTTGCTTATCACATTCAGAGATAGCTGAATCAATGTTTCCAGCACTAATAAAGGCTTGAATCTTCTTAACGAATGCATCAATATTTCCTTTACCAGTAGCTTTACCAATAACGAAAAAACGTTCGAAAGAAAATACAATAACCATTAAAAATAATCCCATTAATACAGGAACTACATAACCACCTTTGTAAACCATACCAAAGTAGTTTCCAGGTAGTGGATGACCGTTTTCTGGATCTCCACCTTCAAAATTAGATGCATCACCCATTACGAATTTCCATAGAAGTACTCCGACAAGGATACACATCACGATAGACATACTTGCAAAAATGCTTGAACCAGAGCTTTCTTTCTTAGCTGTTGTTGGTTTTGGTGCGTTCGCCATTTTTTTAAAATTTAGTTTTAGTTGTTGATTAGATAATAGACTTGATTAATTTTTATTTAGTAATGTTTTTCAAATAATAATTTTTGATAAATATATAAAAATACTTTTGTCACCATCAATGGTTAACAAAAATAAAATTTAAGAATAAAAAAATGCGAATATTTTTTAATCCTATTAATTGCCGTCAATACCACAACCTAAAAACTAACAAGATATTGCTGTTCAAAAAGAAAATGGGCTTTGATTATTTGCAATCGTTTTACAATAAAAACTATTTTTTATTGTAAATGCAAATTTACAATGCAATTTTTAATAAAAAACGAAAGAAAACAGGAAAAATTATCAACTAACTATCTAATAATCAAATTACTATAGATACTGTTTAAAATTTGATACAAATGCCTCAGCTAAACTAGTTGCAGTCTTTTCATAAGCATTTTTATCATTCCATGTGTTTATAGGATTTAAAAGTTGAGAAGGAACACCTGGACAATTAGTAGGCATCGACAAACCAAATAGAGGATGCTCCTCAAAGTCAACATTCTTAAAGTCTCCATTTAATGCTGATTTAATCATTGCACGGGTATGAGAAAGCTTCATTCTTGATCCTATTCCATATTTTCCGCCTGTCCAGCCAGTATTAATAAGCCAAACATTAACATTAAACTTCTCAATATTCTGCGCTAATAATTCGGCATATTTTGAAGGATGAAGTGGCAAAAAAGCTTTTCCAAAGCAAGCAGAAAAGGTTAATTGGGGCTCTGTTATTCCGGCTTCCGTTCCGGCTACTTTAGCGGTATAACCTGAAATGAAATGATATTTAGCCTGCTCAGAATTTAATTTAGAAATTGGGGGTAAAACGCCAAAGGCATCTGCTGTTAGAAAAAAGATGTTTTTCGGGGCAGAAGCAATTGAAGGTATTAAAGCATTTTCTATATAATGTATAGGATAAGCTACTCTCGTATTCTCAGTTTTATCAATATTCCCAAAATCAACAGTTCTACTATCTTTTTGAAAATTAACGTTCTCTAATAATGAGCCAAAACGTATGGCATTGAAAATCTGAGGCTCCTTTTCAGGATCAAGGTCGACACATTTTGCATAACATCCACCTTCAAAATTAAAAATACTTTCCTCACTCCATCCGTGCTCATCATCACCAATCAACTTCCGATCTGGATCAGCAGAAAGGGTTGTTTTACCAGTCCCCGACAAACCAAAAAACAATGCGGTATCTCCATCTTCCCCAATATTAGCAGAACAGTGCATTGAAAGTACCTGATGATGATGTGGCAAAATGAAATTAAGAACTGAAAAAATACTCTTTTTAATTTCGCCTGTATATCCCGTGCCGCCAATAAGAATTGTTTTCCTGCTAAAATTGATAATGCAGAAATTAGCTTGCCTCGTCCCGTCAATCTCAGGACTTGCCTTAAATCCCGGCGCAGCAATGATGCTCCACTCCGGAATAAAATCACTGTTTACATCCCCTGGCCTTAGAAATAAATTATTTGCAAATAAATTTTGATAGGCCGTTTCTGTAACTACTCGAATATTTAAACGATACTCTTCGCTTGCACAAGCATAAGCATCTCTTACAAAAATTGCCTTTTTGGAGAGGTAGTTAGTCACTTTATCAAATAAAGCATCAAATTTTAATGCATCAAATTTGATATTTACATCACCCCACCAAACTGATTGTTCAGTAATTTCATCACACACTATGAATCGATCACGTGGCGAACGACCGGTAAA
>NZ_JBIIPN010000203.1:0-3525 GCF_044342615.1 Daejeonella sp. | reverse complement strand
ATCATATAGTTTTTCATTTTCTGAACCTTGGTTAGGAGGTAAAAAACCTATTTATTTCGGAATTAGTGCATTTACATCGCTTCAATCTAATGGTTTAAGAAATAATGATATAAATCAGCAGAAGATTAGATTAAATGGTTTGACTTTTTCACGTGGACAGCGTTTAAAATGGCCTGATGATTATTTCCAAGCTAATACATCAATCAATTTGCAGCAATATATTTTAAATAATTATAATCAGTTTATATTTTCATCTGGTAATTCTTATAACTTTAATTTAACTCAGGAAATTAGTAGAAGTTCGGTGGATGTTCCAATTTTCCCAACGTCGGGTTCCAATTTAAAATTAACAATCCAGGCTACGCCTCCTTATTCTTTGTTTAACAAAACAAATTATGCTATAGCTACCGATAAAGAAAAATATCGTTTCACTGAATATCATAAGTGGAAGTTTGAATCACAGTGGTTCCAAAGAATTTATGGTAAATTAATTTTTAAAGCTCAAGCTCAATTTGGATTCCTAGGTGTCTATAATCAAGCTGTTGGTCAGTCGGCATTCGAGCGATTTAAGCTTGGAGGTGATGGTATGCAGGGCTTTGACTTCCTACAAGGTTCCGAGATTATTGCTATGCGTGGATATGCTAATAATTCAGTTATTCCTGCTGGTGCTGATCCTAGAATTGCACAAGGTTCAGGTAGTCCAATTTTCAATAAATATGTGTTAGAGGTAAGACACCCAATTACCGCCAGTCAGAGCGCAACAATTTTTGTTCTTGCTTTTGCTGAAGGTGGAAATACATGGAATAGGTTTAGGGATTTTGCACCTTTTAACATTAGAAGAACCGCTGGTGTGGGGGCTAGGGTATTCCTTCCTATATTTGGATTGTTAGGAATTGATTACGGCTTTGCCTTTGATAAAATTCCTGGCTTACCAGACAATGGAAGAAATCCTTTTACGTTTAGTATTTCTCAAGCGATTAATGGAGGTTTCAATTAATTGATCTAATTGCGACAAATATAAAATCAGAAAAATAAATCTTAAATTGCTCAAGCTTTTTTAGATTTTTAATTGCTTTTTCAATTCAAAACAATACAGGATTAGCAAAATAATTATATACAAATGAAAAAAATCGTTATAATCGCATTATTATTGGTCCTTACAAGTTTAGGATCTTATGCACAACGGTTCGCCTATGTTGATAGTGATTATATTTTGAAACATATTCCAGAATATAATTCAGCGCAAAAACAGCTTGATGCATTATCTGAACAGTGGCAGAAAGAGGTTGATATAAAATTTGCCAACATTGAAGATATGTTTAAAGCCTATCAGGCAGATCAAGTATTGCTAACCGCTGAAATGCGTAAAAAACGTGAAGAAGAAATAATACAGAAAGAACAAGAAGCAAAGGAATACCAACGTATTAAGTTTGGTTTTGAAGGTGAACTTTTTCAAGTCCGATCAAAATTGATTAAACCTATCCAAGATCGTGTTTCAAAAGCAATACAAGCAATTGCAGATGCACAACAACTTGATATGATATTTGATAAAAACAGCGAGATTACGCTATTGTATGCAAATCCGCGTTTAGATAGAAGTAATGAAATAATAACAAAACTTGGTTATAAGCCGGGTGCAACAAAATAAATAAGATCTTACTAATCATAAACAAAAACAGACTATAAAAAAACAATGAAAAATCTATTAAAAATAGGAGTGCTTGCAGTAGGAATGATAATTTCAGGAAATGCGGCAAATGCACAGCAAAAATTTGGTCATATTAATTCTGCTGATTTATTACAAGCAATGCCAGAAATGAAGACTGCAGATGCAAGTTTTCAAACATATGCGAAAGCTAAGCAAACATCTCTTGAGTTGATGGGAGCAGAGCGTCAAAAATTAGTAACCACTTATGAAGAGAAATACAAAACTCTAAGTGAGGCTAATAGAGCTGTTCTAGAGAAAGAATTAACTACCCTTGGTGGTACAATTCAAGATCTTGAGAAACGTATAACAGACGCTCAGGAAAAAGCTCAAGAAGAATTAACTACTAAACGTACTGAACTTTATACCCCTGTATTTAAGAAAGCTGAAGATGCGGTTAAAGTTGTTGCAAAAGAAAAGGGTTTTGCTTATATTTTTGATGTATCACAGCCAGGAGTAATTTACTTTGACGGTGGTGAAGATATCATCGCTATTGTTAAAACTAAATTGGGTATTGTAGCTACACCTGCAGCAAAATAATTATAATGATTCTAATTAAAATGCGAAGCTTTTAGCTTCGCATTTTTTTTTGTCCAAATTTTGATTTCGCTAATTCTATACGTGATAGGTTTAAAATATTATCTTAATTTTGAAATATGAGTTCAGCACTACCTATTGGGATTTTTGATTCTGGCATCGGGGGATTAACAGTGGCGAATGCCATTCGCAAGATACTGCCCAAAGAGCAATTAATTTACTTTGGCGATACAGCCCACATGCCTTATGGGGATAAGTCGCCTGAAGCGATTAAATTCTATAGCCTTAAAATCGCCAAATTTTTGTTAGATAAAAACTGCAAACTGATTTTAATCGCCTGCAATACCGCTTCTGCGCATGCTTTTCATGAACTTGTTCACTTTTTAGGAGATAAAGTGCCAATTGTGAATGTAATTGATCCTGTGGTTAATTTACTCGCAAATTCACCTAATCATGGTCGAATCGGCGTAATTGGAACAAAATCAACTATTCGCTCTGATATTTACGCGAAAAAGTTTAAAGCGATAAACCCTGAAATTCAAGTCTCTTCCCTAGCCACACCTTTATTGGCTCCAATGATTGAAGAAGGTTTTTTCAATAATACCATCAGTAATACGGTGATTAACTCATATTTATCATCATCAAAATTAAAAAGAATTGATAGCCTGATTTTAGCTTGTACACATTACCCCCTAATTAAGCCAGAAATACAGGCTTTTTATAAAGGAAAGGTTGAAATTATTAATACGGCTGAAATTGTTGCAGAACATTTAAAAGAACGTTTAACTGCCCTTGAACTTTTAAATGCTGGCCCGGTAAAGAAACATCAATTTTATATTTCAGATTATACCCCTTCTTTTGCAAGTAGTACACGCTTGTTTTTTGGTGAAAAAATACATTTATCTTATAAACCTATCTGGGATTAAGTTTTAATATGTGAAATGCACTACATTTTTATGCAGATTATGTAAGTTTGCATATACAAAAGCTACAAATTGAATTTCTATCTGACATACATCTTGGTTGCTAGTGCATTATTTATGTTTACTGCCCTGTTTACCTTGTTTGCTGTCTATTCAGAGCGTAAAATATCTGCTTTTATACAAGATCGATTGGGTCCGATGGAAGTAGGTAAATATGGCTCACTCCAGGCATTTGCTGATATTCTGAAAATGCTTCAAAAGGAATTTATTATTCCTAAAGCTGCTGATAAATTTCTCTTTGTACTAGCTCCAATCATTATTTTTGTCTCGGTTTATTTAGGTTTTGCTGCGTTGCCATGG
>NZ_JBIIPN010000081.1:0-11811 GCF_044342615.1 Daejeonella sp. | reverse complement strand
AAAAATTAATCTACTCCTCTGTTTGGGAAAAGTTTTCATTTGATCATTCACGTGGCATAAATTCACACATTGACTATCCTGAAATTATTTTAACTGGCAAGAAAATACAAAAAAGTTTTGTCGAGCCCGGAAACGAATTAACTATTTACAAAACATTGGTTAATGGAGGGTTAATAAAAATAAATGACCAAAATATTCATGTTGGTAAATATATAGTACGGGATATTGCAGGCAATGAAAGTGAATTAAACTTTAAATTCCAATTCGACCCCAGCTTAAAAAAGTCTGAGAAATTAATTTCAGGCAAGAAAATGGCTTTTAACCAAATAAATAAATTTGACACAGCGGGTTTGAGCATTTTTATGCCTCTAAAAACACTGTTCAGTGATCTCAATTTTGTTTATAAAACTTCTGCCAAGCCATTAGGGGCATACTCACAGATTCATCATGTTCATAATCGATTGATTCCGATCAATGGATTATATCAATTATCAATAAAGGTAGATGATAGTTTGCCTACACATTTAAGAAGTAAAGCTTTGATTGTGAATACTCGCAAAAGCGCTATAGGAGGAAATTATATCAATGGTTTTGTTAATGCAGAACTAAAAAGTTTCGATAGTTTTTATGTAAGTATAGATACGATTTCACCTAAAATTATTCCATTAAATATCAGCAATGGGGCGAATTTAGCAGGTAATTCAAAAATACAATTCAAAATATCCGATAATTTATCGGGAGTAGACAGCTTTAGTGCATTATTAGACGGACGCTGGGTTTTAATGGAATACGACTCAAAAACAGGCTCTTTATGGCATCGTTTTGATGAGACAATTGTTAAGGGAAAACATGATTTTCAGCTTATAGTAAGCGACAAGAAAAATAATACGACCATGTTTCATGCTGCATTTTATAAGTAGTAGAAATATTCCCAAGACAATATTTATTTTACTAATTTTACCCCAACAAAAGCAAAGAAAAATGAGTGAATTAATTGAAGGTCAAAAAGCACCGAATTTTTCAGCAAAAGACCAAAATGGTAATACAATTAGCCTGAGCGACTTTGCAGGTAAAAACATCATTCTATACTTCTATCCTAAGGATGACACTCCAGGTTGTACTGCCGAAGCATGCAGTTTCAGAGACAACTATGAATCTTTACTTTCCCAAGGTTTTGTTGTTTTAGGGGTAAGTATCGACGATGAAAAATCACACTTGAAATTTATCAATAAACATAATTTACCTTTCTCATTAATTGCAGATACTGAAAAAGAAATTGTTGAAGCTTACGGTGTTTGGGTAGAAAAAAACATGTATGGTAAAAAATACATGGGTATTGCTCGTAAAACATTTATCATCGACAAAAACGGATTAATCTTAAAAATCATTGATAAGGTTGATACCAAAAATTCATCTGCCCAAGTTTTAGAGCTGGTAAAATAAATTATTCCAATAAATAAAACATACAAATTTCAAGGCTAATCAATAAGCCCATAATCAATACATATGACTCCAGACATTGATAAATTAACAAAAGTTGCCTCACAAGTTCGTAGAGATATCGTTAGAATGGTCCATGCCTGCCAATCAGGACATCCAGGTGGTTCACTTGGTTGTGCCGATTATTTGGTAGCTCTTTATTTCCATACCCTAAAGCACAACACTAATTTCAGCATGGATGGACATGGTGAAGACCTTTTCTTTTTATCAAATGGCCATATTTCTCCTGTTTGGTATAGCGTTCTTGCCCGTTCTGGATATTTTGAAGTTTCTGAATTGGCAACATTTAGAAAACTAAATACTAGATTACAAGGTCATCCAACAACCCATGAAAAACTACCTGGAGTCCGCGTTGCCTCAGGTTCATTAGGACAGGGCATGTCGGTTGCTATTGGAGCAGCTCTTGCAAAAAAGGCTAATAATGACAGTCGATTGGTATTTTCATTACATGGTGATGGAGAACTACAAGAAGGCCAAATGTGGGAGTCGGCAATGTATGCTAGCCACAATAAAGTAGATAACCTAATTTCTACAATTGACGTTAACGGCCAGCAAATTGACGGTCCAACCGATAAAATCTTATCGCTAGGCAATCTAAGAGCAAAATGGGAAGCTTTTGGCTGGGAAGTTTTAGAAATGAGTGGAAATGATATGGCGGATGTGATTCGTGTGCTCGACTTAGCTATTTCAAAAACTTCTAAAGGAAAGCCAATCATGATTTTAATGCAAACGATGATGGGTAATGGCGTAGATTTCATGATGCACACACACAAATGGCATGGAAGTGCACCAAATGATGCGCAATTAGCAAGTGCCTTAGCTCAATTAGAGGAAACTTTAGGCGATTATTAAGATCCCACAAAAATGATCGAAAAGATCAAAAAAAAATAGATTTATTTATGCCTGATTTTATTCAGGAAATGTTTTTTATATGAAAAAATACACGTACACCGAGAAAAAAGATACACGTTCAGGTTTTGGAGCAGGCTTATTAGAAGCTGGTAAAAAGAATGATCAAGTTGTTGCCCTATGTGCAGATTTGATTGGCTCATTAAAAATGGATGCTTTTATCGCGGAATTCCCTGATCGCTTTTATCAAGTGGGTATTGCTGAAGCAAACATGATGGGTATTGCTGCGGGATTAACTATTGGTGGCAAAATTCCATTTACAGGAACATTTGCCAATTTCTCAACAGGACGCGTGTACGATCAAATAAGACAATCTATTGCCTATTCTGATAAAAACGTTAAAATTTGTGCTTCACATGCTGGATTAACACTAGGTGAAGATGGTGCTACACATCAGATTTTAGAAGATATTGGCATGATGAAAATGCTTCCTGGAATGGTTGTTATCAATCCATGTGATTATAACCAAACCAAAGCAGCAACCATGGCAATTGCTGATTATCACGGACCTGTTTACTTAAGATTTGGACGACCAGCGGTTCCTGTTTTCACTGATCCCGATCAAAAATTTGAAATCGGTAAAGCATGGATGGTTAATGAAGGTACAGATGTGAGCATTTTTGCAACTGGGCACCTCGTGTGGTCGGCAATTGAAGCCGGAGAAAAACTTGCTGAAGAAGGAATTAATGTTGAAATAATAAATATTCATACCATTAAACCTTTGGATGCAGAAGCAGTCTTAGAGTCGGTAGCCAAAACAGGATGTGTAGTTAGTGCTGAAGAGCATAACCGCATTGGTGGATTAGGAGACAGTATTGCACAGCTTTTAGCGACAAACAATCCGGTGCCTCAAGAATATGTTGCTGTAAACGACAGCTTCGGTGAGAGTGGAACACCAGATCAGCTCATGAAAAAGTATGGTTTAGATACTGAAGATATCATCAAAGCGGTTAAAAAAGTTATCAAACGTAAGTAAGATAATTCTACACGAGTCCGGGCCATAATTAAAGATATGCAGGTTGAGGATTCAGAAATCTTAGATAAATTCACTCGGGAAAGCTCTCGTAATGAAGCTTTTACCTTGTTACTTAAGAAGTATCAAGAAAAAATTTATTGGCATATCCGTAGGATGGTTTTAGACCATGATGATGCCGACGACCTCGTGCAAGATGTTTTTATAAAAGTTTGGAAAAACCTTGCCAATTTCCGTAGTGATTCTCAACTTTATACCTGGATTTACCGCATAGCAAGCAATGAATGCATCACTTTCTTAAATCGTAAAAAATTAAGAAATAGCATTTCTCTTGAAGATTCTGAAGGACAATACCTACTTGAAACATTAGCTGAAAGTCCCTATTTTGACGGAGATAAAGCCCAAATGAAGCTCCAAAAAGCATTACTTAGTCTGCCCGAAAAGCAAAGATTAGTATTTAACATGAAATACTTTGACGACTTAAAATATGATGAAATTTCTGAAATTTTAGGGACAAGTGTAGGTGCTCTAAAAGCTTCCTTTCATATTGCAGTAAAAAAAATCGAACATATTTTATTAAACTCAGATTAAACCTTTCTAAGTAAAAAGTATCAAATGGATATGAAGTTACATGATTCAGACAGAGAATGGGAAAAGGACGCTCCTACACTTTCCGCAATGGGAAAAGTGAATCCTTTTACTGTTCCTTCAAAATATTTTGATTCTCTATCTGAAACATTACATTCAATTAGCCTTATCGAATCTGTTCGTTTTGAAAATGAAGAAGAATTTAGCTTTCCTAAAGGATATTTTAAAGAATTAGAAAAACACATAAAAACAAAAGCTGCTCTTGAAAACAGCCAAAATTTGCCCAAAACAATTGGTTTCAGAACTCCAGAAGATTATTTCTCTGATTTGACCCAGAAAATTGAAGCTAAAATAAAGCAGCAAGATGTGCCGATAAAGAAAAGCATTTTCAAATCATGGATAAGTTATTCTGCAGCCGCTTGTATTACCATGATCATAGGGTCTGTGGTTTATTTCAACCTTAAATCAGATAGCATTACTAGCGATTTATCAAACATTCCAGACCAAGAAATCATTAACTACCTACAAATTCATAGTACGGTAAGCGATAATCAATTTATCATCGAAAATTTAAGCGATGATGGACTTCAACAAGTATCAAACGATATTTCAGTTCAAGAAATAGAACAATATATTAACAATAACACCCTTTAAAAGGTAAGAAAATGAAAAAATTAAGTGCTTTTATTGTCATTTTAAGTCTAAGTGTTACCGTATTTGCGCAATCAAAAAGCGAACGTCATGAGCAAATAGAAACAGTAAAAATTGCTTTTATCACTAAAAAATTGAACTTAAATACTGAAGAAGCACAAATCTTTTGGCCGGTTTACAATGACTACCAAAAAGAACTGATGATATTAATGAAAAAGAGAAGGGAAGAAAGGCTTCGTAAAGATATCGATCCCAACGAAAAAATAAATTTAGATCTTTCCTATGAAGGTAAAATGCTTGATTTAAAGAAAAAATACAAGAAACTTTATTCAAAGGCCATTCCTCCAGAAAAGATTCTACTCCTTTACCAAGCGGAGCGCGAGTTTAGAGAGCACTTAATAGAACAGTTAAATCATCGCCGCAAATCATCAAACAACTAAACGCATGCAAAACACATAAAAATAAAAGCGAATTCCAAGATGCTTTAAAATTATGTATTTTTGCGTATGCTTAGTCCACGACAGCTTTTTTTACTCAATACCGCACAAACATCACCTTCGCCACGTCTTTTAGAAATTGAGCGAGCAGAGGGCATGTATCTGTATGACTTTAAGGGTAAAAGTTATATGGATCTTGTTTCAGGCTTTGCCGTTAGCAATACTGGGCATAGGCATCCAAAGGTTATTCAAGCTATTAAGGATCAAGCGGATAAATACCTACACCTCACGGTATATGGTGAATATATTCAATCGCCGCAGATTAAATTTGCAAGTAAATTAGCGTCAATCCTACCTACTACCCTTAGTTCTGTTTATTTCGTAAATTCTGGAGCCGAAGCTACCGAGGGAGCCATGAAGCTGGCAAAACGTTATACAGGAAGAGCTGAAATTATAGCTTGCAAAAATTCTTATCACGGAAGTACACAAGGAGCACTTAGCGTGATGGGTAATGAAGCCTATAAACAAGCATACAGGCCATTATTACCTGGTATCCGATTCATAGAATTCAATAATTTGATTGATCTCGAAAGCATTAATACAGACACAGCAGCTGTAATTATGGAGACCATTCAGGGTGAAGCTGGGGTAATTGTTCCTGATATAAATTATATGCAAAGTTTAAGAAAGCGATGCGATGAAACTGGAACATTACTAATTTTAGATGAAATTCAATCCGGATTTGGCCGTACGGGGAAATTATTCGCATTTGAACATTTTGACATAAAACCTGACATTTTACTTTTAGCCAAAGGAATGGGCGGAGGAATGCCTATAGGAGCTTTTGTTTCAAGCAATGAGATAATGAGCGTTCTGAAGGAAAATCCAATCCTAGGCCATATAACAACCTTTGGAGGGCATCCAGTTAGCTGTGCAGCAGGATTGGCCAATTTAGAGGTAATTTTAGAGGAAAAACTTTTTGAAGATGTAGCTAGAAAAGAATCCCTGTTCAAAAAACATCTACAGCACTCTGAAATCAAGGAGATTAGAGGCAAGGGACTCATGTTAAGCATACAATTAACAAGCTTTAAACAAGTAGAAAATGTAAGCAGAAAATGTGTTGAAAATGGGATCATTATTGATTGGTTTTTACATTGCGATACAGCAATGCGCATAGCACCACCCTTAATAATCACTGATAATGAGATTATTAAAGCATGTGAAACTATCATTGAAGCGATAGAAGCTTATCAATTGTATTAAGCCTCATTTTCATCAATCCATACATTAATATTAAAATCCGTACCTTTGCAGAAATATAAAATTGCTGGCATATTTAGCAGCAATGTAAAATCAATACATGTCATTCGAAGAATTAAACCTAATTGAGCCTATTTTAAAGGCTTTAAAAACAGAGGGTTATACAAACCCCACTCCCATTCAGGAACAATCAATACCCATCATATTAGAACGTAAAGACCTATTGGGCTGTGCTCAAACCGGTACTGGAAAAACTGCCGCATTTGCAATTCCTATTCTACAAATTTTAGAAGGAGGAAAAATATATGATAAAGGTCCAAGGGCAATTAAATGCTTAATTTTGACTCCAACGCGCGAACTAGCCATACAAATTGGAGATAGTTTTACAGCTTATGGTCGCCATACAGGCATGAAACATGCCGTTATTTTCGGTGGTGTTTCGCAAGGATCGCAGGTTGCTGCCTTAAAATCAGGAGTTGATATCCTAATTGCTACCCCAGGAAGATTATTGGACTTAATCAATCAAAAATTTGTTCAATTGCATTATCTCAAAATTTTTGTGCTAGATGAAGCCGACCGCATGCTAGACATGGGTTTTATTCATGATGTTAAAAAGCTCATCACAAAAATTCCTCAGAAACGCCAAACCCTGTTTTTCTCAGCAACTATGCCTGATGAAATACAAAAATTGGCAAACACCATTTTGGTGAACCCTGAAAAAGTGGAGGTTACACCTGTTTCAAGCACTGCCGACACTATTGATCAATCTCTGTTTTTTGTCGAGAAAAACGATAAAAAAAAATTATTGATCCACATCCTCAATGATAAAAACATTAAGTCTGCGCTGATTTTCAGCAGAACTAAACATGGTGCCGATAAAATAACCAAAGACCTAGTAAAGGCAGGAATCAAAACTGAAGCGATTCACGGTAATAAATCCCAAAATGCGCGTCAGAAGGCATTGTCTAATTTTAAAAGCGGACAAATAAAGGCATTAATTGCAACTGATATTGCTGCAAGGGGAATTGATATCGATGAACTTTCACACGTAATCAATTATGAATTACCCAATGTACCTGAGACCTATGTTCACCGTATTGGACGTACAGGACGTGCTGGCTCTAGCGGCATTGCCTATTCCTTTTGTGATGAAGAGGAAATGGAATATTTAAAGGATATCCAGAAATTAATAGGTAAAGAGATACCAATAATTGATGATCAACCCTATCACATGCGTGGAGCATCTTATATCATGAGTCAATCTACCAAGAAAAAAGGTGGTTCAGCAAAAAAAGGTAAAGCATCATCAGGTGCTGCACCCATGAGTGGAAGTCCGAATAGAAAATTCGGTAATAAAAGAAGATAAAATCTTAAAAATGTCCCGAATAAATTCGGGACATTTTTTATTTTGAAAGCCCCTTGAACATGAGTTCAGCAAGCATTTGATTCCCTGCTTGGTTTAAATGCACACGATCTGATGTTAAAATACCCGACTCCTTATTTTGAGGATTATTTGCTAGGTTATAATCTAAAAAGGATTTACGGATATCAATTAAGCCGCATCCATAAGATATTGCCAATTTACGTATCATCTCACTGTAGCGATTTAAATCACCATCCAATTGATTAGTAAAATCTGTTCTCTCACCAATAACTGCTGGAGTGCAAATGATAACTTTAATACCTGAGCTTTGCAATTTTTTAATAATTGCTGAATAAAAAGCGACAAATTTATCTGGATCAGTACCCGTCTGACTGCTTTGTTTGTGCCATACATCATTCACACCGATATAAATAACCACAACATCAGGTTTTTTATCTAAAACATCCTCCTGCAAACGTAAATAAAGATCATAAACCTTATTACCTCCGATTCCGGAACCGATAAGCTCATAATTAGGTGCTGTACCTTGCTTTATTTTATCCTGCATGATAAAAATATAACCACCTGGCTTTACACCAGCCTCCGTAATGGAATCTCCAAAGAAAATTACTTTAGGAGATTTTTGAATTTGCATGCTAGTCAACAAAATTAGGATTGAAATGGAAAGAATTATTTTTTTCATTATGTGAATTTTTATGATTGAAAATATAAAAAATGAAATTAAACGGTCTATTTTTTATCAAATTATCAATTATGGGGGTTTAAATCATTTTAGCGCGCTTTATTAAATAGGAATGTAAAATTTGATAAAATCCCGAGTGAATATCCGCATCAATAAAATCAATTTTATATTGTGCGCATCTTAATTTAATCTCCTTATGATAAGAATTTACTGATTCAAGGTATGATTCACGAACAGTACTAGGATTAATTTTGAGTTCCTCACCGCTTTCACTATCTATAAAATTATAAGGACGATTTTCAAAATTAAAGTCGAGTTCCATTTTATGATCTAGCACATTGAACAAGATTATTTCATGTTTATTATGCTTTAAATGCTGTAATGAATCAAAAATCTTATTGAGCCCATCTTCAGATTCGCCATCGAGCATATCACTAAAAATAATGACAAGCGAACGCTTATGAATTTGTTCTGCTATTTGATGTAAAGCAGAAGCTACATCTGTTCTAATGCCATTTTCATTTCGATTCACCAACTTTTCCAATTCAGAAAATAGATACTTTTGATGTGCTGTGGTCGATTTAGCAGTGCTTGTAAGCTCCAGATAATCAGAAAAATAACTTAGTCCAAATGCATCCCTTTGTTTTTTTAACAGATACATCAAGGATGCTGAGGCATAAACAGAGAACAGAAGTTTATTGAAAGTCTTATCGGGATAAAACATGGAGGATGAAACATCCAATACGATCTGACATCTCAAATTGGTCTCTTCTTCAAAACGTTTTACAAAAAGTTTATCAGTTCTACCAAACAATTTCCAATCTACATTTTTTACCGAATCACCAGCATTGTAAAGTCGATGCTCAGCAAATTCAACAGAAAAGCCATGAAAAGGACTTTTATGCAAACCAGTAATAAAGCCCTCTACAACCTGCTGAGAAAGCAATTCTAAATTGCCAAAATCTTGAAGTTCTTTATAATTTGAGAGTTGGGATTGCATGTTCTAAAATAATACAAATACAGATCAAAATAGCTTTAATATTTCAACAATAAATGAATAAATATTTAAAAACAGAATAAATATTTTTTATTTACGAATGATTTATTAAAAAAGATTTAACTTCGAATTTAGACTTTGCTAAAAAAGAGTTAAATCTATAAAACAATTTTATAACAACCTTCAATAATCAAATGATGATTAAAAAAATTAGTTCAACATTATTTACGGCTCTCGTAATTCTATCGTTTTCTTCAAATGCCCAGATAAAAGACTTAAGCTTTGAAGAAGTCTTTAATAAGCCGGCTAAAGATATTCTCAATCCTATGCCTATTTATAGGGGCTGGGCAGATAATAACAATTACATTGAATATAGGATGGAAGGCCAACAAAGCAAGCCATATACTGTTGATGTGCGTACTGGATCGGCGGTACAATCGGCACCAGCTCAGGTAAATGAGGCCACTGTAAGAATTAAAAACAATGATATTTTTTATAAAGATGCACTTGGGAATGAAAAACAATTAACAAGAGATAGCATCTTGGAGAAAAATCCAACACTATCTCCCGACGGAAGTCAAGTAGCCTTTACGAAAAGAAATGATCTTTATTCGATAAATATTAACTCTGGTGTTGAAACTAGATATACCAATGATGGTTCAGACTTAATTTATAATGGATGGGCTTCATGGGTTTATTATGAAGAGATTCTTGGTCGCTCAACACGCTATAAAGCATTTTGGTGGAGTCCGGATAGTAAGCGTATTGCATTTATGCGTTTCGATGATTCTAAAGTACCAGTATTCCCAATTTATAACTCAAGTGGACAACAGGGATTTCTTGAAAACACGAGATATCCAAAAGCAGGAGATAAAAACCCTGAAGTTAAAATGGGATTGGTTAATCTAGGTTCACAGGGCATAGTTTGGGCAGATTTTGATGAAAAAAATGATCAATATTTTGGAACTCCATTTTGGATGGCCGATAGCAAAACTTTATGGATGCAATGGATGAATCGCGATCAAAATAAGTTGATTATTTACAGTGTGAATCCTGTTGATGGTGCTAAAAGAATAATCCATGAAGAGACACAAAAAACATGGGTAGATTGGTTTGATGGAATGTATTTCTTAAAAAATGGTAGTGGCTTCATCTTAAAAAGCGACAAAAGTGGCTGGGGACATTTTTACTATTATGACTTAGAGGGGAAATTAAAGAAGCAATTGACCTCTGGTTTTTGGCGTGTTGCCCAATTATTATTAGTAGATGAGAAGGCTCAAGAAATCTTTTTTACAGCGAGACAAGAGAGTTCAGCGAGACATGATCTTTATCGGGTAAGTTTAAAAGGGACTGATGAGCCAGTAAGATTAACTTTTGGCAATTATGATCATCAGATTAATCTTTCACCTGATGGGAAATATTTTATCACAACTTATTCTAATTTAAGTACTGCTCCAAAATCTGCATTGCTAGATAATAAAGGAAACATCATTCGTGAGCTTGCTAATTCAAAAGGTAGTGCATACGATTCTTATAATCTCCCAAAAACAGAACTTAGCTATTACAAAACGCGTGATGGCCTTGAATTACCTATGACGGTTACTTTACCGCTAAATTTTGATCCGTCAAAAAAATATCCGGTGTGGATTTCAATATACGGTGGCCCTGATGCTGGTACTGTATACGATCGTTGGAAGAGTCCACTAGGCCAAAACTACTGGTGGGCAAAAGAAGGTGTTATTCAAGTTGCTATAGATAATCGTAGCTCTGGGCATTTAGGGAAAACTGGTATGGATTTCATCTACCGCAATATGGGTAAATACGAAATTGAGGATTATATGGATGCCGCTTCATTGCTAAAATCAAAGCCTTATGTAGATGGTTCAAAAATTGGTATCACTGGAGGTAGCTTTGGTGGTTATATTACAAGTATGGCTCTTACATACGGCGCAGACGTATTTACACATGGCATTGCTAACTATTCTGTTACTGATTGGGCTTTATATGACACGCATTACACCGAACGCTTCATGGGAACACCTCAGAACAATGCAGAGGGATATCGCATTACATCGCCTATGACCTATGCTGATAAGCTTAAAGGAAGTTTAAGAATCGTGCATGGTACAATGGATGATAATGTTCACATGCAAAACAGCATTCAACTGATTGATAAGCTTCAAGACTTGAATAAGAATTTTGAATTTATGTTATATCCAGGTGAGCGACATGGTTGGGGAGGTAAAAAAGCAAGACATAGCAATCAAGAAAATGTACGTTATATCTATAAAAACTTGCTTGAAAAACCAATTCCGGCAGAATATTTACAATACTGGAAATAGTTTTAATAAATAAAATTTGATCTCAATCGAGAGATTAAATAAAAAAGCTCCTGCAGATTATCTGCAGGAGCTTTTTTATTTAAGGATA
>NZ_JBIIPN010000011.1:0-36365 GCF_044342615.1 Daejeonella sp. | reverse complement strand
ACATCTCACTACTAACAAATGAACCCGGAAGAAATAAAACTAACTCAATATTCACATGGCGCTGGCTGCGGATGTAAAATCAGTCCGGCAGTACTAGACCTCATTCTTCATAGTCCGATAAAACACGCCATTGACCCTTCATTATTAGTTGGCAATAACACGCGAGATGATGCTGCTGTATTAGATTTAGGAAATGGCACAGCCTTAATTTCAACGACCGATTTTTTCATGCCCATTGTGGATGATGCTTATGATTTCGGGAGAATTGCATCAGCAAATGCCATTAGTGATGTGTATGCCATGGGCGGTAAGCCTGTGCTCGCCATTGCTATCTTGGGTTGGCCAATTGATAAATTATCACCAGAAGTGGCTCAAAAGGTCCTTGAAGGTTCACGCTCCATTTGCGCTGAGGCAGGAATTACGCTCGCTGGAGGACACAGTATTGATAGTCCCGAACCTATTTTCGGACTAGCCGTAAACGGAATGGTAGATATTAAAAATTTAAAGCAAAACTCAACAGCCACTGCAGGTTGTAAACTTTATCTTACCAAGGCTTTGGGAGTTGGAATTTTAACTACCGCACAGAAAAAAGGCATCCTAAAGGCGGAACATGCACAAATTGCTCCAAAAAGCATGTCGATGCTCAATAAAATCGGCGAAACTTTAGGTAAACTAAATTATATAAAAGCAATGACTGATGTGACTGGTTTCGGTTTATTGGGCCACCTATCAGAAATGTGCGAAGGCAGTAATCTACAGGCAATTGTGGAGTTCGATAAAGTTCCAAAAATTGCGGAGATAGCTGAATATTTAGATCAAAATTCAATCCCGGGAGGAACGAATAGAAATTGGGCAAGCTACGGACATAAAGTAAAAAGTATCACGGAAAGGCAGAAACATATTTTGGCGGATCCGCAAACTAGTGGCGGATTATTAGTCGCAGTTGAGCCAGATAAATGCCAAGAATTTGAACAAGTGTTACGAGAAAATGGCATCCCAGAAAAGAATATTGTCTGCTTCGGGACTCTAATTACAAAATTGGAAGAAAAACTAATTGAAATTATTTAATTTTTTTTGCTTTTACCATTAATTTAAAAGCCAAGACTAAGAGAATTATATAGGGCCAAACGTGAATATAAGCATTTTAAAATCATCTATTTGTAAAATTAGAGGCTGTTTATTCATTTTAAAGATGTATGGATAGTTTTATCATTGAAAAAGATTCGAGCACAGTGAAATATGCAGAAAATACTTATTTTTGACCCATCAAAACTCTCCCCATTTTAATGAAATTGAACATAGATTATCAGGAAAAATTTGAGCAACGTCACATCGCTCCAAATGAGAAAGATGTTGAACAAATGCTCGACATCATTTGTGTAGATTCTATCGATGAATTGATTGAGCAAACAGTGCCGGCAAACATCCGCTTGAAAAAAGCTTTAAGCTTGCCTACAGCAAAAAGTGAGTTCGATTATTTGAACGACCTTAAACTGACTGCTTCAAAAAATAAAGTTTTCAAATCTTATATCGGACAAGGCTATCATGATGTGATTGTTCCAGGTGTTATTCAGCGTAACATTCTTGAAAATCCAGGATGGTACACCCAATACACACCATACCAAGCAGAAATTGCACAAGGCCGTTTACAAGCATTGTTAAATTTCCAAACTATGGTGGTCGACCTCACCGGAATGGCAATTGCCAATGCTTCCCTTCTTGATGAAGGAACAGCAGCTGCTGAAGCGATGTTCATGCAATACAGTCTTCGTAAAAATGAAGACGCCAAAGTATTTTTCGTTTCTGAGGAGGTTCTAGCTCAAACAATTGACATCTTAAAAACACGTGCAGAGCCTTACGGGATAGAAATTCGCATTGGTAATCACCAAACTGTTCAATTGGATGAGACCATGTTCGGAGCAATTGTTCAATATCCGGCAGGCAAAGGAGAAGTTTATAACTATACTGATTTTGCTAATCAAGCACATGAAAAAGGCATCAAATTAACTGTTGCTGCAGATATCATGTCATTAAGCTTATTAACTCCTCCGGGAGAATGGGGAGCAGATATCGTTATTGGTTCAACACAACGTTTTGGTATCCCGATGGGATATGGAGGTCCACATGCTGCATTTTTTGCAACTAAGGAAGATTACAAACGCTCATTACCAGGTAGAATTATCGGTGTAACCATCGACAGTGCAGGTAATTATGCACTAAGAATGGCTCTACAGACACGTGAACAACATATCCGTAGAGATAAAGCCACCTCAAACATCTGTACTGCGCAAGCATTATTAGCAATTATGGCTAGTATGTATGCCGTTTATCACGGACCATCAGGTATAAAATTAATTGCGAAACGTATTCACGGATTGAGCGTATTTTTATCAAATGCATTGGAAGGTCTCGGTTACAAACAAGAAAATAAGTCTTTCTTCGACACCATTAAATTAGACCTAGGTGAATTAAAAAATCCGATTCACTCAGAAGCACTAAATAATGAAGTTAACTTGAACTATGAAGGTTCGATGGTTAGCATCACGCTTGACGAGACTAGCTCGAAAGAAGATGTAATAAACATCATCAAATTCTTTGCTAAGGTCAAAGCAAAGAGTATTCATGATCTTGATCTTGACGGTTTAGCTAATAATGTAAAATCAAGAATTCCTTCAGAGCTTGAAAGAACGTCGACTTATTTAACTCACCCTGTATTCAATTCACATCACTCTGAGCATGAGATGCTTAGATACATAAAATCATTAGAAGCAAAAGACCTTTCTCTTTGCCATTCAATGATTGCACTGGGATCATGTACCATGAAGCTGAATGCTACCACAGAAATGATTCCTGTTACTTGGCCAGAATTTGGTAAACTTCATCCATTTGCACCAATTGATCAAGTTGGTGGTTATATGCAGATTTTTGCAGAGCTAAACGACTGGTTAAGCGAAATTACAGGCTTCGCTGCCATGAGTTTCCAGCCAAATTCAGGTGCTCAAGGTGAGTACACCGGATTAATGGTTATTCGTGCTTATCATCTAGACAGAGGTGATGTACAAAGAAATGTAGCCTTAATTCCATCATCTGCTCATGGTACAAATCCTGCCTCTGCTGCTATGGCTGGCATGAAAATCGTAATTGTGAAGTGTGATGAAAAAGGAAATATTGATGTTGCTGATCTTAAAGAGAAAGCTTTAGAACATGCTAATGATCTTTCTTGCTTAATGGTTACTTATCCATCAACACACGGTGTTTTTGAAGAGTCGATCATTGAGATTTGTGATGTTATTCATCAGTATGGCGGACAAGTTTATATGGATGGTGCAAACATGAACGCACAAGTGGGCTTGACTAGTCCGGCAGCCATCGGCGCCGACGTTTGCCACCTAAACCTCCACAAAACATTCTGTATTCCACATGGTGGTGGCGGTCCAGGAATGGGACCAATTGGCGTTGTTAAGCACCTAGTGCCTTATTTACCAGGTCATGCGGTTGTAGATATGGGGAATAGCAAATCTATTTCTGCTGTATCATCTGCACCATGGGGATCTGCATCAATTCTTTTGATCTCACATGCATACATTGCGATGATGGGTGGTGAAGGACTAACAAATGCGACAAAATACGCTATTCTAAATGCTAATTATATAAAAGCTAGACTTGAGGGATCTTATCCGGTTCTATATTCTGGTTCAAAAGGAAGATGCGCACATGAGATGATTCTAGATTGCCGAGCATTCAAAAATTTCGGAATTGAAGTAACTGACATCGCTAAGCGATTGATGGATTATGGCTTCCATGCTCCAACAGTATCATTCCCAGTGGCTGGAACAGTTATGATTGAGCCAACAGAATCGGAGCCTAAGCATGAGTTAGACCGCTTCTGCGATGCAATGATTGCTATCCGCGAAGAAATTGAAGCAGTTGAAAACGAAAAAATGGATAAAATTGATAATCCGTTGAAAAATGCTCCACACACCTCAGCAGTAGTTACAGCTAATGATTGGACACATTCATACTCACGCCAGCAAGCTGCTTTTCCACTACCTTATGTAGCCGCATTTAAATTCTGGCCAAGTGTAGGAAGAGTAAATGATACGCATGGCGACAGAACACTCATTTGTTCTTGTCCACCCGTTGAATCTTATGCCGAAGAAATGGCATAATTTCAATTGTTATAATTTAAAAATACCTTGTCAATATTTGGCAAGGTATTTTTTTTGGCCCTTTGGAAAATAAAAATGAATATTTTTTAATCAAAGACTATCTTTACTTTAATTTTAAATTAATAAAAACAATTAAAGTCTTAAAAAAATTAGGTTAACACGAATCTGATTAAATATTAATCCTATTATGTTGAATTTTACAAATAGCAAAGGTATCGACTTTTTAGAAGGTATTTATTGGGGGCTTTCAATTGGAATTGGGATCCTACTTTTAGTGCTCATTGTAAAATGGCTTCTTAGGAAGCAAAATGAAAACAACAAATTAAAAGAGCATAATTTATCCCTAATTAAGGCCAATAATTCGCTTGAAAGGTTCACCCATATCATTTCGCATAACCTTCGCGCTCCTGTAACAAATTTAATTAGCCTCACGGAATTGCATAAAGATAATTCCTTAACTAATGAATCTAAAGCTGAAATAAGCGACAAAATATACGAATGTGTGATACAGCTAGATAGTACATTGAACGATCTTGTTGAACTTATTGCTAGCAAACATGGAGAAAATATAAAAAGCGAAAGCTTAAACTTGCAGACAGAATTTGATAAAGTACTTTATAGCATTAACAGTCAGGTTCAACAATCTGAGCTTCGGATGGAAACAAATTTCTCAGAGCGCTCACAAATTTACTTCCCAAAGCAATTCCTAAATAGCATTTTACTAAATCTCCTTACAAATTCAATTAAATATAAATCGGACGATAGGAAACTAGTGGTACAGATAAAAACTGAAAACAAAATGGGACAAACAATCCTTCATTTCAGTGATAATGGCATGGGCATTGATTTGAAAAAATTTGGCGATAAACTATTTGGGCTATACCAACGCTTTCATTCAGAAATTGAAGGTAAGGGAATGGGTCTTTATATCATCAAATCACAAGTTGAAGCTATGGGTGGGAAGATTGAAGTAGATAGCATTCCTAATCAGGGAACAAGCTTCCGCATTTATTTTAATTCCAAAAAAGAGGCTTGATTTTTGTTGAAAAAGAAAAATTTGACCTAAAAAATATAAAGTTTGAAAAAAAACATCTTAATATTGATATGGTTTTAATAAATACTCAACACATGAAAAAAAGTAATTTACTCTTCAGTTTGCTAGCCTCGATCCTGATCCTAGCATCTTTTACAATTAGAAAAGACGATGTTTATTCTGTAGAAAATGATCGCTCAACTATTTCTTGGTCTGCGAAAAAAGTTCTTGGCGGCCATGTTGGGACAGTAAAAATCACCTCTGGGACCCTTGTTTACGATGGGAAAGGATTAAAAGGAGGAAGCTTTGTAATGGATTTGGCTAATTTAACATCTGACAGTGAGCGACTAACAACACACCTGAAAAATGACGATTTCTTTTCAGTAGATAAGTATCCAACATCAAAATTCGACATTACTAAGGTAAGTCCAGCAGGAACAGATCGTGTAAATATCACTGGAAACTTAACTATTAAAGGCATTACGCATCCAATTACTTTTCCAGCAAGCGTAAAACAACAAAAAGGAATTATCGTAGCCGTTGCAAGTGGCGTAAAAGTTGATCGTACTAAATATGACATTAAATATCGCTCAAAAAACTTCTTTGGAGATATCGGCGATAAAGCCATTGAGGATGAGTTTGAATTAAACATCAACCTTAGCGCGAAGAAAAAATAATTTTGATTTTAGAGTACAGCCCGTAAGGACAGGTCGTGACCTGTCCTTTTTTATTTAAAATAACAAGAAGCTAAATAAGAAACATTTCACCAAGAATTTTTGCGCCTTTGCGAGAATTTAATTTGTGTGTCTTTCAGAGAAGCAAAGCTGCAGAGAAATGATACACCAACCGACTGGTACGGTGACAACACCGACCAGAGGTCCGGCTATAGGTGTAACTTTAGAGCAACCTGTCATTGCGAGGGTAACGAAGCAATCCCTTTTCTGCTAACAAGCGTTTGCTTCGTCGTGCCTCCTCGCAATGACATGGTGAGCTAATTTACCTGTGGTTGGTGATGTCACCGTACCACCAAATTACAACCTATCCCTACAAAATCCTAAACCCATCATTCTCAAATCCCACCTTTGCAATGGCCTTGCTTTTTGCATGGTAAAATAGGCATTCCCAATTACCTTCAACAGACCTCATTCCGTATTCTTGCCTTAATTCCATCGCTTTGCGGCCATCAAAATCATATTTAGCAATAAATTTCCTCAGTAATTGTTCCGGTTCAGGGAGAATATCAGCACCAAAAAAAATGGTCTCATCACCTTCATTAATCAAGAAAACCTGATGATTTTCACAATGTCCGCCAGTAAATTCATAAGAAATCTCATTATTTAATTTACCGCTACCCTCAACAAAATGAGCCGAACCACTCCTTTGCACAAAATCAAATATTTCGGTTTTGTAGGAGCGTGAAGGCTTGCTATAGGCTGCTTCCCACTCGCCACGATTGATCACATATTCGGCGTTGGGGAAAGAAAGTGACACCTGACCATTATCATTATTTACCATCCCCCCAGCATGATCAAAATGCAAATGTGACATCAAAACCAAGCTTACATCCTGTGGATCATAGCCCGCTTTTCTAATATTTTCATGAATGAGTAGCTCCCCCGATTGTCCTTTAAATCCCAAACCCGTATCTAAAACAATCAAATCATTCTTTGTCTCGACCAAAAAAGGCTGAACAAAAATAAAAAGAGATGCGGGTCTATCCTTTGGATTATGAATGGCAGGATCAAAAGGAATAAAGGTCTTTGAACTATCTACTGAATAAGATCCTTCATATAAGGCTAAAGCTTTCAATGTTCTTTGTATATTGTAAGGTTAAATTCTATTTTTACACAATAAAATGCAAAGATATGGAAAAAAGATGGGTGGAACGGGAAGTTAAAAACCATACTGCAATTGCAGAATTGCAAGAATCTTTAAAAATTGATGCCGTACTAGCTGATCTTTTGGTAAAGCGAGAAATCACATCTTACGATGATGCTCGTTTATTCTTTAGACCCTCTTTAGATCAGCTTCATGATCCTTTTTTAATGAAGGACATGGATTTGGCAATTGCACGTATTGAGCGTGCCATTCAAGCGGGAGAAAAAATCTTAATTTATGGCGATTATGATGTTGATGGCACTACTGCGGTAGCTTTAACCTTCAGTTTCTTCAAAAAACTCCATTCGGAAATAGATTTTTATATTCCAGATCGCTATGTAGAGGGTTATGGGATATCTAGCCAAGGTATCGACTATGCTGCAGAGCATGGATATAGCCTAATTATTGCTTTAGATTGCGGAATAAAAGCCAACGATAAAATAGCTTATGCCAATGAAAAAGGAGTAGATTTCATCATTTGTGATCATCACCTTCCGGGAGATAACCTTCCTGCTGCCATTGCCATTCTAGATCCTAAAAGAGCGGATTGCGAATATCCTTACAAAGAATTATCAGGCTGTGGTATCGGTTTTAAGCTTATTCAAGCCTACGCACAAAAAAATAATCTCCCATTTGAGGAAGTAAGTGCATACTTAGATTTAGTCGCTGTAAGTACAGCAGCCGACATTGTGCCAATTACTGGCGAAAATAGAGTCCTGGCCTCATTGGGATTACAAAAACTGAATACTAATCCATGTAATGGATTGAGTGCCCTTATGGATATTTCGGGGAGGAAAGATCTTACCATTACCGACGTTGTGTTTACGATAGGCCCTAGAATTAATGCTGCAGGTCGAATAGATGATGCCAAGCATGCTGTAAATCTATTAATTGCCGAAGATGCATCATTAGCATTTGAAAAGGGGCAAATTATCAATACCAAAAATACAGAACGTAAGGAGCATGATAGCAATATCACTGAACAAGCACTAGCTATAATTGATCAAAATCCGGAACTTATTGCACGAAAAACCACTGTTGTTTATAACGAGGATTGGCATAAAGGAGTGATTGGGATTGTTGCATCCCGTTTAACGGAAAAATATTATCGTCCAACCATTGTAATGACCCATTCTAATGGTAAAGCAGCAGGTTCGGCACGTTCTGTATTAGGCTTTGATCTTTATGAAGCACTAAGTGAATGTAGTGAGCTCCTGGAACAATTTGGTGGGCATAAATACGCAGCTGGTTTAACTATGAAGATAGAAAACATACCTGCCCTACAACAAAAGTTTGAAGAGGTTGTTTCTAGGACAATCACCGAAGAGCAATTAGTCCAAGCAATAAATATTGATACAGAAATATTACTAAACCAAATTGATGCAAAGTTCTTCCGAATTTTGAAACAATTTGAACCATTCGGGCCGCAAAATATGGCACCCATTTTTATTAGTAAAAATGTTTATACTTACGGCAGTGCATCATTGGTAGGAAATAACCACCTAAAAATGTGTATTCACCAAAATAATCAGACTTATTATAATTGCATCGGATTTGGATTGGCAGAATTTATGCCTATGGTTAATTCGGGCGAAGCATTTGATATTTGTTATACTATCGACGAGAACATATGGAAAGAGAAAAGATCACTACAGCTGAACATAAAGGGAATACGGGCGAAATAAATCCTAAAAAATGATCTTAAGAGCTAAAAACCTTGTCAAAAAGTACAAGCAAAGAACCGTAGTAAATAATGTTTCTTTCCATGTTTCACAGGGAGAGATTGTAGGTTTATTGGGGCCAAATGGTGCTGGTAAAACCACCTCTTTTTATATGATTGTGGGATTAATCAAGCCGAATGAAGGTCATGTTTATTTGGATGATGAAGATATCACTGAAGACGCCATGTACCGACGAGCGCAAAAAGGCATTGGCTATTTAGCGCAAGAAGCCTCGGTTTTCAGAAAATTAACAGTTGAAGACAATATCAAAGCGGTGCTTGAGATGTCGAAGCTGAGCAAAGAAGAGCAGAAACACAAATTAGAAGAGCTAATTGACGAATTCAGTCTGCATAAAGTCCGCAAAAACCGTGGCGACTTATTATCTGGAGGCGAGCGCCGCCGGACAGAAATCTCAAGAGCATTGGCTGCAGACCCTAGTTTTATCCTCCTAGATGAGCCCTTTGCCGGAGTTGACCCAATTGCTGTCGAGGAGATTCAAAGCATTGTAGCGAAGCTTAAACTGCGCAATATCGGCATTTTAATTACCGATCATAATGTGCAGGAAACATTATCAATAACAGATAGGGCCTATCTTTTGGCAGAAGGAAAAATCATGCTAACCGGTACGCCGCAAGAGATTGCTAATAATGAATTGGCGAAAAAGTTTTATCTTGGACAAAACTTTGAGCTACGTAAAAAGAAACATTTATCTGTTTAAGCATCCTAAATAAATGACATTAGTAAACTCCATTTTTACCTGGATCATGAAAAAGCGGATGCATCAAATCGAGCTTTTCATAAAATATCCTTATGAGGTTCAGGATGAATGGTTTCAAACATTAATTTCGACCGCTAAAAATACAGAATGGGGTAAAAAATATGGTTATGAGTCTATTTTAAACCAAGATCAATTCAAAGAGAGAGTCCCACTTCAAAATTACGATACCTTAAAGCCTTACATTGAGAAAATGCTGAGTGGCCAGCATAATGTACTTTGGCCATCAGAAATTAAATGGTTCGCCAAATCTTCTGGTACCACAAACGATCGGAGTAAATTTATCCCTGTAAGTGAGGAATCCATGGAGGAATGTCATTTTAAGGGGGGTAAGGACTTGCTATCGATGTATTGCAATAATCGACCAGATACTAAAATATTTACCGGAAAATGCCTTGTTCTAGGCGGTAGTCACCAAATAAATCAACTAAACGCTGATTCAAGCTTTGGCGATTTATCTGCCGTTTTAATTAAAAATTTACCCTTCTGGGCCGAATTTTATCGTACTCCCGACATGTCGATTACCTTAATGGATAATTTCGAGGAGAAAATCGAGAAAATGGCTCAAGCAACAATTGATGTGAATGTGACTAATATTTCGGGTGTACCTACTTGGAATATTGTTTTAGCAAAGCGCATTCTTGAAATTACTGGCAAAGACAACCTCCTTGAGGTTTGGCCGAATTTGGAATTTTACTTCCATGGTGCCGTAAACTTTAAACCATACCGCGAGCAATTTAAAAAGTTGATTCCTTCAGATGATATGTACTATCTGGAGACTTATAACGCATCAGAAGGCTTTTTTGGAATTCAAGATCAGTCAAACTCGGAAGAGATGCTGCTCATGTTAGACTATGGCATTTACTATGAATTTCTTCCCATGGAAAATATCCACCAAGAAAATCCTAAAACCTTGCGATTGGATGAGGTTCAATTAAATAAAAATTACGCGCTCATCATCTCTACCAATGCCGGTCTGTGGCGTTATATGATTGGTGATACCATTAAATTCACTTCACTTACACCCCATCGGATTCAAATTACGGGTCGTACAAAGCACTTTATCAATGCGTTTGGAGAGGAATTAATTATTGATAATGCCGAGAAAGGCCTTTCTAAGGCTTGCCAAGAAACGGGGGCCATCATCCGCGATTATACCGCCTGCCCAATTTATTTTAAAGGTAATAACGCTGGAGGCCATGAATGGATTATCGAATTTGAGAAAAAACCCGAAAACCTTGAACGCTTTACGGATGTGATGGATCAAACCTTGAGAGAGGTCAATTCAGACTATGACGCAAAACGATTCAAAGACATGGCACTATCACGACCATTAGTCCACCTCGCCCCAGATGGCACATTCTACGAATGGATGAAAAGCCGCGGAAAATTAGGCGGTCAACATAAGGTTCCACGCCTTGCAAATGATAGAGGCTATGTGGAGGAGATATTGAAGATGTTGTAGGGACAGGTCGTGACCTGTCCATTTAATTTCAAAACGATCTATTAGAGGACAGGTCGCGACCTGTCCCTACGTATTACGATTTCTTCGGAAACATCAACGAAGCCACAATACTTGTGGTAAGGATAAATAAGATGATAAACAATGAATGTACCGTTGTGAATCCCCACATACTTAACCAGTGATGAGCAAGCATTTTTATTCCTATAAACAACAATAAAATTGAAAGTCCCACTTTCAGGTAATGGAATTTATGTATCACATTTACCAATAGGAAGAACATGGAACGTAATCCCAAAATGGCAAAAATATTGGAGAAAAATACAATGTATGGGTCCTTAGTAACTGCAAAAATTGCAGGGATTGAGTCAACCGCAAAAATAAGATCAGTAAATTCTACAATTAAAAGGACAATAAAAAGTGGAGTGACCATTTTTACACCATCCACCTTTATGAAAAATTTATTTCCAACAAATTCTGGATAAACCGAGAAATATTTGGATGCAAAGCGGACTACCTTATGGTTTTCAGTGTCAATTTTCTCCTCTTCATCTCTGCTTAAGAACATACTTATTCCTGTATAAACCAAGAAAGCACCGAAAATATAAAGTATCCAGCCAAACTGATTAATTAAAGTTGAGCCCAAGAAAATAAAGCCGAAACGCATGAAAACAGCACCAATAATACCCCAAAAAAGAACACGGTGATAATAGCGCTCATCCACATTAAAAGCAGAAAAAATAAGCACCATCACAAAAATATTATCTACCGAAAGTGCGTATTCAATCACATATCCGGTGATAAATTCGAGACCTAAATTTTGCTTATAAATAGACAAACTTTCGGCGAAATTATTGGGGTTTAACCTAATGTTGTGAAGGTGACTTGTAGTTACTTCCTGTAGCTGCGAAAAATCAGTGATTCCATGCAAAAGCTCGCCATTGGTGATTAGCAAAAAATAGAAACCGAGGGCAAAACTCACCCAAATGAAACTCATGATGGCTGCCTCTTTAAGGCTAACCTTATGATCTTTTTTATTGAAAAGTCCGAGGTCGATTGCAAGCATCAACACAATAAACAGCAAGAAACTGCCAAAAAACAGATATTCGTTAGACATTTTTATTTTTTTCGTTCAGTAGTAAATCGAATTAATAGTTCAAGTGCGTCTCTAGAACCATGTTCAGGAAACTCACTTAAAATAGCAAGAGCTTGATTTTGATAATCTTCCATTTGAGATTTAGCATAATCCATTCCGCCGCCGTTGCGCACAAAGCTAATAATCTCAGCTACCTTTTCCGCTTCTTCATTATGATTTTTGACTAAATTAATGATCCGCTTTTTTTCGGAGCTTGAGGCATTATTTAGCGCATAAATTAAGGGCAAGGTGATTTTTTTCTCTTTGATATCAATTCCTAGGGGTTTTCCAACATCATCAGTACCAAAATCAAAGAGATCATCTTTAATTTGGAAGGCAATTCCCACTTTCTCGCCAAAAAGACGCATTTTTTCGATTACTTCGTCACTTGCGCCTGCAGAAGCAGCGCCACAAGCACAACAAGAAGCAATGAGGGAGGCGGTTTTCTGACGGATTACATCATAATAAACCTTTTCATCAATATCCAGACGTCGTGCTTTTTCAATTTGCAATAATTCACCTTCGCTCATCTGCTTTACCGCATCAGAAACGATTTTCAGGAGCGAAAAATCACCATTATTTATGGATAAGAGTAGTCCTTTGGATAAGAGAAAATCGCCGACTAATACAGCAATTTTATTCTTCCAGAGTGCATTTACGGAGAAAAAACCTCGTCTTTGATAGGAATTATCCACTACATCATCATGAACAAGCGTTGCAGTATGAAGAAGTTCTACAAGTGCGGCACCGCGGTGAGTGGCTTCGTTTATTCCGCCACAAAGGCTGGCAGAAAAGAAAACAAACATGGGGCGAATTTGCTTTCCCTTACGTTTTACTATATAATGTGTGATCCGATCGAGTAGCGGAACAGAACTTTTCATAGACGATTTGAACTTACCTTCAAAGGTGTCCAGTTCTGTGGCTATGGGTTTTTTGATCTCGTCGAGACTCAACATTAATTCCGAAATCTTGTGTTTAAATAATTAGGGCAAAGATATTGAATTTTCAGCAATTTGGCCGATTAATGCGATTGTAAATGCGCTATTATTTATTAAAATCTCCAATATTGACAGAATTTTGATACTTTTGCGTCCCTCTTAAGGAGGAAGGTCGAAAATACTGGAGAGGTGTCAGAGTGGCCGAACGAGCGAGCTTGGAAAGTTCGTGTACTAGCAATGGTACCGTGGGTTCGAATCCCACCCTCTCCGCAGAGTTAAAAAAGCCCTTATTAAGGGCTTTTTTATTGTTTTAAAGCCAAAAAATGTTCTAAAAAAGACTGTTTTTAGATCAAATAAACACTGTTTTAACACTAAAATTAATAATTTAAGTATTTGATTATCAATTATTTAAAATTTAGCTCTGTTCTTATTTCTTACTATTTTTTGTAATCTTCAGCAAAAAGTGAACTGATTTAGATCAAAACTAAGGGAGTGTTTTCAACTAATTACTCTTAAATAACTGATTATCTTCCATATATTTAATTATTAATTGAATGAATAAGACATTATATGACCACCAAATGTGACAGAAAAGAAAAATTAAAAAGTGGAAACTAGCTACCACTTAAAAAAAACGAGGCGAAACCGAAAGGCCAAATGAGTAGGAAAAATTAATCAATTCAAAATGGAAGATAAAGAATATCAAAAGAAAAATTTAGAGGCAATATACTCTGCTGCTTCTCTAGCGCCAGTTTTTAAACAGAATGCTAAATTTTGTGTTAACCAATTTGCTGAACTTATGCCTTATATAGCATATGGAGATGTAATGAGCTACAAGTTTGTAATTCGAGCAACGAGTGACTATAATGACAAATCGGAAACAAACTCAGTAATCGTAGAATATGGTAGTATTGATGAACTTGTAAATGATGGGTGGCGTCTCGATTAAAAACCTAAAACCTAAAATATATGCTCATAATTCAAAAAGGTAATTGTGAAAAATGCGGTTCTGAATTTGGACCTATGGACACTGTTCAATCAACAAATATTGAATTGTAAATCGTCAGCAAAAAGTTTGAAAAGAAATCTTATACAACTATGAAAGGAAAAGAAATCTATCCGCTAGTTTACAAAGTAGTAAAACGCGCTCAAAAAGAAAATCCTGATCTGAAAAATTTCGTGAAATCTTATGAATGGTCTAAACGAATTCCGAAGCCTCAAGACATTACAGATGAATTAGCTGATGCATTATGCACTAGCGTATCTTGTTCCCCAGGTGTTGGACTTGAAATTTATTATCAGGAAAAGGTATATCTAAAAGATTTACATTCTACTTTTTTAGATAATCAACTGACTTATTTACTTAATAACAGCAGTGCAGACGGTAATAACATTTGGAAACTTGGTGAAATAATACGAACAGTTTTTGAAGGCAGATTAGTTTTTAATGAAACGGACAAGGAGCTGCTGATATCTTTATAATTTGCATAATGAACAATCAACAATACAATAACTTTCTTTCTAGAGTTTCAAACCGAGTTTATGGATTAAGAAACTTCGGAAGTTTTAACCAATTTGAAAATGCATGGTTGAACTACTATAATAACATCTATATACCCAATGCTAACGGAGCACAACCACCGCGTATTTTCATTGCAGAATCCGCGCCAACTGGTATTTATATACATAATTCAAACTATATTTTCCACCACATAAGTTTGATGAATAATATATCCGACTCAACTGACATGTATTTATATAGATACTACAGAGGAGTTTTCCCAGGGTCTACTCCACATCAAACAAGACAAATATCTAAAATGCAGGCTTTGATTAATTTGTCAACTCAAAACGTTTTAATTTTAGATTTACTCCCAACTCATGGCATAAAACTTCAAAGGGATGACAGAGTTAGAATCAATAATGAATTATTGGAGCTTGTCGATTTTAATTTTATGAATGGGTTAAATTTCCCCCATCATCAGATTCATTATGCATTTTCTGTCCCACCTTCTTTATATACTCAAAATTTTTGTGCCCATTATCTTAACAATAATTTTATTCCATATGGAAATGTTAATACTGGCCAAGGACACGCCCCATCTAGTCAAGCAATCGAACAAATCATTCAAAATGGATTCTAAATTCACGAACTAGTTACTAATATCTTTAAAGCGCCATAGCCCTAGCGCAAGAGCAAAGAAGGCTACATTTGTCTACACGCAAACCGTGTTCAGTAACAACAACGGCTATAAAATAAATAATTAGCTATATGTCAAGACAACTTTTAACTGACCTTAACGGCAATAAAACAGGGCAACTTAAAAAATTTTTAGACGACTTTAACGGTGAGCCAAGAATTGCGTGGTATCCTTCAGCGGGGAAAGATTTTAGAGCATTATTTTATCTTAATCCAAAATTTTCTTACCTACATCCTGTAGTAGTAAAAGAACCACAACCGCCTGACCTATTTCTTTTCACAGATTATAACCCATGGCAAAACTCATCATTCTTAGACAAAGGAACAATTTACTCAGACTACGGAATACAAATTATTGTTGAAAGTATTGAGGAACTGACGAGACTAGATCTTCCATTACATGATGAAATAGTTCAAGTTCCAGAAGGCGGACCAGCAACAGACCGAGCAGTTTTCTTAATAATAAGAGTTGAAAGTGATAGACTTGGAAGCATTACCTGTCCTGTTTTATATGCTTTTGCAGAAAATGAAATCTTCTATTGTAAAAAATTAATCCCAAACAAAGCGATAATTACTCATTTAATTCATGTTCGTTATGGAGGTGGTTATGGTGGAGGTGGTCATGCTTCTGGGGTTTGGTTATTAAATGTTTTGGGGAAATTAAATTGCGAACTTTTCATAACAGACGGTCATCATCACTGGCAATCGGGCGACAACAAAGCAATGGAATTATGTGCTTTCATTCCAAAAGAAAATTCCTCGAAGCTAACACCAATAAGAACTATTAAAGGTGTAAGTTGGTCTGACTATGGTGATGTGAGTTTTAATTTAGTTTCATAATTTAATATGGGGATAGAAGAGTTATTGCAGCTAATCGCAACTGCAAAAAATGCCTGACCAATAATTAAATGAAGTGTTGTGCATCGCATCAAGTTTAGTATTTGCAGACAGTTTTTTCACCGAAATTGCTAATTTCTTTTAGCTAAAAACCGTTGTGCATAAAATAGTAAACAAAACATAATTATTTGTTTATAACTGATACTTGCTCTTTAAATTCTCTCGCATAATCATAAATAATCGGTAACTGTATTTGACCTTGGGTATTAACAAATCCATATTTATTGTTTTCAATTACTACTCCGAGCCCTTCATTGATACTCATGGCAATATCGAATTGTTTCCCAACTTGCTCACCTGTTTTATTAATATATATATATTTTTGTGTCGTTCTTAGTTTTACAGGGCATAAACCTTCACTAAATTCTATTTGATGTTCATAATCCAGGCTGGTACCTTCATAGTCAAACTTAATAGTGTTTGTTCCTTCATTATCTATAAATCCCATTTTGTTATCTTTCACAACTGCACAAAGGTTTTCTTTAAACCCTAATGTTGTTTTTTGATATTGAAAATCTATAACAACTTCGTTTTTCAAGTTTATAAAACCCCATTTATTACCAATTAGTACAGCCGCAAGACCTTCAGAAAAGTTCAATGCAGAATTATAAATACATGGTATCACCTCTTGACCCTCTTTATTTATAAATCCAAATTTTTCATTTTTTATAACACGAGCTAGCCCTTCATGAAAATCATCTACAATTTCAAATTTATTAGGTTCTATTACTATATCTCCAGTAATATTTATAAAACCCATTTTTCTATTTTGTCTAATACCAGCAAGTCCTTCATGAAAATCCCAAACATCATCAAAAATGGGTTCTACAATGAGCTCGTTATCCTTATTTATAAATCCCCATTTTCCATTTATTTGCATTGCAGCCATACCGGAATAAAATGACCTTGCTGTACCTTTAAAGTACGGTACAATCATATTATTATTAGAATCAATAAACCCACAACGACTTCCCATCTGAACAAAGGCGCGCTGATTTGAAAATGGCCATGCATGATCGTATGTTAATGGAATAGAGATATCGCCTTCCTTATTTATAAACCCCCATTTCCCATTTTTTGCTACCGCAATTGTGTTTTCAGAAATGTGAAACATTGACTCATATCCTATTGCATTGATAAAGTCTCCTTTTGTATTTATTAAATAATGCATACCTACTCTTATAATTTTTTTGACTACAATTCTTAATTAAATATACATAATTTCACATATGTGTAACTCAAAGATTACACCATTGGTTTTACTTTCAATATCACCAATATGAAAAATATGGAATTAAGCTGATGGATAAGCTTTTTTAGTAATATGCGGAAGCCCATTTATCGTATTCCTTTATTTCCCAATCTGATGTATTGAGACGAACCAATAATTCTCTTGTTCTATTATAGACAAAAATTTCTTCTTGTTTCCTTTCATTTTCAGATAAATCAGAAAATTTTCTAATAGGCCCAGATCTGCTCCTTTGCAGTTCTAATAGCATATGTAAAGATTCATGAAAGATAGTTCCTGCTAATCTATTTATGCTTCTTTTTGATAGGGTTCCTCTCCCTATTAAAATCCAGTAATTATTATCTTCAACCATGTTTGTACTTGTGAATTTATTTCCAGTGTAATGTCCATAGGATTGAATTATCGAATGGATAACCATAGACTCATAGATGATGGGGTCATGGATTTTAATAAGATTGCATGCTTTCTCTATTCTATCTAAATCATTTCCATGGAGCAAAATTTTCTGGGAATATGCACTGGTCCCCAGAACTATCAGAAGAAAAAGAAAGATATTTTTTTTCATCCTTCAAAAATATAATAACAGACGGTTAGAAAAAAATGCGGTTAGATCTTTTTGCTTACGGAGCATTTCACCACTATCGGTTAGTTTCGGCGCCAGCTTCCCAACGGATTACCAAATAATTGGAGTATCCAGACACCCAAAAATTGTAAACCCAATTCAGGATAATAAAATAAAGTAAATGGATTGTAGGATTAAATCAAAAAAGCAAAATTTTTTAGGACGATACATAGCCTTTTCACTTTTTCCCTCAAACGTTCGGGATGACAGGTGTATGGCGTTTAAAAAACGATGTCATCACGAAACCTGCCCTTCCGCAGGTGAGGGACCTTCGTTAAAATACAATATTAATTCCTAAGCACTCCTACCCCACAAAATCATTAAACTTAGGCCTCAAAAATGAAAGTTGAATAATTAGCGCCACCAAAACAATCACTGCGAGCATAGCAAAATCCTGACCCAAATTTCCCGCATCAGTTGATTTTCCAAGTAGATTTGTGATGTAGGCACCAGCAAACACTCCAGTCATGTTCATCACGCCATAGGCCGTGGCGCGGTGCTTTGCGGATACAAACTGACAAAGAATAGGCATATTATTGGCATCAAACATCCCAAATCCTATCCCAAAGCAAACACCAGCACCAATAACGTGAATCAAACTTGTACCAAAGCCTAATAAAAGCAAAGAAGGAATGGTTAAGCCTAGGCCAATCGCACTGGTATAAATTCTACCTTTTAGGTTTTTCTGTACCCAACGGTCGGAAAGGATACCTCCAAAAATTACACCTACAAAAGATGAAGCTGCAATAGTAATAGTGGATAAAGGTCCCGCCAAGGTCATCGGAATATCTAGATTTTCTGCAAATAAAGTGGGAAGCCAATTTTTGGTGGCCCATCCTGGCAGACTAGGTATTGCGAAGTAAAAGAGAATAATCCAAAAAGAAATATTGGTAAATAGCAGGGCTATACCGCTAAATAATGATGTCCCTTTTTTAATTTGAATGTGATCTTTGTCTTGAGCAGGCTCGCTAGTAGCAATTTTATCACGCAAGAAAAATATTAATATCAATGAATACACAATTCCAATGAAACCGAAGGTATGAAAGGTGGTCTGCCATGAATAAGCACTCGCTACAGTAGCACCAAAGCCTCCAAGGGCTTGCCCCATGTACAAACCAGTCATGTGAATACCAACGGCCAGGGATCGGGTTTTCGGACTATGAAAATCGGCAATTAAGGATAATCCAGCGGGAATATAAAGCGCTTCACTCACACCCATGATGGCTCTTAAGACATAAAGTTGATTAAAAGTAGTGGCATATCCCATGGCAAAGGTAACACCTGACCAAACAAATAAACTACCGATTATCAACCACTTACGGCTCATTTTATCGGCAATCATCCCAGAAATGGGACTCATAAAGCCATATATCCAGAGGAAAATAGCCATTAAATAACCGAAGCTTGTCGCCGATTGAAGCTCTATTATATCAACCTGCATAGCTGGGCGCATGGTGGCCAAAATCTGCCTATCCATATAATTTAAAAGGGCAACCACCCAAAGTAGGCCTACCAATATCCAGGGATAATTTTTCGAGTTCATTTGAGTTTTAATTAGTTTGTACTACTTTTCCTAGCATAATATTGGGAGTCCGAATGCCCGGTTTTATTTCGCCACTTGATAAAATGATGTTTTCACCCCATTTGGTAGCTGTACTTGTTACATGTGGCATAAAGGGTAGATCACCATTTTTAAACCACTCATTTGAAAGGGTATTATAAACTAATAATTTTCGGTCGAAGCCTTGATGATTGATTACTAAATCATTCTTCTTGGCAAGTAAAACTTCCTTTTCTTCAGGATTTTTGGCTTGTGCTATCTGACTAAGATAGGTTTCTATCTTGTTGAAGATAATTCCATTATCCCCGCCGCTAATCAATATAAAATGATCAGAAAGCGATGTAGCTGTCCCTGCAGAAAAATTAAGCGTACTCAAACCATCCGAAATCGCAGCGCCGTAAGTCCAGGATTTAGCCTTAAAATCATAAATAAGCAGGGTATTATTTAACTTACTGATGCCTGAAGGATCTTTTGAGCGCCCCCCAATCACATAAATATTTTGTCCATTTGGCCCATTTTGCACTACAACTGCCGAATTTGCGAGGGCAATTGGCAAATCTGCTAGCTTAATCCATCCATTCTTTAAATTATCAAGATCGAGGCATAAAAATGCTTGGGATGAATTCACTGGTCCATCGCCGCCTATCGCATACACCTTATTTCCAATAGAAGTTAGAAAAATATTGGTTAGGGCATTGGGCAAATCAGGTAATTCATTGATATCAATTTGATCAGACTGAGAGAAAAAGTTTATCAAAAAGGTTTTTTTTGAAAGTCCATTATCATTTTCTCCACCTGCATAAACTACACCTCTAGGGGTAGAAGTATTGCCACAATAAGCAATTGGAAATGGCAATTTTGCATTAAACTTTCTATTCCATTCATATTTATTTTCGAACTTTTGAAGAATATGAATTTCATCCGAATAGTCCTTTTTACCACCTTCCCAAGGCATTTTATCAGGGAAATTAGCACCTCCAGCGATTATTAACGACTGACCATCTAGGGCATTAATAGCGCCAGCAACACCTATGGAATTACTACCGTCTGATTTTTTTAAAGTGGCAATATTTTCCCAGCGAATGGAAATATTGGCATTTTTTTGAGAAAAAACTTCTGTTTGAATAAGCATAATAAAAATAATAGGAAGAATAAGATACTTATTCATGATTAATTAAGTTTTTTGCGATTTAAACTGATCGAAGTTAAGTGCCAAAACATCCAATTTAAAGGCTTCAAAATCTTGAGCACTCATATTTCTTACAGGAAGCCTAAATTCACCACAATCAATTCCGGCCAATTTCATATAAGCCTTACCGACAGAAATTCCGCCATATTTACCCAGTAAACGAATAAAATTGATTGATAATTGTTGTAATTCGCTTGCTTTCTTCGTATCATTTTCATTAAATGCAGCGATTAAAGCAGTGTATAAAGGAGCGATGTAATTGAAGGTACTTCCAATAGAAGCTTTGTTACCTAAAACAAGAGCAGAAAGCATGTTTTCATCTCTTCCCCACATCATTTCATATTTGCCGTTTTGAAAGCTCATACAGGATTGGAAATCCATAAAATCTTCATGCGTATATTTAATTCCAGCAAAATTTGGGATTAAACCATCAATTGCCTTAAGAAGATCGAACATGGCAATATTGCCCCCCGTCAAGACTGGGATATGGTAATAATAGAATGGCATATTCGGAATCTGATCCGCAATTGCTTTGCAACAAGAGGCTAGCATTTGTGCATTTGCAGGCTTAAAATAAAAAGGAGCTGTAAAAGACACCGCGTATAAGCCTATTTCATAAGAATGCTTTGCGAGATCAATGCAATCAGCGATACATGTTCCACCAAGAAACATCATCACTTTAAAGTCTTCATCATGATTGGAGCATGCTGCCCAAGCCTCTGCGACTAATTTCTTTTCGGCAAGTGTAAGCGAAACCCCTTCACCAGTTGAACCACAAATAAAGGCACCTATTACCCCGTTCGACTTTAAAAAACGATAATAATCTGGTATAATCGACAGATTTAGCTGTCCATCGGCATGGAAGGGTGTAAAAGGAGCAGAAATTAGACCTTGTAAATGATTTTTCATTTGACTATATTAATTCAAGCAACATTAATGTGCTTTGCTATATTAGAAAATTTATCAGAGATATCAATAATATTTGATTTATTATTAAAAAAACTGATTCGATGAAGCATAGAAAGCCTATCAATTTTGGAGTATTTTAAATAGTAGAAGCTGCTTTGCAGCTTCTACTATTGATTAATGGTTTAGGTGCCAGGATAACCTGCGTTCTGATCATTTTTCAATGTTTCATCGCTTGTTAAAGTGCTTCTATCTATTGGCCAAAGGACTTTATAAGCCTCGGTAGCACTATTTAGAACTCCTACAAGTGGAAGATCTCTTCTAAATACAAGTGGCTCGCCAGAAGCATCTTGCATACGACGTAAATCATACCAACGCTTCCCTTCTGCAACAAACTCCTTGCCTCTTTCTTCAAAAATAGCCAATTCATTTTGTTCAAAAGTTCCACTAACAAAAACAGGTGCAGCTGATCCATGAGCGCGCGCTCTGATAATATTTATCTCTGCCGCAGGACTTTGATTTTGCTTATTTTTAATTTCTGCTAAAATCAAATAAGCCTCTGCTAATCGATAAACAGGAAAATCATCCGAAAAGCTACGAGCCCCTTCAACAAAAACTCCTAAAAATTTACGAAGATTAGTGGCTTTAACTGTCCCTTTATTGAAATTCAAGAAAGTTGCATTAGCACGAGTATCCGTTACATCGTATTTAGCATAAAGATCATACTTGTATTCATAACGAATAATTGTTCCTCCTCCAGCAACTTGTAATGGATCACTCGAAGGAATAGCTACTCCTTTATCATCCACATAACCAGTCAATGGGTCTGTAATAGCATAGATAAATTGACCAAAACTATTAGTCGCTTCACCCTGCTGATATCTCATAGCAAAAATAATTTCATTGTTACCACGGCTAGCAGAAATGGATGCAGATTTAAACACATTAGCAAAAGATGGAAGTAGAGTATATTTAGAAATTACTTGCTCAACAGCTGTTCGAGCAATTGTTAAATCAGAAGCAGAAGCAGTTGGCGTTGGTGCAACACCATCAACTTTTACTTTTGCAGACCATAAATAAACTTCTGATTGCAACATCTGGCTCGCTCCTAAAGACCATTGCGCCTTTTGAAGCTTAGTGGTATAGTTACCAGCAAAACTTGCTACAGATTTATTTACATCACTTTTAATAAAATCTAACGTTTCTTGTTCAGTTTTAGCTCTTGGAAGATAGGCATCTTGAGAGGTAGTAGGAGTATTTGTAATTACCTTTGGCTCAAGGGCTAAAGGTACTCTACCATAGGTACGGTATAAATGGAAATAATAATAAGCTCTTAATCCATAAGCCTGACCTAAGTAGTAGGCCTTATCTACAGCACTTAAATAATCTGCTTTTTCTACCTGAAAAATAAAATTATTTACCTGAAAAATAGGGCCATAAAAACCTGCCCAACCAGAAATTCCAGGAGATGACTCACGAATATCCTGACGAATTACAGCAGCGGAGTTAAGAGATGCTGTTCCTGTAAAGCTAGTTCCTTCACGTAAGGTGCCCCCTCTAAGTTCACCAAGAGTAAAAATGGTGAATTGGAAGCCTCTCAATTGAGTATGTAATCCAATCATTGCCCCATCTACTTGTGCTGGAGTCTTCCAGAAACTCTCACTAGCAAAATAATCTTCTGGTGCTAAATCCAGCTTTTGGCATGCGCTGAAAGTTACAATCAGCAGGATGCTTAATACACTTTTATATAATTTTTTCATTTTATGTTTTATTTAATTTGAAATGAATTTGGGAATCCCCGTTTTACATTTTCATTATTCTTTAAAATGTTAGCTGAGCACCAAAAATTAAAATCCTTGGTAGTGGATAACCTCCTGAACCGCCAATTCCGATACTTCCAGATTCTGGAGAGTATAAAGTTGACTCACTGAAATAAGCTAAATTCTGACCAGAAACAGATAAATTAATATTCTGGCTCTTTACTTTGTTCGCCCAATTTTTTGGTAATGAATAAGTTAAATTCACTTCTCTCAATGCTAAATAATCACCTTTTTTATAAAACATACTAGACTCTCTGAACGTATTATTTTTATACAATTGATCTGCCCAATAATAGGTTGGGTATTTAGCATTTGTGTTTTCAGGAGTGTAGGTATTAAATACTTCATCAGTAGTATTAAATGTACCCTGAGCATTACTTAAAAACCATGCACGCGGTCCATCATAAGAAACAAAACCTAATGCATAATCAAAACGTGACGATAGTGCTAAGCTTTTATATTTAACATTAGCTCCAAATCCACCAATCCATTGAGGGACAGTTCTTCCCATTTTTACACGGTCGAAAGAGTTAATGGTTCCATCGCCATTAACATCCTGCCATTGCACATCACCCAATGCAATTGGGAATACTGTTGCTTTTTGAGCGGCGGTCATTCCACTATAAATACCGGGACCAACTAAAACTTTAGCACCTAAAAGATCGCTTCTGTTTGCATGATTATCTAGATCTGCCTGAGTTCTGTAAAGACCTTGAGCTACATAAGCATAAGCCACATTTGGATCTTGCCCTTCCTGAGTTCCACCAACAAATACTAGTTGACCAGTTTTAGGATCATAAACTTCAAAACCTCCAATACGGTTATTCAACAAACCATTATCAGGTAATTTTAATACTTTATTGGAGTTATAGGCCATATTTGCTGAGAAATTAACAGTCCAATCGCTAGTCCTTAATGCATTATAATTTAAGTCAATTTCCACACCTCTATTTTGCATGCTTCCATTATTTGTAGTTAATGAAGTAAATCCGGAAGTTGCAGGTAAGGTAAAGCTTGATATCTTATCAGATGTTTTACGATCATAATAAGCAATCGATAAGTCAATTCTATCTAATAAGCGTGATTCTATACCAAATTCATAAGTCGAAGAACGCTCCCATAACAAATTAGGGAATGGCAATCCACCAGCAAGATAACCTACTCTACCATCGTATTTATTTGTTGAGTATGAACCTTGTAAACCATACTGACTAATTCCACTCACGTTTCCGTTTTCACCGTAACTAGCTCTTAATTTTAAAGAGTTTACAACATTTGTAAAGGATTTAAAGAAATCTTCTTTATGAATATTCCAACCAGCTGAAATACCCGGGAAATTACCCCAACGATTATTAATTAATCTTGAATAACCATCACGACGTAATGTTAATGTTAATAGATACTTTTCGTCATAATCGTAATTCGCGCGACTAAAGAAAGACAAGATTGTTTCTCTATTGTGGTAAGTATCAATTGCACGTCTATCCTTATCAGAATTAGTTAAAGCAAGGTCCATGAAATCATCTGAAGGCGCTCCAGAACCAGAAGCTGAAAGTCCTTTAGAATAACTATCAAAAAATTCAGTCCCTGCCATCACATCAAAATGATGCTTATCTAATAAAGTAGCACGGTAATTCAATACTCCGTTAAAAGTTTGATTAAGAGTACGACCAAAGGCAGCACTACTTGAACGAGTTACACTAGTATTTCCTGGAGAACGTAAGAAATCTCTGTCAAATGCTTCGTTAAAACCTTCATCATAGTAAAAGTTTCCACTTGCTCTAAAGCTTAAATTAGGAAGGAAATTAACTTTGAAAGCTTGTGATAAAGTAAATTTATTAGTGTTATTTCTTCTTATAAATTTATCATCACTAACTGCTGGATTTCCATCTTGATAATCACGACCTACCAATAAATCACCTTTTTCATTAAATCCGCGCATTGTTGGAGGAGCTCCTAAAGCACGAGTCAAATAATTCCCCTCACCATTAGCTGGTGAATCACGCCATTTAGCATCCGCAAAGTTTAAATTGGAAGTTGACGTTAACCAAGGCTTAATCTTATAGTCTCCGTTAAATACAAAAGTTAAACGCTTGTAAAAAGTATTGATTGGCATACCTGCTTCATCATATGCTCCTAAACCAGCATAATAACTTCCATTTTTGTTACCACCAGTCATGGAAACATTATAATCTTGGGTAAGAGCCTGATCACGTATAGCATAATCTTTATAACTAAAATTGTTGAAAATCAATTCTCTTCCCGTAACTGGATCAATCATTGTCTCCCAACCATCTTGTAACTTTACTTTGTTGACGTCATCTAAAAACATGGTACTCCAAACGGCATTACCAGTTACATTTCCATCTAAGAAATTACCAGCTGCATCTTTGAATAAGTTTCCAGTACCGAACGGACCCGTTGATGTTAATTGCGTTAAACGACTCGGCTCATATATACCAGAAGTTTGAATCGCTTTTCTCGCCCAATACAAATAATCTCTAGCATTTAAGAAGTTAAATGGAATGTTTAATTTATTAACACCCGTTTTGCCTTTAAAAGTAATGTTTGATACACCGTCTTTACCAGATTTAGTAGTTATTAATATAACTCCATTATTTGCTCTTGCACCATAAATTGCTGTTGCAGACGCATCTTTTAATACCTCGATAGATTCAATATCATCTTGATTGATATCACTGAATCCACTGCGAATTAAACCATCTACCATAACTAATGGAGAACCAGCACCTCCGTAAGAGGTTCCCCCACGTAATACAATATTCGGAACAGCGCCCGGTCTCCCGGATGTTTGCTGAACTCTTAATCCAGGAATTGTTCCCGCTAAGGCAGATGCCGGATTAGAACGAACACCAGTTTCCAATACTTTAGGATCTAATTTAGATACCGAACCAGTAATGGTTGATCTTTTTTGGGTACCATAACCCAAAACAACTATCTCATCTAACTGAGATAAATCCATCCTGAGTGAAGCATTCACCACACTAGATGTTCCAACCGGAATTTCTAGGTTTAAAAACCCAACAAAACGGAAAAGTAAAACATCTCCCTGACCTGCTGAAATAGAGTAATCTCCATTGGCATCCGTCTGACTAAGAGTTGCTTTACCCTTGACTTGAACTGTTACTCCCGGTAATGGTAGCTTGTCGTCATCCGAAACGACACGACCTGAAATTTTACCAGTTTGAGCTTGTGCAACGGTAAAAAGCAAAAGTGCAATTACCGTAAACAAGCACCTTAATAAGGTATTTTTTGATTTCATAATTCTTTAATTATTTTGTATTATGTACGACATAATACAAACTTGTTTTTTTAATTTTACATTTCCAAATTTTAGACCCATTTTTTTTATTGCTTGGAAAAATAAAATGGTTTAATAAAACCATGATTTTTAATAAATTGCGTCAAAATATGAAAAGCATTAATAGCGATAAGGAACTTCAAAAGATTGATAACACCTCACTGGTTGATCGTGTTGAGAAGAGAATTATTGAATTTTTAACTGAAAAGAGCCTAAAAGTTGGTGATTCTATCCCTAAAGAGCTAGAGCTATCCGCTGCTCTAGGCGTTAGTCGCACTGTTATTCGAGAAGCTTTATCAAGGTTACGCATGATCGGATTACTAGAATCTAAAAAGAAAAAAGGTTCCGTAATTACAAGTCCCGATATAATCTCAATAATCGGTAAAAGCATGGATCCCAGGCTTTTAGACGATGAGACATTAAAGGAGATTTTCGAGATGCGCTTGTCTTTGGAAATTGGTATGGCCGATTTTATTGTTGAACGTGTTACAGATCAAGACATTAAAGACTTGCGTCAGATAGTTGCAAATGATCCTCCTAGATCTTATGATACCTTGTTTTTAATTGAAGAGGAGATTAAATTCCACGGTAAACTCTATGAAATTACCAGAAACGAAACCTTAAAAAAATTCCAAAAACTCTTACTTCCCGTTTTTAACTATGTCCACTTAAGTGGTTTGTTAAAAAAACCCATGGATAACAAAAAATACGCCTCACACAAGGAATTAGTGGATATTATTGAATGTAGAGATGCTGAGGCCTTTAGAAATGCTATGCGTAACCACCTGGAGAATCATTTCGCACGAATTTTCTCGTAGTTAAGCGTTTTCTAGTTATAAAATTTCTTTCAAAAATTACATTTCAGTCAATAAACTCCGCTATTTTAAATAATCACAAATTGTTATATTTAATTATAATTTGCTGATTATGAAACGCAGAGAAATATTGAAAGGCCTAAGTATTTTACCTTTGGTGGCTAGTACCGGTGCCGTGGTGGGAAAACAATTGCTGTCGGAAAATCCTACTGATAAAGCTAATTCTGATGAATGGTTCCCCAAAAAAGAACTTATCAAAACAGCTGCAGGCTCCTGCATACGCTCTGGAAATTTATTATTTATTGGAGGCATTGGTGGTTGGTATGCACGCCAACGTGCCGAACCAGGTGATATAAAAGTACAAATTAGAAGTGTTTTAAATACTATGAAAGGAATTCTTGAGGGTGCAGGCTCTTCCATGTCGAACGTATTAAAAATTCAAATGACAGTGGCTGATCCCAACAAAAACATACCTGCCCTAAATGAAGCCTATCAGGAATTCTTCCCGGAAAATCCTCCGACGAGATCCTATAGTGGCTCCAAGACAAGCCAGATGGGTCGTGATGGCATTCTTTGCCAAGTGAGTTGTATCGCATACGTTGATTAAATTATTCAAGAAAAAATTTATGAATCGCAGAAATGTATTAAAAAGCCTTTCCATTTTACCTTTAGCAGGAGCTGTAGCGGTAATTCCGCAAGATGGACAAGCACAAGAAAAACCGAAAAGGCAACAATGGACCCCAAAGAAACAAGTTATTCGTAAAAGTAATAGCGGTGGGAATACCAATCCTACAGTGTCTGGCGCGAATAAGCCCGCATCCGTACTTTCAGGGTGCATACGCTCCGGCCATTTATTATTCCTTTCGGGAATAGGTGGTTGGTATGCCGAAAGAAGAGCAGAACCGGGCGATATTAAAGTCCAAATTCATAGCGCACTAACAACAATGAAAGAAGTTTTGGAAGAAGCAGGCTCATCCATGGCCAATGTGTTAAAAGTGCACATGACAGTAGCAGAACCGAATCAAAATATTGCCGCTTTGAACGAGGCTTACCGCGGATTTTTCCCTGACCCAGCGCCAGTCCGCTCATACACAGGGTGCGGAGTAGATCAAATGGGTCGTGATGGTATTTTAGTGCAGATAGATTGCATTGCTTATGTAGATTAAATAAAACTCATTTTTTATAACCACACCCATTTTAGAACAATATTTTAGATAAATTTGGAACAAAAACGTAAAAAAATTAATGAGAACCACGTTATCTTTAGTATTCATATTATTTTCTAGCATCACATTTGCACAATCGAAGCCTGAAACCCGTAGTAAAGCTTTTGTTTTAGGACAAATAGATGAAATTTTTTCTAAAGAACTTGCTGAAACAAGAATTCTCAATATCTACTTGCCTGAAGGATATAAAGAAGACGAAAAAAGTACTTACCCTGTAATTTACCTCTTGGATGGGTCCGCAGACGAGGATTTTATCCATGTTGCTGGATTATTCCAGTTCAATAATTTTTCTTGGGTAAACCGTGTTCCGAAATCAATAGTGGTAGGAATCGCAAATGTGGATAGAAAAAGAGATTTTACCTATCCCACAAGTAATCAAAAGGATTTAAAACAGTTTCCAACGACTGGGAAATCTGAGAAATTCATCGCCTTCATTGAAAAGGAATTGCAACCCTATATGAATCAAAATTTCAGAACAACTGATTCAAAAATGATCATCGGGCAGTCCTTTGGGGGTTTATTAGCCACTGAAATTCTCCTAAAAAAGCCTAAGCTTTTCAACAAATACGTGATTATAAGTCCGAGTTTATGGTGGGATAATGCCTCCCTACTTAATCATCCATCCGAAATTTTTAATGAAACCTTTGTTAACCAGACAGATGTGTACATTGGAGTGGGTAAAGAAGGGCTCACCCCTACTGATATTCCACGCGTGATGGAAGTAGATGCAAATCTGCTTACAGAAAAACTAAAAAGCTCCAAAAGCAAAAACCTTCATATAGTATTCGACTATTTACCAGAAGAAAATCATGGCACAATCACGCATCAAGCGGTATTTAATGCACTTAGATTATTGTTTCCAATAAATGAATAGATTTTGATGGGCATTAAAAATCTATAATTGCGTTATGGATTAACTCTGGAAGGATTTTGTTTTAATTATTTTCCAAGAATCTTACTAAATAACCTAAGCTCAGCACCATCATGTGGTGCTTTTATAAATTTTTGAAAAGCAAATCCCAATTTTTCCAATAGCTTGATAGATGAAAAATTATCAGGGTTTGTGATGGCTAAAATCTTGTTTAGATTCAAGTTAAACTCAGCATAATTTAATGTCTGTTTAGCTGCTTCAAAAGCATATCCAAGTCCATAATACATCGGTAAAAATGCATAACCAATATCAGGTAATTCCAAATTATCACGCTTAATTATCCCACACATACCAATAGGAATCTTCTCGCTTTTAAGTTCAACTAAATATAATCCATAGCCATTATCCTTATAACTTTTAATAGGGCCATTCATGAGATAATCGCTTGCCTGATCCTCTGATTTAACATTTCTATCTCCAATATATTTTAACCATCCATCAGTATTTAATAATTCGAGAATAAACGAAGCATCATTTTCATTTAACTCACGCAATGCTAATCTCTCTGTTTCAAGAATATAATTCATCAATCATTATTTATTTAACCAAAATCAATTTCACCCTTATCTCTTCAGCCAAATCAGCTATCTCAGTCCGATTCCTTATCCAACCAATTGCAATTGACCTAATCTGATCCTTCAATTTTGGATCCTGAATATAATTTATTGGCGATTTCCCATCCATTCGCGCCAATAGCATTAAGCCTAAATGAGGAATTAAATTTTTCACTTTTAATCCATAAGAATCAAAAAATAATATCATTAGCTCAAAAATTTCATCCACTTTGTGTAAATGCCAGGCCTTTAACATTAGATGCCCCAAACAATAAGCAAGGTCAAAAACCGGATTTCCCCAATGTGCTACCTCAAAATCTAAAAGCACTATTTCACCGTTCGCTTTAACCAGCATATTCTTGGGAGAAAAATCTCCATGCACCAAGCAGGTTTTTTCTAGCGTGAGCTCATCAATCAATTGATTGATATCTGCTTGAATTTCAGGATATTTTTGAATTAAAAACCGATGAAATGCCTCAATTCGCAGCTGAATAAAATAGCTTTGATCTTTAAATTCCGACTGATGCTTTTTATCAATTTTATGGCTAAATCCATGAATTTTACTGAGCAATGTGCCGGCACTCTTTGCACATTCAGGATTAAAAATACCCCGCATCATCTCACTTTTCCAGGTATCGGAAGCATCCCTCACAAAACTCATCATGTACACGTGATTCTTATAATCAACATGTATTATTTTTGGGATATCGGAATCGGAAATTATTCGTTCTATTTGATGCATCACCTCATGCTCCCTGTGGATACGCTCCACATCAGAAAACCAATCGGCCTCTACATCTAATTTTTCTAATGCCTGTTTGAGCACCCATTGATCATTATTACGGGTAATCTTCCAAACCTTACAAGAAACACCTCCAAGCAAATGCACCACCTGTACTTCATCCTCAGGATACACCAAACCCTCTAAAATCAGGTATTTTTTAACCTTTTCTAAAGAATCGAGTTTCATTTTTTACCAATAAATACCGTACATCGCTGCTACAAAACCGATTACGATTAATGCACCAACTGTGAATGCTGCTGTAGGCTTAAACATGTTGCTATCCACTTCTAATCCTTTAGGTTTAACACCATTTCTATTTTCATAGATACTGATAAAGAACATGAGCATCACACAAATCAAGAACACAAAACCCATACGGTCAATAAATGGAATTTCATAAACTCCATCTGCATTTGGAATAGCATAACCAGAAGCATAAAGGAATTCTAAATCGATATAATCTGGTGAGATTTTAAAGAGCACCGACAAGACAAAACCGCCAATAGTTGCAAATAAAGCAGCATTTGAGGTGGTTTTCTTCCAAAAGAAGCCCAAAATAAACATGGCAAAAATTCCCGGTGATACAAAGCCAGTATATTCTTGAATGTATTGGAATCCTCCTTTTTTATCAATTCCCAAATATGGGGCAATAGCAACTGCCATAATCATGGAAAGAATAATCACAATCCTACCAACTTGCACTTGTTTCTCTTCGCTAGCTGCTGGATTTATTTTCTTCTTATAGATATCTAAAGTAAAAATGGTAGCAATACTGTTTGCTTTTCCTGCCAATGAAGCCACTACCGCAGCAGTTAATGCCGCAAATGACAGTCCCTTGAGCCCTACCGGCAATAAATTCAATAATACTGGATAAGCACGGTCAGCCATCACTTCTCCATTCAAAGTCATTTCTGTACTAAATACCCCTTCCTTATAGAGTACAAATGCGGCAATACCTGGTAAAACCACAATCACAGGCATCAATAATTTAAGGAAAGCGGCAAATAAAATCCCGCTACGTGCAGTCTGCAAATCCGCGCCAAGCGCCCTTTGCGTAATGTATTGATTACAACCCCAATAATTCAAGTTAACAATCCACATACCGCCAACAAGTACCGCCAGGCCAGGTAAATCCATGTAGTATGGATCATCTTTCTTGAAAATCATCTTAAAATGATCCGCAGAATTCTCCGTCATCAAATTAAAACCATTTAACGCTCCAGATGAGCCATAGTGCTCGGCCACAAGATCTAGAGCAAGGTAAGTAGTTACTAAACCTCCCAAAATCAAAAATACAACCTGTATCACGTCGGTATAGCCAATTACATTCATCCCACCAAGGGTAATTACCACGGCAAATACCGCCAAAGCCATCATACAAAATCCGAAATCTAAACCCGAAATACTGCTAATTGCCAATGCCCCCAGAAAGAGTATGGATGTTAGGTTTACTACAATATATAAAAGCAGCCAAAACACTGCCATAATCATGGCCACCGTATCATTATACCTCGTTTTTAAAAATTGAGGCATGGTATAAATCTTATTCTTGAGATAAATAGGAATGAAAAATACAGCTACAACAATCAAGGTAATTGCCGCAAGCCACTCATAAGCCGCAATAGCAAGCCCCATGGTAAATCCGGAACCACTCATGCCAATAAATTGCTCAGCTGAAATATTGGATGCTATAAGTGAAGCGCCAATGGCCCACCAGGTTAGTGAATCTTTTGCTAAAAAATAATCTTTAGAATCTTCGTGCTTCTTTTTCTTGTACACGTATAATCCATAAGCACTAACAATTATAAAATAGACAAAGAATACTAAATAGTCAAGGTTTTGCATAAACGTTAAAGATTGAATGATTAAACCTATAAAAAAAAACGGAATAATTTGTCTCTAGCGTTTATGATTATTTGATAGGATTAAGGAAATTTCTTAGAAATGAGGAATAAATTGCTCTTTATATCAATAAAAAAGATATAAAATATATAAATTAGATATATTTTTAATATATAGTTAATTCTCCCCTAAGATCAGTTTCTAGGTATTCAGCAATTTTTTTATTGCTTTTTACATTCCCCAAAAGATACATAAGTTTGGTTACTGCCGCTTCAAATGTCATATCATAGCCGTTTACCACCCCCATTTCTTTGAGTTCTCTGCTGGTTTCATAGCGACCAAGTTCAACAGTTCCAACCTTGCATTGGGAAATATTTAGGATTAACTTTCCTGATTTTATGGCATCTCGTAATAAATCCAAAAACCACTTTTGTGTTGATGTATTCCCCGACCCAAAAGTCTCCATAATGATAGCTTTGCAATTTGCAGAGAGTGCGGATTTTACTATTTCAGGACTAATTCCAGGGTAAAGTTTCAAAATACCAATTGCGCTATCCAACTTGGTATGGAACTTAATTGGCTCAGCACTAGGTTTTAAAATATCGTTTCTATTAAATCTTAAGTAAACACCAGCTTCAGCAAGAACGGGATAGTTAGGTGATCTGAAAGCCTCAAACTTCTCCGAATTATATTTAAAAGAGCGATTAGCTCTAAATAGTTTATAATCAAAATAAATACATACTTCTGGAACCATCGCCTTGCCTTTACGTTTTTCAGCGGCAATCTCTAAGGCTGTAATCAAATTCTCCTTGGCATCTGTTCGAATTCCGTTAACAGGCAATTGTGAACCCGTGAAAATTACTGGCTTGGTCAGGTTTTCAATCATAAAGCTCAAGGCTGATGCCGTAAATGACATCGTATCTGAACCATGTAGAACCACAAATCCATCGTAATTTTCGTATTCCTTTTGAATGAGTTGAGCAATTTCTTTGTACACCTCCGGACTCATATTGGAGGAGTCGATTAAAGGATCAAATGAGTGTACCTTAAATTTATATTTTAATCTTTTTAATTCGGGAACATGGTCTGTAATCTGCTCAAAATTAAAGGGGACAAGCACCCCCGAATTTGGATCATTAATCATACCGATGGTACCCCCAGTATAGATAATCAGAACATTGGTCATGGATTCCTAAATTAATGTTTCGGCTTAAAAATATATAAAATTGTACGATTAAGCTGAATTTAACGATAAAAAAAGAGATTTAGGAGCAAATTTAGACTCCAAACACCAATTTAGAATTATGCGTTGTAATTTCAGCTAAACTTTCAATGCTAATTTGCTTAATATCTGCCAATTTTTGTGCTACATAAATTAAATAACTGCTCTCATTGGTCTTCCCACGAAAGGGAACAGGGGTTAAATAGGGAGAATCTGTCTCAAGAACAAGATAATCTAATGAAATCTGCTCAACAACTTTATCCAATCCCGAATTTTTATAGGTAAGCACTCCCCCAATTCCAAGGTAAAAGCCAAGATCTATCACCTTCTCTGCCTGCTCTAATGTTCCTGAAAAACAATGAAATATGCCCCTCAACTTTTCATCTTTTAATTCGCATATTATTTCAAATATCTCATCAAAAGCTTCACGGCAATGAATAACAATCGGCAAATCCAATTTCTTTGCCCAAGCAATTTGTATTCTAAAAGCCTCCTGTTGAATGCTCAATGTTGTTTTATCCCAATGCAGGTCAATTCCAATTTCGCCGATGGCATAAATTTTTCTTTGTGCAATTTCCTGTTCAATAAAGGTTAGTTCTTCTTTAAAATTATCTTTTACATCACAAGGATGAAGGCCTAACATTGGGAAACAATTTTCTGGGTACTGCTCTGATAGGCTAAAAACTAAGGGAATAGACTCAGAATCAACATTTGGAAGAAATAACCGACTAACCTTATTTTCAAGGCATCTTTGCATAAGCTGGTCGCGTAATTCCGGATCTTTTTCGTAATATAAGTGGGTATGTGTATCGGTAAGGATCATGGTGCAAATTAACAAAAATGCCCTCAGTTTTCGCTGAAGGCATGTACTCTTATTTTATTAAGTGTTTCAACTGAATAATTTCTTTTTCTTCAAGATATCTCCATCTGCCACGTGGAAGATCTTTTTTAGTCAAGTTTGAATAAACAACTCGGTCAAGTTTAACCACTTCATAGCCCAAGCTTTCGAAAATTCGACGAACAACTCTGTTTTTACCACTATGGATTTGAATTCCGACTTCCTTTTTACTTCCACCAGCCACATAACTCACCGCATCTGGCTTAATAACACCATCTTCAAGCTCAATACCAAATAAAATTTTATTCATATCACCTTGAGATAAACTCTTATTTAATTCAACTTGATAAAGCTTGGTAATATTATTTCGTGGATGCGACAATTTTTCTGCCAGATCCCCATCATTTGTCATTAATAATAGTCCGGTAGTATTACGATCTAAACGCCCAACAGGATAAATACGTTCACGCGATGCTTTTTCAACCAAACTCATGACAGTCTTACGCTCTTGCGGATCATCTGTTGTTGTGATATAATCTTTTGGCTTATTTAAAAGCACGTAAACATTCTTTTCACGTTTTAGCGCCTCACCATTATAGCGAACCGAATCCTTTGCGGGATCAACTTTGAAGCCCAACTCAGTAACAGGCTCCCCATTCACAGAAACTACCCCTGCCGCTATAAGCTCATCTGCCTTACGCCTGGAGCAAATACCCGCGTTGGCAATAAAACGATTTAATCGGATTAGTCCGTCATCACTTTTAACAACTGCAGGCTTTTTACTTCGCTTGTTAACAAAACGCTCCTCCGAAGTCCACTTTTTATCATCTGACCTAAATTTCGGACGGTCGGATGATGAGTATTCTTCTTTTACGCGTGATTTAAATGGTTTATCGTTGAAGCGCTTAACAGGCGCATTTTTATCTGAATATTTGCCTTCACGAGGAGTGAATGGCTTATCACCTTGTGCAGCTTTTGTAAAAGGTCTTTTTTCACCACTAGGTCTATTTCCATAAGGTTTAGCACTTTGTGGTCTTTCACCTTGCGACTTTTCTCCAAAAGCTCTCTTCTCGCCACTAGGTCTATTTCCATAAGGTTTAGATCCAAATGAACTTTCGCCCTGCGGTTTTCTGCCAAAAGAACGCTCACCTGAAGATTTTTCATCAGCACCACCAGAACGACCAAAACTTTTAGGGCTTCTTTTTTCGGATGAAAAACTTGATCCTGATCTATCGTCTGTCTTTTTAAAACCTGCTTTGAAAGGTTTTTTAGAATC